>NZ_JBFAOV010000028.1:0-130607 GCF_040675375.1 Nonomuraea sp. NPDC049607
CACCTGGCCCGCATGGAACTCCGCACCGCACTCGACGTCTGGCTCCAACGCATCCCCACCTTCACCCTCGCCGACCCCGACGCCGTCACCTGGGCACCCGGTCAGGTACGCGGCCCCCGAACCCTGCCGCTGCGCATCGGCTGACCCGCCCGACGCTCAATCCACCTCGGCCGTGACCAGGAACAGCAGGGCCGAGGCCAGGAAGGGGCGGGAGGCGAGGTCGTCGAACCACTCCTCGGCGCCGGGTTCGAGGTACCCGGCGCCGACGGCCCTGACCAGGTTGCGGCGCAGGCCGAGGACCTGGTCGGCGGTGGCCAGGTCCTGGAAGACGGGCGCGACCGTCACCACCGACCGCACCGCGAGGCCCGCCTCCACGCACAACCGGGCCAGACGCCGGCCGAGCGTGCCGTGGCGGATCATCTCGGTGGCGATGAACCGGGTCAGCGTGCGGCCCACGTCCGGGCGCGGCGAGTCGATCAGCAGGCCCTCCCAGTCGGGCTCGGCCATGACGATCCGCGCCCCGGGACGGGCCACCCGGCGGAACTCCGCCAGCACCCGCGCCGGGTCGTCCACGTGCTGCAACACCCGGTCGGTACGGGCCCGGTCGATGCTCCCGTCCGCGACCGGCAGCGCGTGCACGTCCCCGGGGCGCACCTCGACCAGCGGCCGTCCGGCCAGGCGGGCGCGGGCCTCGGCGACCATCACCGGGTCGCGGTCGAGGCCGATCACCCGTCCGGCGGGGGCGACGGCGTCGGCCATGGCCGCGAGGTCCGTCCCCGGGCCGCAGCCGAGGTCGAGCACGGTCTGGCCGGGCCGCAGGTCCAGCAGGTCCAGGACCTGCCGCTTGTAGCCCTTGCCGACGTCGGTCGAGGCGACGTGGTCGAGGTAGGCGATCGGGTCGGGGCGGGAGGCGGGGTCAATGTCGATCATGAACCCAGCCAACCAGACGAGTGCGCAGATCCCCGGCACACCAGGTGAAGGTTCCGTGCAGCCCCGCCCGCCCAGGGGTGGGCAGGGCGCAGCGGGTGGGTCGGTCCGGTTGCGGCTCGGCGCGGTGCGGACCGGGCAGGGTGGTCAGGTGCGGCGGAGGCGCCACAGGGAGGTGATCTCGCTCGCGCGGGCCGCGTGCAAGGGGTCGGACGCGTCGAAGGCGCGCGGGTGCCGGGGCCTGGCCTGGAGGCGGCCCACGACTCGCAGGCCCGCCGTCGCGAAGGCGGACAGGAGCTCGGCTCGGGTCCGCAGCCCCAGGCGTTCGGCCAGGTCCGACAGGATCAGCCAGCCCTCGCCCGCCGGTTCCAGGTGCTCGTCCAGGCCGTCGAGGAAGCCGCGCAGCATGCGGCTTCCGGGGTCGTAGACCGCGTGGTCGAGGGGCGAGGCCGGCTTGGCCGGCAACCACGGGGGGTTGCAGACGACGAGCGGCGCGCGTCCGGGCGGGAAGAGGTCGGCGTCCAGGACGTCGACCCGGCCGTCCAGGCCCAGCCGCCGCAGGTTGTCGCGGGCGCAGGCCACGGCGCGCGGGTCGCGGTCGGTGGCCACGAGCCGCCGGACGCCCCTGCGGGCCAGGACGGCGGCGAGCACGCCGGTCCCGGTGCCGATGTCGAATGCCCCGGCGCGCGAGACCAGCGGCGCCCTGGCCACCAGGTCGACGTACTCGCCGCGTACCGGCGAGAAGACGCCGTAGTGGGGATGGACGCGGTCGTTCAGGGCGGGCACCTCGACGCCTCTCCTGCGCCACTCGTAGGCCCCGACGATGCCCAGCAGCTCGCGCAGCGAGGTCACCGACGCCTCCCCGGGGCCGTAGACCTCCGCGCAGGCGCGCCGCACGTCGGGGGCACGCCGCAGGGGGACGGCGTGGTCCGGGTCGAGCGGCACCAGCAGCCGGCCCAGCACGACGGCCCGCTGGGAACGGGCCTGGCGCTGCTGGTGGAAGGCACGCGCGAGCGAGGGGGCGGGCGGGGGTGGGTGGTGGTCGGCGCGCCGTGCCATGGCGCGCAGCAGCCGGCGGGCGGCGTGGAAGTCGCCGCGCCACAGCAGGGCCGTGCCCTCGCAGGCCAGGCGGTACGCGGTGGCGGCGGCCAGCCGGTCGTCGGCGATCACCACGTGCGCGGGCGGCGGCGAACCGTTCTCGGAACGCCAGCGGGCCGACCGGGCCTCGCCGTCTTCGGTCCAGCGGATCTCGAGCACTCAGGGCTCCTCATGATCGAACCAGTGATGGTCATGAAGAGCACTTCGACGCGGTGGATCAGCCTGTGGCGGCCTCCCGCGAGGAAGTGCGCGCCGGGGCGTCGCCGAGAACCATGCCGGGCGGTGGGAACGACATGATCAACCTCCTCGTGGGATCGGGAACCCCCTCATCCTAGGGGGTGGCCCTCACGGGCGCGCGTCGAGCGTTGTCAGGATCCTCTTGACCGCTTTCCCGGACAGATCCGGTCAGGCCGGAATACGGTGGGCCGTTGACGATCGGCCAACGCCCGCAAGCCTACGGAGCATCTCCATGCGTACCGCAGCGGCAGTCCTCTCCTTCGTGCTCGCCCTCGCCCTCCTGCCCGTCCAGCCGGTGACCGCCGTCACCGGCGCGTCCACCGCGTCCACCACGTCCACCACGTCCACCGCGACCTCCTCGGCCGCCGCGGCGTCGCTGCCGGGCGGCAAGTCCACCTTCGTCGTCTCGCAGGGCCATCTCCAGGCCGCCTCCCGGCAGAACTGGGTGCGTCTGGGCACCTACCGCTTCGCCGCGAACGGCACGGTGAGCGCCGCCCTCTACCTGTGGTGGCAGCGCTTCCCCAAGGCCAGGCAGCGCACCGGCACCGTGCCCGACCCGAGCTGCACGACGAAGGCGGGCGGCGTCGCCACCCGCCCGCGCGGCTGCGAGGTGCTCACCGCGGGCGGCTACACCGGCGGGCCGAGCGAGGCCCGTACGGGGACGTACACGCTGGCGGGCAACGTGCTCACCATCCGGTGGAAGATCGCCCAGACCTGGACCGAGCAGTGGTACGTCCGCACCTCGCCCGACGGCAAGCTGGCCCGCCTCGACCTCAAGGCCAGCAGCCTGGCCACGCACGGCTACGGGTACGGCAGCAACGCCGCGGTCGGCACCCGGCGCGCGATGAGCTCGGTGCGGGCCTTCCCCGGCTCGCTCCGGCAGGACCTGACGAGCTGGGCGAGCGGCACGCTGGTCAAGGCCGGCGACCAGCCGTTCGGCCTCTCCTCCTTCCGCGCCTGCAAGTCGACCACCTCGTGCCTGACCTACCTGCAGCCGTCCTCGCGAGGAGCGTGCCAGAAGTCGGGCGGCTGCCCCAAGTTCGGCGGCGGGACGCGGCCCAACGTCAGCTCGATCCAGTACTACCTGACGACGATCTCCAAGTCCGACCGCCGCGACACGCTGTGGCACTGGTGCACGTGCCTGGCGATGGAGCGCGGCGAGTTCTGCTACACGGGCAACTCCCACGTCAAGCCGCTGATGCAGATCATCGACGACACGGGGGCCTTCCGCGGCTGGATCGGGGTGGAGGCGTCCTTCTCGACCGGCTCGCGGGCGACGGACATGCTGGCGGTGCTGCGCATCTCCGACTTCCGCTGACCGCGAAGCCGGTTCGGGAGCCGGGTCAGGAGCCGGAGCGCAGTTGCTCGGCGGCCTCCTGGTAGGCGCGGGCGGCCCGGTCGAAGTAGTCGAAGAGCACGTCGCGGTGCTCGGCCGGGTACTCCGCGAGGATGTCGCCGATCTTCCGCCGGACGGGGGCCATGACCTCGTCGAGCTCGGCGGGCTTGCCGACCGGCTCGACGATCACCTTGCGGCGGTCGTCGGGGGCGGGGACGCGGCGGACGTACCCGGCCTGTTCCAGCCGGTCGATCAGCCGGGTGGTCGGGCCGGTGGTCAGGCCGGTGCGGGTGCCGAGCTCGCCGGGGGTCATCGGGCCGGCGAGTTCGAGGATGTTCAGGGCGTACAGGTCGGTGGCGCCCAGGCCGCACGCTTTGGCGCCGGCGTGGCCGTGCAGCATCACCGCGCTCAGGTAACGGCGGTAGAGCCGGCCGGCGTCGGACGGGTCCGGGGTGTTCGGCACACGATCCTCACTTCCTGTTCTCCCTCCCGGAGAAGATAAATCCTCCAAGAAGTAACTTCTTCTGTGAAGTTACCACGTGGGAGGCGCGCAGCCGTCCCAGCGCGAGCAGGACGAGGGTCGTGAGCACCACGGCGGTCAGCAGGACGGCCAGGTTCAGCGGGGTGCGCAGGAAGCCCAGCGCCACGATCAGCGTGGTCGCGGCGGCTTCGGCGCTCATCGGGGCAGGGCGCCACCGCGCGAGCGGTAGACGATGTACGGCCTGGCCAGGTACGCGACGGGGGCGGCGAAGGCGTGCACCAGGCGGCTGAACGGCCACAGCGCGAACAGCGCCAGCCCGAGCAGCGTGTGCGCCTGGAAGACGAACGGCGCCGACGCCATGGCGTCCACGTCCGGCTCCAGTTCGAGCAGGCTGCGGAACCACACCGACACGCCGAGCCGGTAGTCGTAGTGGCCGTACGGCCCGAGCAGGGTGGCGATCAGCCCGGCGAGCAGCACGGTGGCCAGCACCGGGTACAGGACGCGGTCGGAGCGCCCGGACGCCCGCCGCACGGCCCGCACGCGCAGCCGCCGCCACAGCAGCACACCGAGCCCGGCCACGGTGGCCAGCCCGGCCAGCCCGCCGACGACCAGGGCGTTGAGCCGGTACATGGGCTCGGTCACGTGCACGGCCTCGGTGAACCGCTCGGGGACGAGCAGGCCGACCAGGTGACCGGCGATCACGAACAGCAGCCCGAAGTGGAACAGCGGCCCGCCCACCCGCAGCAGGCGGCTCTCGTGGAGCTGGCTGGAACGGGTGGTCAGCCCGAACCGGTCGTAGCGGTGACGCCAGGCCACACCGGCCGCGAACAGCACCAGGACGACGTACGGCAGCACGCCCCACAGGGCGATCTCCAGATGTCTCATCAGCGGACCCCTCCGGGAACCTCGGGCAGAACGGTACGGCCGACCCGCTCGGCGGGCGGGCCGAGCGCCACCCGCTCCCGCACGGTCCGGCGGTCGGCGGACGTGGCGCGGGGCAACGTCATCAGCACGGCCTCCACGACGGCGGCGTAGTGGCTGCGGCGCGCGGTCAGGCCGGTGCGCAGCAGGTCGAGGCCGGGCCGGTGGTCGCGCAGCAGCCGGCCGCCGGGGCCGGGCACGCGGGCGGCGAACTCCAGCATCACCGGCAGGAAGTCGGGCAGCTCCCCGGCGCCGGGCTGCCAGCCGTGGTCGCGGTAGAGCGTCTTGAGCTCCAGGAGGGACTCGCCGCGCCTGCGGGTGTCGCCGTCGCCGTAGTAGGTCATGTGGAGCGTGCGGCGGCCGCTGCGGTCGAAGGTGGCCACGTACGCGGCGCCGGCGTCGAGCGCGGGCTGGGCCGCGGCCTCGGCGCAGAAGCCGCGCAGGCGCTCGGTGGCGGCGCCGCCCCCCGTGTCCAGCGCGGTGCGCACCAGGTCGAGGCGGGCGGCCCAGTCGTCCCCCGGGTAGCTCAGCAGGAGGGAGGCGGCCTGGTGGATCAGGCGGGACTCGTACCGGTTCACTCGCCCGCCTCGCCCTTGGACGGGAACAGGCCGTCGGGTGTGCCCTTGCCGTCCCAGTTGAGGAGGTTGACCCGGCCGCGCAGCCGTTCGTCCTTGGTGACCGGCGGGCTGTGGAAGCCCTCGGCGAGCATGCCGGGGCCGCCGGGGGCGTCCAGGCTGCATCCCGCCTCCCCGGTGTGGTCGGAGGTGACGTAGGCGGTGGGGATGACGTACCGCTCGTCGTACTTGGCGAGGGCGAGCAGGCGGTACATGCGTTCCAGGTCGGCGGCCTCCAGACCGGTCCCGGCGGCGATGCCGGGGTCCGGCTCGTCGCCGAGGTTGCGGGCCCGCATGTGGGAGCGCATGGCGGCCAGGCGGCACAGCGCGGCCTCCACCGGGGCCGGGTCGCCCGCGGTGAACAGCTCGGCCAGGTAGCCGACCGGGATGCGCAGCGAGCCGATGGCGCCGAACAGGTTGCCCGCGTCCTCGCCGTCGTGGCCGGTCTCGGCCAGCGCGTCGACGATGGGCGACAGCGGCGGGACGTACCAGACCATGGGCATCGTGCGGTACTCCGGGTGCAGGGGCAGCGCGATCCGGAACTCGGTGATGAGCCGGCGCACGGGCGAGCGGCGGGCGGCCTCCAGCCAGTCGTGCGGGATGCCCGCCGCCTCGGCGGCGGCGACCACCCCGGGGTCGGCGGGGTCGAGGAAGCAGTCGAGCTGCGCCTGGTACAGGTCACGTTCCTCGGGCACGGCCGCGGCCTCCCCGACGCGGTCGGCGTCGTAGAGCATGACCCCGAGGTAGCGCAGGCGGCCGACGCACGTCTCGGAGCAGACCGTCGGCTCACCCGCCTCGATGCGCGGGTAGCAGAACGTGCACTTCTCGGCCTTGCCGGTCTGGTGGTTGAAGTACACCTTCTTGTACGGGCAGCCGGACACACACATCCGCCACCCCCGGCACCGGTCCTGGTCGACCAGGACGATGCCGTCCTCCATGCGCTTGTACATCGCCCCCGACGGGCAGGCGGCCACGCAGGAGGGGTTGAGGCAGTGCTCGCAGATGCGCGGCAGGTGGAACATGAACGCCCGCTCGTAGTCCAGGCGCACGGTGTCGCTCACCTTGCGCAGGACGACGTCGGCGGCGAGCTGCTCCGGGCCGCCGCCCAGGTCGTCGTCCCAGTTCGGGCCCCAGGTGACGGCGGTGGGCCGTCCGTCGATCAGCGAGCGGGGCGGCGCGGTCGGCACGTCGTCGCCGAGCGGCGCGCTGATGAGGTTGTCGTAGTCGTAGGTCCACGGCTCGTAGTAGTCGTCGAGGCCGGGGAAGTCGGGGTTGGCGAAGAGCGTGGTCAGGCGGCGCAGCCGGCCGCCGGCGCGGGGCACCAGGCGGCCGTGGCGCAGCCGCCAGCCGCCGCGCCACCGGTCCTGGTCCTGCCAGCCCCGGGGATAGCCCTGGCCGGGGCGGGTCTCGACGTTGTTGAACCAGACGTACTCGGTGCCCGGCCGGTTGGTCCACGTCTGCTTGCAGGTCACCGAGCAGGTGTGGCAGCCGATGCACTTGTCCAGGTTCATCACCATGGCGATCTGGGCCATAGGTCGCATCGGTAACGCACCTCCTGATCCCTGCGGCGGATGACGGTCACCGCGTCGCGCTGGTTGCCGGTGGGGCCGTAGTAGTTGGGGGCGAAGGAGAGCTGGCCGTACCCGCCGATCAGGTGGGTCGGCTTGACCAGGAGCTTGGTGAGCGCGTTGTGCACACCGCCGCGCCGGCCGGTGGCCTGCGACTTGGGCACGTTCACCAGGCGTTCCTGGACGTGGTACATGAACACGGTGCCGGCCGGCATGCGGTGGGAGACGACGGCGCGGGCCACCACGACGCCGTTGACGTTGAGCGCCTCGATCCAGTCGTTGTCGGCCACGCCGATGGCGGCGGCGTCCTCGACGCTGATCCAGATGACCGGGCCGCCTCTGGCCAGGGTCTGCATGAGCAGGTTCTCCTGGTACTCGGAGTGGATCGACCATTTGGAGTGCGGCGTGAGGTAGCGGACGTTCACCGCCTTGCCGCCGTCGGGCGCGGCGGGCAGGCTCTCGCCCAGCGCGTCGAGGTCCAGCGGCGGCCGGTAGACGGGGAGCTGCTCGCCCAGCTCGGCCATCCAGTCGTGGTCGAGGTAGAAGTGCTGGCGGCCGGTGAGCGTGTGCCAGGGCTTGCGGTGCTCGGTGTTGATGGTGAACGGCGCGTACCGGCGGTCGTGCCCCTCCGCGCCCGACCACTCGAAGCTGGCCCCGGCGGGCACCGGCCGGACCTGGGTGTCGGAGAACACCGTGCGGTGCCCGGCGACCGACGCGCCCAGCTCCGACAGCCCCGAGCCGGGGCCGCAGCGTTCGGCGAGCCGGTCGAAGCCCTCGGCGGCGATCCTGCCGTTGGTGGTGCCCGACAGCGCCAGCACCGCCTCGCACAGCTTGACGTCGCTGTCCAGCAGCGGACGGCCCTCGGCCGGGCCTCCGGCGGCCGTGCCGCAGCGCGCGGCGAGCCAGGCCGACTCGGGGACGGGCCGCACGGTGACGCCCTTGACGGTCATGCCCTGACGCTCGGCCAGCGGGCCGAAGGCGGCCAGCTTGTCGGCGATCGCGGTGTAGTCCCGCTCGACCAGCGTCACGGCGGGCATGGTGCGGCCGGGTACGGGCGCGACGCCGCTCTCCCGCCAGTCGGGGACGCCGCCGCCGGGCTGGGCGATCTCGCCGGGCGTGTCGTGCTGGAGGGCGGTGCTCACCAGGTCGTGGGCGACGTCGAGGCGGCCGGCGGCCAGCTCGCTCAGCTTGCGGGCCAGGGAGTGGAAGATGTCGAAGTCGGTGCGGGCCTGCCACGGCGGGTTGATCGCCGGGGTGAAGGCGTGCACGAAAGGGTGCAGGTCGGTGCTGGACAGGTCGTGCTTCTCGTACCAGGTGGCGGCGGGCAGCACCAGGTCGGCGAAGAGCGTCGTGGAGGTCATCCGGAAGTCGAGGGCGAGCAGCAGGTCGAGCTTGCCGCGCGGCCCCTCCCGCCAGGTGACCTCCCGGGGACGGTCGCGCGGCGGCGCCTCCTCGGCGGTGGCGTTGTCGGGCGCGCCCAGCAGGTGGCGCAGGAAGTACTCGTTGCCCTTGGCCGAGGAGCCGATCAGGTTGGCCCGCCAGACGGTGAGCACCCGCGGCCAGTTCTCCGGCGCGTCGGGGTCCTCGCAGGCGAACGCCAGCCGTCCGGCCCCGACCTCGCCGGCGATCCAGCGGGCCGGGTCCTCGCCGCCGTCGTGGATGCGGCGGCCCAGGTCGAGGGGGTTGGCCGCGAAGGTGGGGTAGCTCGGCATCCAGCCCAGCCGGGCCGACTGCGCCACCAGGTCGGCGGTGTGCCGCCCGGCGAACCGGCGGGGCCCGGCCGGGCTGGACAACGTTCCCGCCGAGAACCGTTCGTAGCGCCATTGGCCGGTGTGGACGTACCAGTACGGCGTGCCGGCCATCTGGCGGGAGGGGCGCACCCAGTCGGCCGCGGTGGACAGCTGCTGCCAGCCCGCCAGCGGCCGGACCTTCTCCTGCCCCACGTAATGGGCCCAGCCGCCGCCGTTGACGCCCTGGCAGCCGGTGAGCAGCAGCAGCGTCAGGAAGGAGCGGTAGATGGTGTCGGAGTGGAACCAGTGGTTGGTGCCCGCGCCCATCACGATCATCGCCCGGCCGTCGGTGCGTTCGGCGGTGGCGGCGAACTCCCTGGCGATCCTGATCGCCTGCGCGGCCGGGGTGGAGGTGATGCGCTCCTGCCAGGCGGGGGTGCCGGGGGCGTCGGGGTCGTCGTAGCCGGTGGGCCAGTGGCCCGGCAGGCCGGGGCGGGCGACGCCGTACTGGGCCATGAGCAGGTCGAAGACGGTGGTGACGAGCCGGTCGCCGACGCGCCGGACCGGCACGCCCCTGCGGACGACCCCGGGCTCGTCGAAGCGCGGCAGGACCACCTCGGCACTGTCGCAGCCGGGCACGTGCAGGGTGAGCAGCGGGTCGAGGTCGCCCAGGTCGAGGTTCCAGCGTCCCTGCTCGGCGCTCCAGCGGTCGCCGAGCGTGCCGTTGGGCGCGACCGGGCGGCCGGAGGCGGCGTCGAGGATCATCGGCCGCCACCGGTCCTCCTCTTCCTGTCCGCCCAGGTCGGCCGAGGTCAGGAACTTGCCCGGACGCAGCCCGCCGTCGTCGTGCTCCTCCAGGCCCACCAGGAAGGGCAGGTCGGTGAAGCGCCTGACGTAGCCAGTGAAGTGCGGGGTCTGCCGGTCGGCGAAGAACTCGCGCAGGATGACGTGCCCCATCGCGACGGCGAGCGCGCCGTCGGTGCCGGGATGCGGGTGCAGCCACTCGTCGGCGAACTTGGTGGCGTCGGAGTAGTCGGGCGAGACCACGATCACCTTCTGGCCCCGGTAGCGGGCCTCGGTGACCCAGTGGGCGTCGGGGGTGCGGGTGACCGGGACGTTGGACCCCCACAGCATGAGGTAGGCCGCGTCCCACCAGTCGCCCGACTCCGGCACGTCGGTCTGGTCGCCGAACACCTGCGGTGAGGCTACGGGCAGGTCGGCGTACCAGTCGTAGAAGGACAACATCGGCGCGCCGATCAGCGACATGAACCGGGCGCCCACCGCGTGCGAGGCCATCGACATGGCCGGGATCGGCGAGAACCCGGCGACCCGGTCGGGCCCGTACGTCATGAGCGTGTGGACGTGGGCCGCCGCCGCGATCTCCAGCGCCTCGTCCCATTCGATCCTGACCAGGCCGCCCTGGCCGCGGGCCGACTGGTACCGGTGTCGTTTGCGGGGATCGGTGGTGATCTCGGCCCAGGCCGCGACCGGGTCGCCCAGGCGGGCCCTGGCCTCGCGGTACAGCTCGACCAGGACGCCGCGGGCGTGCGGGTAGCGCACCCGGGTGGGCGAGTAGGTGTACCAGGAGAAGGCGGCGCCGCGGGGGCAGCCGCGCGGTTCGTACTCGGGGCGGTCGGGGCCGACGCTGGGGTAGTCGGTCTGCTGGGTCTCCCAGGTGATCAGGCCGTCCTTGACGTAGACCTTCCAGGAGCACGAGCCGGTGCAGTTGACCCCGTGGGTGGAGCGCACCACCTTGTCGTGCGCCCATCGGCGCCGGTACGGGGAGTCGTTGACCTTGTCCTCGCCGCGGTACACCGCCCGCCGGTCGGGCGTGGTGTCGGCGCGCAGCAACTGGGTGCCCGCCGCCAGCAATCGCGCGGCCGCCGTGTCGGCGGCGCGTTCGGCTCGTGTCAGATGCATGCGTATTCCGCCAGGCACGACACATGACCCCCTTACGTGGAGATGACGCTGTGGGTATCCGCGCCGGTGCGGCGGGGGACGGCGCTTCCCGTAACCCCGAAACCGGCGAATCGACTGAAAGTGATGCGTGCAGTCAGGCGACTGTTTCTAGCATGCGACAGTGTCCATATGGAATGCGTTAGTTCCCCGAGAACGTTTCGCCGCCCCCGAAAACACCATTAGGTCTATCGACCGAAATAACGCGATAAAGGGGAAATGTCGGCGGATCAGGCGTTCAGGAGTCGGCCGCCTCGGTCAGCCGCCGCAGCACGTGGACGAGCGTCGTACGGTCGTCCGGGGCCAGCTTCTCCAGCGCCTGGCCGATGCGCTGCCGCCGCGCGGCGCGCAACCGCTCCAGCACCTCCCGGCCGGCCGGGGTCGCGCTGATGCGGATCTCCCGGCGGCTGTGGGCGGCCGGGGCCCTGCTCAGCAGGCCGGCGGTGTCCAGGCGGTCGACGACCCGGCCGGCCGCCGACAACGACATGTCCAGGCGTTCGGCCAGGGAGCGGAGGTTCATCGGGCCGTGCCGGTCGACCGCCAGCAACACCCGCAGGCGGGGCACCGACAGGTCGCCCAGCGCGGCCATGGCGTCGAGCGTCGCCTCCACCAGCACCAGGGACGCCTCCTCGATGTGCCAGGCCGAGTCGTCCATGACCGCACCTTCACGCGGTGTCGTGGAACGGCCCGGGAAAGCTGAAGCCGCTCGTCCGACATTTTTCCACATAACGGGCCACCTGTTCATCACTGCGCCGACGACCGGAAAAGGAAATTCCTAGCAGCGGCCGGCCCGTGACGCACTCCCGACCGGTACGAGCGTGGACGACACCGCCCGCCCGGCTGAGCGACGGTGTTCACTACCCATTACAGAGGTTTTCCCCGGAGGTTTTCAAATGGTGATGAATTGCGGATGGCCCCTCAAGCCTCAGTGACACCGGTCGGCCCCGCCTGTCACACGGGACACGCGGGAGGACGGGGAGCGGAGGTCGCACATGGAGGGTCAGGGGATGCGGGCCACGGCTCCGTAGTTGCCGGACGAGCCGGGCGCGTCGGCGCAGGTGGGCTCGTCCCCGCCCGGACGCCACTCGGGGACCCAGACCAGGCCGGGCTCCAGCAGGTCGAGACCGTCCAGCAGGTCCGCGACCTCGTCCCGGGTGCGCACGGTCAGGCCGGGCAACGTCATGGCGAGCATGCCCCGCACGGCCGGGGCCAGCTCCCCGGGCACGCCGTCGAAGGTGATGTGCAGCAGGCCGAGGAAGCTGCCCTCGGGGGCGGCGTGCCGCAGGCGCTTGATGACGGTACGGGCGCACTCGTCGTCCAGGCTGTGGGCCGACAGCAGCAGCACCGCGATCGGCCTGTCCCAGTCGAGGAACGTCTGCACCACCGGGTCGCCGAGCATCTCGTCCATCTCCCGCACGTCGCCGTCGACCACGCGCACCAGGTCGCAGAAGGGCTCGATGGTGGCCTGGGCCAGCGTCAGGGCCATCGGGTCGCTCTCGACGTACACCACGCGGACGTCCGGGCCGGCGGAGGTCAGGCGGGCCACGTCGTGCAGGCGAGTGCCGGCCGACGGGCCGTTCGGCACCCCGCTCCCCACGATCATGAACTGGTCCACGCCTTCGACAGCGGCCAAATGACGGATCACCCGCGACAGGTATTCAAGGACAGCACGGGCCGCGGTGGTGGCGACAGGAGTCACTTGATCGAAATGCCGAACCAGGTCTCTGTCGGCGAGGAAGTTGTTCTTCCCACCGGCGGCGGCATCCAGGATCCGGGTGATCCTGGCGTGCGCCGTGCCAAGCCTGGCCAAATTACGGACAGCACGCTGGCGCATGAGCGTTGCCCCTTTCCCCTCGCCGCCACCTTCTTGCGGTAGGCGATCTTTGGACTTCACTCGTGACTCAGACCATATGTTCCAACAATTCCAGTTAATGACAATGGGGCAGACCGGTTATTTCGGGAAATGTTTGTTACCAGAACTTCCGGCGAGATCATTTGGACGGCGTCCGCGCGTAGGATCGGCGGGGTCGAGGTGGAGGTGGCCGTGCCGGAGGATCATGCAGCGCCGCTGGCCGGGATGCGGATCGTCGAGTTGTCCAGCTTCGTCGCCGCGCCGCTCGGCGGGATGACGCTGGCCCAGCTCGGGGCGGAGGTCGTCCGCGTCGATCCGGTCGGCGGCGGGCCCGACGCGCGGCGCTGGCCGCTCGCGCCCTCCGGCCGCAGCCT
Source organism: Nonomuraea sp. NPDC049607 (assembly GCF_040675375.1). Classification (NCBI taxonomy): domain Bacteria; kingdom Bacillati; phylum Actinomycetota; class Actinomycetes; order Streptosporangiales; family Streptosporangiaceae; genus Nonomuraea; species Nonomuraea sp. NPDC049607. The sequence continues at coordinate 13,095 of NZ_JBFAOV010000028.1, forward strand.
CTACTGGGCGGGCCTGAACAAGGGCAAGCGCTCGGTCACCGTGGACCTGCGTTCGGACTGCGGGCGGGAGCTGGTCGCCGACCTGGCCGTCGCGGCGGGCACGGTGCTCACCAACGCGCCGCCGCGGGCCGGGCTGTCGTACGAGGAGCTGGCCGCGCGCCGCCCCGACCTGGTGTACGCGCGGCTGCTCGGCCACCGCGACGGCCGTCCCGCCGTGGACTACACGGTCAACGCCGGGCTCGGCCTGCCGTACGTGACGGGTCCCGCCCACCACGACGGCCCGGTCAACCACGTGCTGCCCGCCTGGGACGTCGCCTGCGGCCTCTACCTGGCCGTGGGCCTGCTCGCGGCCGACCGCCGACGGGCCGCGACCGGCCACGGACGCCGTATCGACGTGGCCCTGCACGACGTCGCCCTGGCGACCATGGGCAACCTGGGCCTCCTGGCCGAGGCCCAGCTCCGCGGCGCCGGCCGTCCACGCATCGGCAACGACCTCTACGGTGACTTCGGCCGCGACTTCGTCACCGCCGACGGGCGGCGGCTCATGGTCCTGGTCCTCACCGGACGCCACTGGCGCGACCTGGTCGCCGCGACCGGGCTGGGACGCGTGGTGTCGGCGCTGGAGGAGGCGCTGCCCGCCGACTTCGGCTCCGAGTCCGACCGGTACGCCCACCGGGAGGCGCTGGGCGGGCTGCTCGCGCCGTGGTTCGCCGCGCGGACGGCGGCCGAGGCCGAGGAGGCGCTGACGGGCACGTCGGTGTTGTGGTCGCGGTACCGGACGTTGGAGGAGCTGGCCGCGGGCGGGGCGGCGGTGTTGCGGGCCGAGCCGCTGATGTCCCCGCTCGACCAGCCGGGCGTCGGCCCCCACCTGGCCCCCGGCGGCCCCCTTCTCGTGGACGGCCGCCAGGTCCCGCCGTCGCCCGCTCCCGAGCTGGGCGAGCACACCGACGAGGTGCTGGGCGAGCTGCTGTCGATGTCGGCGTCGGAGGTGGCGGAACTGCGCGCGCGGGGCGTGGTCGCCTGACCCTTGGGCCGTTTCAACAGGCCCGAAAGCCGAATTACGGGCCCGAAAGATGACAAGTCGCGGGAGCGCTCCCACAGCTCCGAACAGTCCTCTGAACTGCTGCTTTCCGAATACAGTTCAAGTTTCACCCAAAAGGAGCCGGACGGAACCTCGTTCAGGCGATTCCGACGCCGGGCCTTGACATCGCAGGCAGGCCCTTTGTGGTCACTCCGGCCGTGAATCGTTCCACCACCCGCCATATGGGCACTGAGCTGGTCTTTCAGGCACGCACTACAACCAGTCAGCCGGTCCGCAAGTTCCGGTGCGTCCGTTATCTGATATTGCGGTGGCCGTCACGGGGACAGGTGACATACTGCGTTGGGAGCGCTCCCGTGACCCTTCGATGAGCCCACGAGGACCGGTAGTGAACCATCCCGACCCCCTGCTCGACGCCCCGCGCCCCTGGGCCGCCCACATCTGGTGGATCGCCCTGGCCGTCGGCGCGGCCGGCTTCGCCTTCGTCTGGCTGGCCACCCCGCACGCCCGCGAGATCGACGCGGCCTGGCAGCTCGCCGCCAAGCTGCTCGCCTTCGCCTGCCTGTGCTGCGCGATCGCGTTCTTCCCCTGGGTGTCGCCGCGCCTGCACTGGCTGCTGTACGTGCCGTTCGTGTTCCTGACCGGCTACCTCATCCCGAGGATCAGCTGGTTCTACTACGGCGACGGCGCGCGGGCCCAGGGCGACAACTTCTACACGCACCTGTACCTGCTGCTCTACCCGGGGATCGTGCTGACGGTCGCCGCCGCGTACCGGATCGGGGGCGGCTCGCCGGGCCGGTGCCTGAAGATCATGGCCACCGGGGTGCTGATCGTGTTCTCCGGCTTCCTCGACGTGATGTGGCAGGTGGTCAACCCGGTCGAGCTCCCCGACCGGATCGACGCCCCGCACATCAACCTGTTCACCGGCGGGCCGATCCCGTTCTGGGGGGCGATCGTGTTCACGCTGGCGCACGTCCCGGTGATCGCCGGGATCAACCTGCTTCCGCTGGATCGCTGGATCACACGCCTGACCGGGGCCGGCGCCGGCACGGACGCCACCCCGAGGAGGTGACCCCCTTGCCGAACAGGCCGGCCGTCGACGTCTCCGTGGCGGCACCCGCGTACAACGAGGCGGACAACATCGCGGCGGCGGTGACGGAATGGCGGGAGTACCTGGAGCGCCACCCGGGGGTGGGCGCGTGGGAGATCGTCGTGTGCGACGACGGCAGCTCCGACGCGACCGGGCAGATCCTGCGGGAGCTGCGGGAGGGCTGCCCGCAGCTCGTCGTCGTCACCTTCGGGCGCAATCGGGGGGCCGGGGCCGCCATCGCCGCGGCCGTCGCGCGCACCCGGCTGGACTGGGTGGTGCTGCTCGACTCCGACGGCCAGTTCCCGATCGCCAACCTCGACGCGTTCCTGGAACGCATCCGTGACGGCGGCGGGCCCGCCTTCTCGGGCGCGCGGGTCAGGAAGGCCGACAGCCTGCCGTACCGGTGGGGGTCGGCGGCCAGCGGCGCGGTCAGCAACCTGCTGCACCACACCCGCTACCGCGACTTCAACTCGATCTTCAAGGTGGTGCGCGGCCCGCTGTTCAGGGCGCTGCCGCTGGAGTCGGCGGGCATGAACTGCTCGACCGAGATCACCGCCCGCGTCGCCGAGCTGGGGCACGCGTGGGAGGAGCTGCCGATCGAGCACCGCGAGCGCGGCGGCGGCAGCCGGGGCTGGCGGTTCTGGCGCGGCGCGCGCGACCGGGCGTTGTTCGTCGGCTATCTCGGGCTGCGACGCTGGCTGCTGCGCCGGGGCGTGCTGCGGGCGCCGCTCGCGCCGTTCCCGCTGGGCCGCTCCTCGCTGGAGGAGGTGCGATGAGCCCGGTGTCGGTGGCCCTGTTCGGCGGCGGGCGCGGCGCGGCCGGCATCGCCCGCGCGCTGCTGCGCACCTCCGGGACGAGCCTGTCCCTGCTGGTGAACGGGTACGACAACGGGCTGTCCACGGGCGCGCTGCGCCGCTGGCTGCCGGGCATGCTGGGCCCGTCGGACTTCCGCAAGAACCTCCTGCTGCACCTCGACCCCGGCGACCCGCGCCACACGCTGCTGGAACGCCGGCTCCCTCCTGGCACCACCCTGGCCGCCCTGGACGCGCTGACCGACGACATCGCCGCGGCGGGCCTCGCGGGGGCGGCACGGGACCTGCGGGTGGTCGCCGAACGCCTGGCCGCCCGGCCCGGCGGGCTCGACCTGGCCGACTGCGCGCTGGGCAACCTCGTGTTCGCCGGGGCGTACCTGCGGCTGGGCGAGGACTTCAACGCGGCGGTAATGGCGTGCGCGCGCACGTTCGGCTCGCCGGTGCGGCTGCTGAACGTGACCGGCGGCGAGAACGCCTTCCTCGTCGCGCTCAAGCAGGACGGCCGGGTGCTGGCCGACGAGGCCGACATCGTCGCGCCGCAGGACGCCGGGGCCATCACCGGGCTGTTCCTGCTGCGCGAGCCGCTGACCGCCGCCGACCGCGCCGCGCTGGCGGGCCGTCCCGCCGAGCGGGTGCGCGAGCTGCTGGCCCGCCGGTCCGCGGACGTCACGCCCAACCCCGAGGCGCTGCGGGCCCTGGCCGAGGCCGACCTCGTCGTGTTCGGCCCCGGCACCCCCCACTCCTCGCTGCTGCCCAGCTACCTGACCCCGGGCCTGGCCGAGGCCGTGTCCGGGAGTCGGGCCGCGGCCCGGGTGTTCGTCGTGAACGTCGGCGGCGACCACGACGTCCAGGGGCTGACGGCCACCGACCTGGTGGATCGCACGCTGGCCTACCTGGGTGACCCGGGCAACGAGCGGGCCTCGATCACGCATGTGCTGAGCGGCCGGGGCACGGCCGGGCCCGCCGTGCCGGCCTGCGTGCTGGACCGGGGCTCGTGGGCGGGGGCGCGCTGGATCAGCGCCGACCTGGAGGACCCGGCCAGGCCCGGCGCCCACCGCGGCCCGCGTACGGCCGAGGCGCTGCTCGCGGTGCTCGGCGAGGCGTCGCTGGCGCGGGCCGGGTGAGCCGGATGCTTCCCTGGACGGCCTGGCTGTGCGACCTCGACGGCACGCTGGTGGACTCCGCCCCCGCGCACGAGGCCGCCTTCCGCCACGCCCTGGCCGAGCACGCGCCCGCCGCGCTGGAGACCTTCCGCTACGCCGACCACGCGGGCGCGAGCACCGCCGCGGTGGCCGCCCGGCTGACCGGCGGCCCGGCGGCGGCCGCCCGGCTGGCGCGGCACAAGCAGCGGCTCTACCGCGCCTACGTCGAGGCGGGCCTGGTCCGGCCGTTCCCGGGCGCACACCGCCTGCTGGACGCGCTGGGCGCGGCCGGCCGGGCGGCCTACCTGGTCACCGGCGGCAGCCGGGCCTCGGTGGAGCGGGTGCTGTCCGCGTGCCCGCTGCCGGTGCGCGACGTGCTGACCGCCGACGACGTGCCGGTGAGCAAGCCCGACCCGGGGTTCTACCGTGCGGCCTGCCGCCGCTGGGGGGTGCGTCCGGCCGCGGCCGTCGCGCTGGAGGACTCCGCGCACGGCGTGGCCTCGGCCGTCGGCGCGGGCCTGGCGACGCTGCACGTGCACACCGCCGAGGCCGCGCCCGGCGCGGTCGCGGCGCCGGACCTGGATCACATCGTGTCCCTGCTGGAGAGGTGGTCGGCGAGGTGAGTGAACGGCGGCTGTGCGCGGTGATCCCGGCCGCGGGGCGCGGGACGCGGCTCGGCCACGACCTGCCGAAGATCATGATCGGCCTGGCCGACGGCGTCACCGTGTGGGACGTGCTGCACCGGCGGCTGCGCCCGCCGGCCGGGCACGTGCACGTCGTGGTGTCCCCGGCGGGCGCGGGCCCGTTCGGCGAGCTGGTGGCGGGGACGCCCGGGGTGTCGGTGAGCGTGCAGGAGCGGCCGACCGGGATGGGCGAGGCGATCTTCGGCGCGGCCGGCCACTGGGCCGGGTACGAGACGATCCTCGTGGTCTGGGGCGACCAGGCGAACCTGTCGGCGCGGACCGTGCGCCGGGTCGTCGCCGCCCATCCGGGCGAGGGGCTGACCCTGCCGCTGGTGCCGATGGACGACCCCTACGTGGAGTACGAGCTGGCCGGCGGGGAGCTCGTCCGGGTGCGGCAGTCTCGCGAGGGCGAGGAGTGCCGTCCGGGCGGGCTCAGCGACATCGGCGTGTTCTGCCTGGCCACCGCGGGCCTGCGGGAGGCGTGGGAGCGGTACGCGGCGGGCGCGGCGCGCGGCTCGGCCACCGGCGAGGTGAACTTCCTCCCGTTCCTGACGCATCTGTCGCGGGCCGAGGGCTGGCCGCTGACGGTCGTGCCGGTGGACGACCCGGCCGAGGCGCGCGGCGTCAACACGGCCGACGACCTGGAGTTCGCCCGGCGGGCGTACGCGCGGTGCTCGGGCTGAGGGGGCGCGCGGCGGGCCTCGTCCGGGGCCACCGGTGGGCGGCCGGGCCGACGCTGGTGAGCACGGCGGCCAGCGGCATCGCGGCGGCCACCACGCTGGTCGTCGCGCGCGGGGCGGGGGCGAGCGCGTTCGGGCACTTCACGGTGGTGCTGTCGATCGCGCTGATCGTCACCGTGGCCATGCTGACGAGCCTGCACTACGTCATGCTCCAGGAGCTGCCGCGGGCCGTGCCGGGCGAGCGTCCGGCGCTGGTCACCACGGCGCTGGCGGCGACGCTGGCGGTGAGCGCCGGGCTGGCCGCGCTGGGCCTGGCGGCCGCTCCCCTGCTGACGTCGGCGCTGAACGTGGACGTCCCGACGCTGGCCTACGGGCTGGCGCTGGCGGTGTCGATGACGGTCAACCAGCTCGCGGACGGCTTCCTGCGGGGGCTGGGCCGGTTCGCGCTGGTGGCCCGGCTCAAGCTGGCGGTCGCGGTCGCCTACCTGGGCGCGGCCTGCTTCTGCCTGCTGGTGCTGGGGATCAGGGACGCCGAGCCGTACCTGGTCGCGCTGATCGTGACGAACGCGGCGTTCGCGGTGGTGGCGACGGCGGGGGCGGGGGTGCGCCCGCGGGCGTTCTCGGCGCGGCTGACCCGCTCGCTCTACCGGCACGGCGCGTACGTGACGGCCGTCGCCGCGCTGACCGGCCTGCTGTTCGGCGTGGACGTGATCTTCCTCAACCACTGGGCGGCCCCGGCCGACGTCGGCGTGTACTCGGTCTACAACGGCTTCCCCAAGCGGCTGCTCGGCGTGGTGTTCACCGACGGGGTGCTGCTGGTGCTGCTGCCCAGGATGGCCACCGCCGACAAACCGGTGCTGATGCGGCGGATCGCCCGGCTGGTCCCGGCCGTGGCGGGGGTGACGGCGGTCTTCTCCTTCGCCGCGAGCACGGTGTTCTTCCTGCTCATGGGCGGCGAGTACCCGTACTCGACGGGGCTGACGGCGCTGTCGGCGCTGGGCATCGGGGCGCACACGGCGTTCAACCTGTACTCGGTGGCGCTGTCCATGGACGGGGTGCGCGGCGCCCGCGTGCTGATCGGCTGCCTGCTCGCGGGCACGCCGGTGGCGCTGGCCGTGCCGGCCTGGTGTATCCGGTGGCACGGGCTGGCCGGGGGCCTGGCCGGGTTCGCGCTGGCCAACCTTCTCCTGCTGGCCGTCGTGGCCGTGTCGGCCGCGCGGGTCTACCTCAAGGACCTGTCATGAGAATCGCCTGCGTCGTCAACCAGTTCCCGCCCAACGTCACGGCGGGGCTCGGCCGGTACGTCGAGCTGATCACCCCGTACCTGGCCCGCGACCACGAGGTGACCGTCCACACCCTCAACGTCGGCGGCCTGCCCGTGGACGAGCGGGTGGACGGCGTCACCGTGCACCGGCCGCGCGTCCGGCTGCCCGGGACCCGCGGGCGGCGGCTCAACCGCACCCGCCGGACGGAGTTCCTGCTGCTGACGGCGCAGGTCGTGGCCAGCAACTGGCGGTACGTGCGGCGGCTGCGCCGCGGCGGGCGTCCGGACCTGGTCGCCGTGCACGACTCGACGAACTTCCTGGCCGGCCTGCTCTGCCACTACCTGCTGCGCCTGCCGGTGGTCCTGCACGTGCACACCACCGAGTACGGCGTGGCCGCGCAGCGCACCATCCGCGACCCGCTGAACCTGTTCGCGGCGCTGGAACGCCGGCTGGCCCGGATCTCCCGGCGGGTGGTGGTGGCCACGCCGGAGGTACGCGCGCAGCTGCTCGCCGCCGGGTGGCGGCACACGCCGATCGACGTGGTGCCGCTCGGCGGGACGTACGAGCGGGTCGTCGCCGATCCGGCCTTCGACCGGGACGCGCTGCGGAGGGGCGCGGCGGCGCTGCGGGAGCGGCTGGGCCTGTCCGAGCGCGACCGGGTGCTGCTGTTCGTGGGCCGGATCGAACGCCAGAAGGGCGTCTACCAGCTCCTGGAGGCGATGCGCGCGGCGTCGGCCGCCGTCCCGAGGCTGCGGCTGCTGATCGTCGGGGAGGGCGACGAGGCCGGCGTCCGGCGCATCGTGGAGGCGACCGGGCTGCGGGGACGGGTGCTGACCTCGGGCCGCTTCGTCACGGGCCGCGAGTTGCTGGAGTACTACGAGCTGGCCGACGCGTGCGTGTTCCCCTCGTTGTTCGAGCCGTTCGGGCTGGTGGCGACCGAGGCGATGGCGCTGGGACGGGCGACCGTCCTGGGCGACGGCTTCTCCCGGATCTTCCTCGGGGACGAGCCCGGACGGCCCGCCGTGCGGTTCGTGCGGGCCGCGGAGGCGTCCGACATCGCCCGCGGGGTGATCGAGGTCATGTCGGACGAGGGGCTGCGGCGGTCGCTGGGCGAGCGCGGCGAGCGGTTCGTCCGGGAGGGCCTGAGCTGGGAACGGGCGGCGGCGGCGACGGCGGGGGTCTACCGGGCGGCTCTCAAGCCGCCCGCCTCCTGATCGTCAGGCCGGGCTGCCCCGCAGGACGCGCAGCGAGCCGACGGCGAGCCCGGTGACCAGCACCACGTGCACGGCCAGGTGCACGGCCATGAAGTAGGCGGTGAAGGCGGTGCCGCGCTGCCGGTGGACGAACCGCAGCAGCTCCGGGTCGGCCACCACGAACCACCCGACCAGCACGGCGGGCACCGCGAACAGCACCGGCGCGAACAGGCCGAGCGGCAGGCAGGCCAGCGCCAGCGCGCAGGCGAGGATGCCGGCGCGGCTGTTGGCGTTCTCCGGCTTGGCCGCGCCCCGCCTGGCCGTGGCCAGCGCGAGCGGGATGAGCGGCAGCGCCCGCCGCCACTGCTCCGACAGCACGGGCAGGAACCGGTGGCCCTCGTCGTGCCGGCCGACCACGGTGTCGGTCAGCACGATCCGGGTGCGGACGGCCAGGCGGCTGCTGTACTCGACGTCCTCGCAGTCGCGCAGGCTCTCGTCGAGCCGTCCGGCCCCGGTCAGCACCTCGCGGCGGATGGCGGCCAGGGCGAACACGACGCTGTTGACCTCGCCGAGGTGCCGGCGCCGCCAGTGGACCTGGTGCAGCAGCCGGTACCACTCCACCGGGCCGTCGTCGATGAGCGGCTCGGTGTCGTAGACGCCGTGCACGCAGCCGACGCCCGGATCGGCCTCCAGGACGGCGACGGCGTTGGCGACCGCGTCGGGCCGCAGCGCCACGTCGCTGTCCAGGAAGAAGATCACGTCGCCGGTCGTGTGCTCGACGCCGGCGTTCCTGGCCGCCGACACGCCGCGGTTCTCCGACAGGCGGACGACCCGGCAGCCCAGCTCCTCGGCGATGGCCGCCGAGCCGTCGGAGCCGGCGTCGTCCACGACCACGATCTCGTCGGGCAGCCGGGTCTGGGCCAGCACCGACTCCAGGCACAGGCGCAGGGTCCTGGCCGCGTTGTAGCACGGCACGATCAGCGAAATCCTCGTCACGAGCGTTGCCCTTCGGCGAGTTCCCCGGCCGCGCGGCGGCCCTCCTCCATGATCTCGCAGAGACCCCGTCGTCAGCCAGTCAGGATGCCGCCGAGCACGTCGTCCAGGGTGACGACGCCGAGCACCTGGCCGGAGTCGTCGGCGACGGCGGCGAGCTGGGCGCGCCGGGCGCGCATGACGGCCAGCACCTGGGCCAGGGTGGCGGTGGCGGGCACCTGCGGCAGGGCGCGCAGGGGCAGCGGCTCGCGGGCCCCGTGGCCGTTCAGGGCGTCCAGGACGTGCAGGTAGCCGCGCAGCTCGGCGGGGTCGTCGCCGTGCACGGGGAAGCGGGAGTGGCCGTGGCGGCCGGCGTACCGTTGCAGGCCGGCGCTGTCGATGGTCTCCGGCACGCTGACGACCTCGCTCATCGGCACCATCACCGAGCCGACCGGGCGGGCGTGCAGGGCGAGGGTGGCGATCAGGCGGTCGCGTTCGTCCTGGCGGAGCAGGTGGTGGCGGCGCGACTCCTCGATGAGCACGGGCAGCTCGCCGGAGGTGTAGACCGTACGGACCTCCTCGGCGGACGGGACGCGCAGCAGCCGCAGCACCACCCCCGCCATGGCCTTGACCAGCGTCAGCACCGGCCGCGTCGCCCTGGCCAGCACGAACAGCGGCGGCACCAGCCACAGCGCGGCCACGTCGGGCGCCGACAGCGCCAGGTTCTTCGGCACCATCTCGCCGATGATCACGTGCGCGGCGACCACCAGCAGCAGCGCCAGCGCGAAGGCGACCGGATGGGCCAGGCGCTCGGGCAGCCCCAGGGCGGCCAGCGGCGGCCGTACGGCCTCGGCCACCACCGGCTCCCCGACCGCTCCGAGCACGAGCGAGGCCAGCGTCACGCCGAGCTGCGCCGCCGCCAGCATGGTGGGGACGGCGTTCATGGCGGCGAGCACGGCCTGCGCCCGCCGTGAGCCCTCGCGCGCCCGAGGCTCGATCAGGGTGCGGCGGGCGGAGATGAGCGCGAACTCCGCGCCCACGAAGAAGCCGTTGACGGCCAGCAGCACCACGATGACCAGCCCTTGGGCGAGGCTCACGGCCGCTCCCCCGCCCGGCGCGGCGCGGTCAGCGTGACCTGCTCGATCCGGCGGCCCCGCATGGCCTCCACCCGCAGGACCCAGTCGCGCACCGCCACCTCGTCCCCCGGGTCGGGGATGCGGCCGAGCGCGGCCATCACCAGCCCGGCGAGCGTCTCGTACGGGCCCGGCGGCATGCGGAAGCCGGTGCGTTCCTCGACCTCGTCGGCGCGCAGCAGCGCGGGCAGGCCCACCGAGGCGCCCGGCGGGAGCAGCACCGGCGAGGGCTCGTCGGACTGCTCCTCGGGCAGGTCGTACTCGTCGGCGATGTCGCCGATCAGCTCCTCGGCCAGGTCCTCGACGGTGACGACGCCGGCCAGGCCGCCGTACTCGTCGATCACGACGGCCATCTCGGCGCGGGCCGTGGCCAGGCGCTCCTGCACGACCTCCAGCCGCAGCGTCTCGGGCACCTGGAGGGCGGGCCTGGCGATCGCGGCCACCTGGGTGGTGTCGCGTTCGGACGGCGGCACCGCGCAGGCGCCGGGGACGCTGGCGATGCCGAGGATGTCGTCGCGTTCCGCGCCGCAGACGGGGATGCGCAGGTGGCGGCGGCTCCTGGCCAGTTTGAGGAACTCGGTGACGCTGGTGGTGCCCGGCACGGTCACGCAGTCCGTACGGGGTGTCATGGCCTCACCGGCGGTCTTGCCGCCGAAGCGCAGGGCCCGCTGGAGCATGGCGGCGGTGCCGGGCTGGAGCACGCCGGCCTCGGCGGACAGGCGTACCAGCAGGCCCAGTTCCTCGGGCGAGCGGGCGGAGGCCAGCTCCTCCTGCGGCTCGGCGCCGAGCCGGCGGACGATCGCGTCGGCCACCGCGTTGCACAGCCGGATCAGCGGCCCGCACGCCGCCGAGAACGCCCGCTGCGGCGGCGTCGCCAGCCGGGCCACCGCGAGCGGCCTGGACAGGGCGGCGTTCTTGGGCACCAGCTCGCCCAGCACCATCTGCGCCACCGTGGACAGCGCGATCGCCAGCACGACCGGCACGACCGGGACGCCGCCGAGCAGCGGGTCGAGCAGGTCGGCGATGGCGGGCTCGGCCACGACGCCGAGCAGCAGGGAGGTGACGGTGATGCCGAGCTGGGCGCCCGACAGGTGGAACGACAGCCGTCGCAACGCGGCCTCGACGCCCTGGGCGCCCCGGTCGCCGTCCTCGGCGAGCTGGCGGACCTGGCCGCGTTCGACGGTGACGAGGGAGAACTCGGCCGCGACGAAGACGCCGTTGGCCAGGATCAGGGCGAGGGCCGCGAGCAGGTAGACGGCGTCGAGGAGCACGTCAGCCCGGGCCCTCGGGTAACGCCGCGGGCGGCCGGTCGTACTCAGACTCCACGGGCGAAAGCTAGCATCCGCCTCGGGCGCGCGGAAGTCATGACGAACCGCCGTTGATCAGACGTTGCCCAGCACGCGCGTCACCTGGATCTCCAGCACCACCCTGGACGGGTTGGGCCGGGGCGGCTTGTAGCGGGCGGCGTAACGGCGTTCGGCGTCGGCGACCTGCTCGGGCGCCGTGCGCACGACGGCCCGCCCTTCCAGGGTGGACCAGCGGCGGCCGTCGACCTGGCACAGCGACACCGGCGCGCCGTCCGTGCCGATCAGCCGGGCCTTGTGGGAGGACCCGGAGGTGATCACGCGGGCGGTCGCGGTGTCCAGGTCGAGCGTCACGCCCACGGGCACCACGTGCGGTGGGCCTCCGTCGCGGGCGGTGGCGAGCGTGCACAGGTGCCGCTCCCGCCAGAACGCGGCGAACGCCTCGCCCAGCTCGGCCAGGTCCACGATCCTCCTCAGGGACTCCTCGGGGTTCCGGGCGAGCGACATCGTACAGCGCCCGAGGAAGGGGACCGGTGAAGGGGCCCGAGCGTCAGGAGGGCGGGCCCTGGCGGGCGTGGGAGGTGTAGATCCCGACCTCGTCGGGGCGGATCAGGCCGTCCTGGATGGCGCAGATGAGCAGTTTCTCCTTCGTCGGCGCGGGCCGGCCGGCCGCCGCGTACTTGACCCTGGCCCGGTCGATGTACTGGCGCACGGTGCGTTCCTTGATGCCCATGCGGGCCGCGACCGACGCCTTCGACATCGACTGGAACCAGAACAGCAGCGCCGCCCGCTCCTTGTCCGAGAGCTGGGGGCGGTGCGGGCCCTCGTCCGTGGCGATGGCCTGGGCCATGGGCAGCGTCACGGACGGCCGGTCGGCGGCCACCTCCATGATCGTCTCCAGGCAGGACTCCCGGGTGGCGCGTCCCTTGCCGATGAACGCCGACGCGCCCGCGTCCAGCACCGCGCGGACGATCTCGGGCTCCTCGTGCTCGGAGAAGACGATCACGCGCTGGCCGTCCGCGCACAGCCCGCCCACCCGGTCGGCGACCATCGTGCCGTTGAGGTTGAGGTCGAGCAGCAGCACGTCGGCGGGCACGCCGCGGACCGACTCGATCGTGGGCCCCTGGGCGACCAGCTCCACGCCGCTGCCCGGCCCGAACCAGGAGCGCACGCCGTCCACCACGACCTGGTGGTCCTCGACCAGGGCGACCGTCACGGGCGCTGCCAGATGCTGTTGACCCATACCTCCCCTCCCTGGCGCTGGTAGGTGACCACGACCCCGCTGGGCTCGCGCACCGGGGTGGGGCTGACCGGCAGGTCGTCGTTGTCGGCGACGACGGCCACGCTCACCATGGCCGACATCGCCGACACGGTGACCCTGGCCCGCGAGCGGGCGCCGTCCAGCGCCAGGACGGGCGCCCTGAGCAGATCCTCCCGCACGCCCTCGGGCAGCGCGGGCAGATTCTCGCCGAACGGCGGCGCGGTCACCAGCACCTGGCGCCGCTCGGCCGCGTCGATGCGCTCGCGCAGGGCGGCCACCAGCGCGTCGGGCACGTCCTCGCGTTCGGTGATCAGGCGGCGCAGCCGCATGGCGCCGGCCGTGCAGTCCTCGCGGACCCGGGGGTCGCCGGGGTCGGCGCCGTCGGCGAGCCGCTGGAGCAGCGACTCGGCCACGTCCCTGATGGCGGCGTACCTGCGGATGCGGTCGGCGTGGATGCTCCTGGCCGACTCCCGCCAGGCGTCGTCGGCGGCGAGCCTGCGGGCCAGCAGCACGGCGTCCTCGGCGCGGGCGCGCAGCAGGGCGCAGCCGGCGGTGTAGCCGAGCTGCATGGTGACGCCGCCGACGATGACCACCAGGTACTTGGCGACCGAGACCCGGTCGAGCGTCCCGGCCACGGCCATCGCGGCCAGCATGACGGCGGCGTTGACGGCGAGGAACGCGCCCAGCTCCGCCCGCCAGCGCGGCCGGTTCCAGGCCAGCATGACGCCCAGCCAGCCGACCGACCCCCATCCCCAGTCGCTGATGCCGAGCAGGTCCTGCGGGCGGCAGGCCACGATCACCGCGACGTCGGCGGCCAGCGCCGCGACGGCCAGGCCGAGGATGCGGTCCGGGCCGCGCGAGGTGCGCGCGAGCGACAGCCCCGCGATCACGCCGACCACCGTGTAGACGGCCCAGGCGGCCCCGGCGAGCGGCGGCCAGCGGAAGGAGCTCCAGCCGGTGACGGTGACGGTGAGGTCGTAGCCGGTGTGCCAGAACCCGGCGATGACGGCCGCGCCGAGCGCGGTGTAGCGGGCGTAGCGCTGGGCGACCTGCTCGATGTCGTCGGTCACGGCCGCCACCACATGCTCACCCGCGTGCCGGTGTCGCCGGAGGAGATCCGGGCGCCGCCGCCGCGCAGCGCGTTCATCGTGTCGAGGATCGAGCCGCGCACGCCGAACCGGTCGGGCGGCAGGCGGTCCTGGTCGAACCCGTGGCCCGCGTCGGCCACCTCCACCCGGACCTCGCCGTCGTGCCCGCTGGAGACCAGGACGGCCTCGGCCACGCCGGCGTGCCGCGCGACGTTGGCCAGGGCCTCGGTGACGGCGCGGGCGAAGTGCTCGGCGACGTCGCCGGGGACGGTCTGCGGGGTCAGCCGGCGGCGTACGTCCAGGCCGGGCACGCGGCCGGCCACCTCGTCGAGCAGGCTGTCCAGGGCGATGGGGGCGGCCTCGGGGCGCGGCCGGTCGCGCAGCTTCTCCAGGGCGGCGAGGTCGGTGCGCACCTGGGCGCGCAGGGTGGACGAGGGCTCGTCGTAGGTGCCGAGGCCGACCATGGTCAGGGTGTGCAGGGCGGTCTCGTGGATGCTGGCGACCTGGCGCAGCTCGTCCTCGCGGCGCAGGCGTTCGACCATGAGGGCGATCTCGGCTCGCGCGCTCCCGCGCAGGAACGCGTCGGCGGAGGCGGCCGAGCGGCGCAGCAGCGTCATCAGCATCACGATCGCCAGGAGCTGGACGAGGTGGATGCCCAGCGTGCCGGCCACGTCCTGGGACGGCGCCGCGAGCCGCACCCCGGCCAGGTACGCCCCCGCCACGGCCAGCCCGGCGGGCACGGCGACCCGGGGCCGCCAGGTGACCCCGGTGACGATGATCGTCATGGTGACCATCCCCGCGATCCAGCTCGACCCGGCGTCGAACGCCTGGATGGGCACGAGGTGCCCTTGGGCCAGGCAGGCCGCCACGGTGGTCGCCGCGTCCCCGGCCACCAGCCAGTGCGGCAGCGGCTCCTCGCGGCGCAACCGGCGCAGGTACAGCCCGGTCCACACCAGGCCGGCCGCCAGGACGGGCGCCAGCCACGCGGCCGAGACCGGCGGGACCGCGCCCAGCGCGGCCGAGACCACCGACACCAGGCCGACGGCGCCGCGCGCGCCCGCGGCGGTACGCGCGACGGCCTTGTCCAGTTGCCGGGTCGCGGAGTCGTATCTCGTGTCGAGCCTCTTGAGCGGCCACTTGGGGAGCCACTTGAGGAGACCCGTGGAACCGGGGTGAGCCATGTGCGATCCGCCCGCGAAGAGAGCACAGGACGGATCTCACAGTATCGACTTTGAACAGGCTTGTTCCCGTTATGACGGTCAGCTGTTTCCATGGCTCTTCCTCGGGGGCCGGCGGCTCTCCGGGCACGTTCGCCGCCTGCCTCACTGTGGGCCGCGCGGCCCGCGGCGGACATGACGGCTGATCGGCCGTCGTGCCGCCACGACGGCCGATCAGCCGTCAGTCGCATCCGCCGCACAAGGGATGTACTGGACAGGTGTCGTCGCGCGCGACCGGAGGGACGATCATGACTGTTTTCTCGATCTCGATTCTGCTCGGCTGCCTCTCCGTGATGGCGGTACGCGGTCGTCGCGGGGGCTGGCCGCCCGGCATGCCCGCGGCGCGGCCCCGCCTGGTGACCGCGGGCGGCACGTACGACGGCTCGCACGGCCACCCCTCCGACGCCTACGTCGTCCAGGAGCGGCTGATCGCGCTGGCCGACGGCCAGGGCGGCACGGAGGTCGCGCACACGGCGGCGGCCCTGGCCCTGGGCGCCGTGGTCGCCGCCCGCCCGCAGCACACCGTCCGGCGGGACGAGGACATGGACGAGTGCGCCCAGGCCGCCCACCGGGCCGTGCGGCGGGCGGCGGTGCGCACGCCGTCCAGGCCGGCGCTGGTCACGACGATGGACCTGCTGGTGCTCGTCCCCGGCGAGACGCCGTGCCTGCGCTTCGCCCACGTCGGCAACGGCGCGATCTGGCACTGCGCCAAGGGCGGCAAGCCGCGCCGGCTCACCACGTCGCACTCCTTCGACGACGGCCCGCTGCTGCGCGGGATCGGCCTGGCCTCCACGCTGAACCCCGAGCTCGGCACCGTGCCGCTGCGGCCGGGAGACCGCGTGGCCGTCGTCACCGACGGCGTGCTCAAGGCGCTGGGCGAGCACCGCCTGACCGAATTGCTGGCCGTCGGCCCGTCCCCCGCCGCGTGCCTGGACCGGCTGTACGACGAGGTGGCCGCCGCGGCCCCGAAGGACGACGCCACGATCGTCGTCGCGGACTTCGTCACCGCCTGACCTCCGGCCGTCCCTGGAACGTGCCACCCGGCACAAAGGCGGGGGCCGGGTGGCACGGAGGTCAGGCCAGGCGCTGGTAGAGGCCGTACACGAACAGGGCGCGGCGGGGCGTCCCCGCGCAGGCGAAGTCGACCGCCCAGTGATGGGGGGCCGACCCCTCGCCCTGGGCGCTCACCGGGAAGCTCGCGCCGACGTCGGCCACGACGCACTCCCACGGGGTCAGGTCCGCGAACGACAGCCGCCGGTCGCCGCCGGGCCGCACGAACCACAGGTTCCACACCTCGCCGCCGGGCCCGGTCAGCGCCTCGAACTCCAGCTCCGGCCAGGACGGCAGCCGCCAGCGGGTCACGTCGCAGGTCAGGCTGCCGAACGGGGTCGTGCCGGCGTACGCGGGCGGGCCGAGGGCCATCCGCAGCGCGGCCCGGCCCTTGGGCGCGGTCGCGGAGTGGGCCAGCCGGGTCCAGTGGGTGTGGGCGGCGCGCAGCTCGGCGCGGGAGGCGTCCACGTCGGCCAGCGCCTGTTCCACGCGCTGCGGGTTGAGGTCGCGCATGCGGTGCATCAGGGCCAGCTCGAACTGGCGTACGCCGAATCGCATGGCCCCCAGCCTGCCAGGTGGCGGCACCTGCGTATGCTCCCCGTCATGAACAAACGGGGGCAAATCACCCTCCGCGAGCTGCTCGCCTTCGACGAGGGCGGCGTGCTGCGGCTGCTGCTCGCGCCCTCGGGCCAGGACGTCCACGTGTCCGGAATGATCATCGGCGACGAGGGGCCCGCCCGCTCGTACGCGGGCCGGATCGTGCTGGCCGCCGGGCTGTTCCACTCCACCGGCGCGGCCACGGCCTCCATCCGCGAGGCGGCGCGGCGCGGCGCCGCGGCGGTGGTCGTGCGCGCCGGCGAGGACCTGGCCGACGACGCGCTCGCCGCGGCCGAGCAGGTCGGCATCGCCCTGCTGGCCCGCGCCGAGTGGGCCGACTGGGACGACGTGGCGACCCTGCTGCGCTCGGCCGCCGCCTACGGCGAGGCGGGACGCGGCGACCGCATGGCCGAGGCCACGGCGGGCGGCGGGCTGGCCGCGCTGGCGTCGGTGGTCGCCGAGTTCACCGGCGGCTCGATCACCATCGAGGACACCCAGTTCCGCGTGCTGGCGCACTCGGCCACCGGGCCGGAGGCCGACGAACTGCGCCGCTCCACCATCCTGGGCGGCCGGGTGCCCGACTGGCGGGTGGACGAGCTGCGGCGCAGCGGCCTGCTGCGCACCCTGTGGTCCTCCGGCGAGGTGATCCACCGGCCCGCCGACGGCGGCACCCCCGAGCGGCTGATCATCGCCATCCGGAGCGGCCGGGAGATGCTGGGCTCGATCTGGGCCGCCGCCGACGGCCGCAGCCTGTCGCCCAACGCGGCCAGCGCGCTGAGCCGGGCAGCGGAGGTGGCGGTGCCGTACCTGGTGCAGCACCGGCTGCGGGAGAGCGGCGCGCGGCTGCGCGAGGAGCACGCGCTGCGCGGCCTGCTGACCGGCGAGGGCGACATGAGCACCCACGCCTGGACCCTCGGCCTGCCGCCCGACCAGCGCTGCGCCGTCGTGATCGCCGAGGCCGGCCCCGACGGCGAGGGCGCGGCGGCCCGGGGGTCGGCCGGTGAGCGGGTGCTGGAGGTGCTCGCGCTGCACGCCGCCTCCTACCGCCCGGGAGTGCGGGTGCTGCGGGAGACCGGGCGGGTGCTGGCGCTGGTGCCGGTGCGCGGCGGCGACGAGCGGGACGTGCCCGGACTGGCCCGCGAGCTGGACGGGCTGGCCGCCTCGACGCCGGGCGCCGCCCCGGTGTGGGCGGGGGCGGGCTCGGTGGCCGCCTCGCCGCTGGTCGCTTCGGGCTCGCGGGAGGAGGCCGACCTGGTCGTCCGGGTCCTGCGCGCCCGCGCCGCCGGCCCGCGCCACGCCCTGGCCGCCGACCTCGGCCCCGCCCTGGACGTGCTGCGCGTGCTGGACGCCGTCCGCCCGGTGTGGGAGCGCGGCAGCGGCCCGGTGTACGACCTGGTGCGCACCGACCTGGCCGCGGGCGGCGAGCTGGTCCGCTCGATCGCCGCCTACCTCGACGCCGCCGGGGACGTCGGCCGGGCCGCCCGCCGGCTGGTCCTGCACCCGAACACCCTGCGCTACCGGCTGCGCCGCGTCCGCGAGCGCTTCGGCGTCGACCTCGACGATCCCGACACCCGCCTCCTGCTGACCCTCGCCGTCCGCCTGGCGGGCTGACCTGGGGCTCCGGCTTTTCCTTGGCCGGACGGACAAAGCCGGAGGCGGGCTTTGGCCCACCGGATGAAGACTCAGCCTGCGGTCATGCCCGAATCTCGTCTGGCCCCCCTCCGAAACTCCCTCTTTCCCGATGCACCCAGGAGCCTTGGACGTGATCCAGAGCAGTGCCACGCTCGCGCCCGCCCCTGCCCGCGGCACCACCGCCGAACGCGCCGCCCACGTGCTGCGCCACGCCGTGCGCGCCGGCGCGCTCGGCCCCGGCGAGCCCGTCGCCGGGTTCCTCGACACCGCCGGCGTGCGGGACTCGGTCAGGGCCCTGCACGAGGCGTTCGGCGAGGTTCCGGACGTGCTGCACACCTTCGCCGCCAAGGCCGCGTCGCTGATCCCCGTCCTGCGGCTGCTGGCCGCGTCGGGCATGGGGTGCGAGGTCGCCAGCCCCGGCGAGCTGCGGATCGCGCTGGACGCCGGGTTCGCGCCGGGCACGATCGTCTTCGACTCCCCCGCCAAGACCCGCGAGGAGCTGCGCCAGGCCCTCTCGCTGGGCGTCGCGGTCAACGCCGACAGCCTCGACGAGCTGCGCCGCATCGACGAGCTGCGCGCGCCGGACTCCTCCTCGGTGCTGGGCCTTCGGGTGAACCCGCAGGTCGGCACCGGGACGATCGGCGCGATGAGCACCGCGACCGCCACCTCCAAGTTCGGCGTCGCGCTGCGCGACCCCGGGGCGCGCGAGGCCGTCGTCCGCGCCTTCGCCGAACGGCCCTGGCTGACCCGCCTGCACGCGCACGTCGGCTCCCAGGGGTGCCCGCTGGAGCTGATCGCGGCGGGCATCGCCGAGACGTACCGGCTGGCCGAGGAGATCAACGCGACGATCGGCGCGCGGCAGATCACCAGCATCGACATCGGCGGCGGCCTTCCGGTGAACTTCGACGACGACGAGGTGACCCCCACCTACGCCGACTACGTCGCCACGCTGCGCGCGGCCGTCCCCGGGCTGTTCGACGGCCGGTACGCGCTGGTCACCGAGTTCGGCCGGTCGCTGCTGGCCAAGAACGGCTTCGTCGCGGCGCTGGTGGAGTACACCAAGGATGCGGGCGGGCGGCGGGTGGCGATCACCCACGCGGGCGCGCAGGTGGCCACCCGCACGGTGCTCATGCCGGACGCCTGGCCGCTGCGGGTCGGCGCGTACGGCCCGGCGGGCGACCCCAAGGACGGCCCCCTGCTCGCCCAGGACGTCGCGGGCCCGTGCTGCTTCGCCGGCGACGTGGTCGCGCACGCCAGGGAGCTGCCGGAGCTGGCCGAGGGCGACATCGTCGTGCTGTACGACACCGGCGCCTACTACTTCTCCACCCCGTGGGCCTACAACAGCCTGCCCTATCCGGCCGTGCACGGCTTCACCGTCACGGCGGACGGCGACGTGCGGCTGAGCGAGGTCCGCCCGGCGCAGACCCTGGACGAGATCGCGGCCTCCAGCGGGCTCGCGCAGGCCGACGCGCTCACCGGCCTCCTGGCGGCCATCGGCTGACGCCTCGCGTCCCGAATGCGGCGGTATGCCCCGGTTTGAGGGGATTGTTTTCGCGGGTGAGGGTATGTCTACCGGCGAGTATGGAGTTCTCGCTCCATTTCGGGGGAACCTTCCGGGCCGTCGCCCGGGAGGCGCGACAGGCGGCCTCTCCGCCTTGAGAGCCGCCGGATCCGGGGGAACCCACATGCGCAAGACGCTCACCGGCCTGGGGATGGCATTCTGCTTGGCGCTGGCCCCGGCCGCCACCGCTGTGGCGGACACGCCCGTCGTCCAGAGCCAGGCGACGCCGAGCCCGCAACCGACCGAGACCAGACACGAAGAGGGCGGCGGCAACGGCGGTCTGTGGGGCCTGCTGGGGCTGCTCGGCCTGCTGGGGCTGGCCGGCCTGCGCAAGGGCCGCAACCCGGTGGGGACGGCTGAGCACATGTCCACCACCCGCACCACCGGCACGACGGGGACCACCGGCACGACCGGCACCACCGGCACGACGGGGACCACCGCCAACCCCACTCGCCCGCAGCGTCCGTAAGGAAGGACGCGGGCGGTGCCCGGCACGCTCCGGCGCGCCGGGCACCGCGCTGCCCGCGACGACGTCTCCCCGCCAGCACCCGCCAGAGCCCTTCAGGCGGGACGGGTACCGGCGACTTCCCGCCAGGACCCGTCAGGCGGGACGGGTGCCGACGACGGCGGTGGCGTCCAGCTCCTCCGAGACCGTGGCGCGCGCCGAGAGCCCGGCGGCCACGGCGGCCTCGACGGTGGCCGCGGCCTGCCGTTCGCTGGTCTCCACCAGCAGGTGACCGCCCGGCGCGAGCCAGCCGGACGCCCCCGCGATCACCCGGCGCACGACGTCGAGCCCGTCGTCGCCGCCGTCGAGCGCCATCAGCGGTTCGTGCAGACGGGCCTCGGGCGGCAGCAGGCCGACCGACTCGGTGGGCACGTAGGGCGGGCTGGCGATCAGGATGCCGACGCGGCCGCGCAGCGAGGCGGGCAGGGCGTCGTACAGGTCGCCCTGGTGGACGTGGCCGCCGGGCAGGTTGCGCCGGGCGCAGCGCACGGCGGCGGGATCGAGGTCGGCCGCGTGCACCTCGGCCTCCCCCAGCGCCGCCGCGACCGCGGCCCCCATCGCGCCCGTGCCGCAGCACAGGTCGAGGACGACGGGCGGACGGCCGATCCGGCGGGCCAGCGCGACGGCCTGACGGATGAGGAACTCGGTGCGCGGACGCGGCACGAACACGCCGGGCTCGACGGCGACGCGCAGCCCGCAGAACCGCGCCCAGCCCAGGACGTGCTCAAGCGGCAGCCCGCCGGCCCGGCGCTCGACCATCTCCGCCAGCTCGGCGGCGGTACGCGCGGTGGAGACCAGCAGTTCGGCCTCGTCCTCGGCGAAGACGCAGCCGGCGGCGCGCAGCCGGGAGACGACGGCGGACATGGGGATCGGGGAGGAGTGCATGGGGATCGGGGAGGGATGCATGGGGAGCCTTTCGGGATGCCGATGGGCGCTCCCCGCGGTCACCTGGCCCCGGCGGGCCGCACGTGCGCCGGAAGGGAGCCCCAGCCTGACGAAGCGGTAATGGGTCTCACCTCCCAAGGACGATCTCGGCCAGAGACCGTCACAGTACCAGAGCCGATTTCGCGGAAACGTGGGGGCCTCCCGGGGATCCACCCGCTCGATGATCATGCAGTAGAATGCTTCTGAGCTCGACCGCAGGCATCGTCCCGGCGAGCGGGAAGCGGCCGCGGGAGCCGCACGACAGCATCCCGCCGATCATCTGACACAGACGAAGCGCACACCGCCATGGTGTGCGCTTTTTGCTGTGCCCGAAAACCGGACCGCAGTGAGAGGAAACCAGGCACGCATGCAGCACCACGACGACGACAAGATCAGCCTGCCCCGGCAGTTCGCCCGCACCCGGCGGTTCACCCTGGGCGCCCCCTCGGCCTTCACCGTCTCCGCGGACGGCTCCTTCGTGCTGTTCCTGCGCAGCCGCGCCGGCGACGACCCGGTCACCTGCCTGTGGGCCCTGGACGCCGCCTCCGGCCGGGAGCGGCTGCTCGCCGACCCCGCCGCGCTGACCGGCGGCCGTGCCCACGGGATCGCCTCCTACGCCACGGACGACGCGGCGTCCCTGGCGGTGTTCACCCTGGCGGGCGGGCTGTGGGCGGTGGACGTCGCCACCGGCGTCGCCCGCGCGCTGCCGGTGCCCGCCGGGGCCCGCGACCCGCGCCCCGACCCGTCCGGGCGGCTGGTCGCCTACCTCTCCGGCGGCGCGCTGCGGGTGATCGGCGCCGACGGCACGGACGACCGCGCCGTGGCCGAGCCCGACGGGCCGGACGTGCGGTTCGGCGTCGCCGAGTACGCCGCGTCCGGCTCCATGGGACGCTCCCGGGGCCACTGGTGGTCCCCCGACGGCGCCCGCCTGCTGACGACCCGGGTGGACGAGTCCCGCGTCGCGCTCTGGCACGTGGGCGACCCCGCCGAACCCGCGCGCCCGCCCCGTGCCGTGCGGTACCCGGCGGCCGGCACCGCCAACGCCGACGTCACCCTCTGGATCGCCCGCCCGGACGGGGAACGCGTGGAGGTCTCCTGGGACCGGACCGCCTTCGAGTACGTGACGGCGGCCGGCTGGGACGCCCACGGCCCCTACCTGTCGGTGCAGAGCCGGGACCAGCGGACGGTCCGGGTGCTGGCCGCCGCCCCGGACTCCGGCCGGACCCGGCTGCTGGCCGAGCAGCACGATGCGCGCTGGGTCCAGCTCGTCCCGGGCACGCCCGCCCGTACGGGCTCCGGCCGCCTGGTCGCCCACGCCGACCTGGACGGCACCCGGCGGCTCACCGTCGGCGGCGTCCCGGTCACGCCGCCCGGTCTGCAGCTGGAGGCGGTCCTCGGCGTGGACGGCGACGACGTGCTCTTCACCGCCTCCGACGACCCCGTCCAGACGCACCTGTGGCTGCAGACCCCGGCGACGGGCGTCCGGCGGCTCAGCGTCGCACCGGGCGTGCACGGCGGGACGCGGCGAGCGGGCACCCTCGTCCACGTCACCCGCACCGCCGAACACCCGGGCGAACGCACCCACGTGATCCGCCAGGACCCGCCCGCCGCGGCGTCGCAGGCCGGACAGGCTGGGATCGAGGTGGTGTCCGTGGCGCAGCGGCCCGTGTTGACGCTGCGCCGCCTGTCGCTCGTCACCACCCGGCGCGAACTGCGCAGCCACCTGCACCTGCCCTCCTGGCACCGCCCCGGCGACCCGGCGCTGCCCGTCCTGCTGGACCCGTACGCGGGGCCGGCCGCGCGCCGCGTCACCGACGAGCAGGCGCCGATGATGTTCGTCTCGCAGTGGTTCGCCGAGCAGGGGTTCGCCGTCCTGGTCACCGACGGGGCCGGCACGCCGGGCCGCGGCCCCGACTGGGAGCGCGAGGTGCACGGCGACATGTTCGGCCCCGTGCTGGAGGACCAGGTGGCCGCCCTGCACGCGGTCGCCGAGCGCCACCCCGGGCTGGACCTGCGCCGGGTCGCCATACGCGGCTGGTCGTACGCGGGCACGCTGGCCGTCATGGCGGTGCTGCGCCGTCCCGACGTCTTCCACGCCGCCGTCGCCGGGGCCGCCCCGAGCGAGCAGCGCCTGTACGACACCCACTGGCGCGAACGCTTCCTCGGCCACCCCGACCGCCACCCCGAGCGCTACGACGCCTGCTCGACGCTGGTCGAGGCGCACACCCTGTCCCGGCCCCTGCAACTCGCCCACGGCCTGTCCGACGACAACGTGTTCCCGGCGGGCACGCTGCGCCTGTCGTCCGCACTGCTGGCCGCGGGACGCCCGCACGAGGTGCTTCCGACGAGGACGTGTTCGAGGGCCTGCTCCTCCTCCAGCTCGACTTCCTGCGCCGGCACCTGGCCCCGTAGCCCGCCGAGCCCCGCTTTCAGCGGCCCGGCTGCGCCGTCAGGAGGGGGTTCGGCCGGTGAGCAGGCCCGCGCCCAGGTGGGTGAGCTGGTGGATGACCATGTTGGCGTGCCGGGTGCTGGCGATCAGGCCCGCGCGGTGCAGCACCTGGGCGTGGGCGCTGGCCGACGACAGCGAGGTGCCGGTACGGCGGGCCAGCTCGCTGGTGGTGCAGCCGGTGGTGGCGGCGACGCAGCGCAGGATGCGGGCCCGGTTGGCCCCGAGGAGGTCGGGCAGCGGGTCGCCGGGGCCGGGTTCGGGGGCGCGGCGCGGGGCCGGGAAGATCAGGACGGGAGGCAGGCTGGGGTCGGCCAGCGCGACCGGGGTGCAACGGCAGAAGTAGGACGGGATCAGGGTCAGTCCCCGGCCGCCGCCCTGGTCGGTGAGCAGCCGGGTGAGCCTGGCGCGTTCGCGGCCGAGCGCGCGTTCCATCGTGGCGCGGTGGGGGTCGAAGGCGACCTCGCAGTAGCGGCCGGCCAGGTGGGCCAGGTGGCGGAGCGCACGCCGGTGGCCGCGGGCCAGGCCGTCGAGGGCGGCGGGCAGGCTGACGTGCCGGCGCAGCCGGTCGATCTCGTGGCGCACCCGGACGGCCGGGGTGTCGGCCAGCACCTCGACGCCGTTCCGCAACCCCGCCTGGGCCTCGTACGGGGTCAGGAAGTCGGGGAAGTAGGCCTTGATCGGCATCAGCGGGACCAGCGTCTCGCGCACCGGCCGCAGCAGCCCCGATCCGGACAGGTCGGCACGCGCCCGCCGCCGCCAGGCCGCCATGTCCTGGCCGCCGCCGGGCCGCTGCAGCACGTGCAGGCTCATGGCCATCTCCCACAGCTCGTCGACGCGGGAGGCGATGCGCACCCGGGCCAGGTCCTCCCCGGTGAAGATGATCTTCAACGTTCCCCTGGTCATGCCGGCATCCTCAGCCGACCGGCTGGCAGCACGATCACCATCCGATTGACGGGCCACGACCCGCGTGTTCCGGCCCGGCCCCATCCCTGGCGGGCGGACCGGCCCGGCCGGCTTCCACGACTGAGGCGGGCACGGCCGGTCCGCCATGCTCACCGCGACCGGCATGGCGGACGCCCGGCCTGGGTCATCGGCGGGCGGGGCGGATGACGAGGCGGCCGTGGGGCAGGTCGCCGGTCACCTGGACGTGCGGATGACCGGGGTTCGGGCGGCCGGGGACCTTGCAGGTCACGCGCCCCCATTCGGAACGCACCCCGTCGGTGTTCGCCGTGGCGCCCACCGGCAGGATGATCGTGGCGCTGCCGTAGGCCAGCTGGAGTTCGATGTCGATCCGCGCGTACGGGACGTGGGCCCGCGACAGGTCGAGCCGCACCTTGCCGTACTTGGAGTCGACGCGCAGCCGTCGCGGGACCTCCCAGTCGCCGGTGCGTGTGACGCTGCCGCCGGTGGAGGACAGATGGACCGCCTCGTCCGGCAGGTCGCCGACGATCGGCGCCAGCTCGTGGGAGGAGGTGGCGGTGAGCGCCAGTTCGAGCCGGCGTTCCAGCTCGGCGGGGTCGAGCCGGCCGTCCGCGTACGCCTGCTGGACCAGCTCGACCGCCCGCTCGCGGTCAGCGCCCGAGACTGTGTTCATCGGCTGACGGCCCTCTTGTACAGCCGCGTCGCCAGCGGCACGAACACGACCAGGAGCAGGACCGACCACAGCAGCGACACCGGCACGGCGTGCCGCAGCGGCCAGGCGCCGGGCTGGGGCAGGGCGGCGCTGGTGTTGCCGAACAGCTCACGCGCGGCCTGGACGAGCGTGGAGACCGGGTTCCATTCGGCGATCGGCCGCAGCGGGCCGGGCAGGCGCGAGCTGTCGGCGAACGCGTTGGACAGGAAGACCAGCGGCAACGACGTCAGCGTGGCGATGTTGTTGAACACCTCGGGCGTGCGCAGGGCCAGCGCGACCGTGGCCGTCACCCAGGAGAAGGCGTAGGCGAACAGCAGCAGCATCGCGAACCCGAGGGCCGCCTGCGCCGGTGAGCTGTGGACGCGCCAGCCGACCAGCAGGCCGACGAGCGCCATGGTGGCGATGCTGGTGACGTTCATGATGACGTCGCTGAGGGTCTGGCCGGTGAGCACCGCCGTCGGGGACATCGGCAGGGTGCGGAACCGGTCGAAGATGCCCTTCTGCAGGTCCTGGGTCAGCGTGTAGCCGGTGATCTGCGCGCTGGTGACGATCGTCATGACGAAGATCCCGGGGAGCAGGTACTCGCCGTAGGACATACCGGGCAGCTCGATCATGCTGCCGAAGACGTAGGTGAACAGCACCACGAACACGATGGGCAGCATGATCACGCCGCCCAGCAGGTCGGGGGCTCTGCGGATCTTCAGCGCGTTGCGCTTGGCGATGGTCAGGCCGTCGGCGGCGGCCAGCTGGAGGGCGTTCATCGGACGGTCTCCTTGGTCTTCTCGTCGGCCTGGCGTCCCGTGAGGGTGAGGAACACGTCGTCGAGGGTGGGCCGGCGCAGGCCGGCGTCGCGGACGGCGATCCGCTCGGCGGCCAGGTGGCCGAGCGCCTGGGTCAGCGCGGCCGCGCCACCGGTCACCGGGATCGTCATCCGCAGCGCGGCGGCGTCGATCTGCACGTCCCCCAGGGCCAGCGGCGCCAGGGCGCGGGCGGCGGTCTCCAGGTTCGCCGCGCTGGTCACCGAGACCTGGATGCGGTCGCCGCCGACCTGGTCCTTCAGCTCGTCGGCCGTGCCTCGCGCGATCACCCGCCCCTGGTCGACCACCGCGATGCGGTCGGCCAGCCGGTCGGCCTCCTCCAGGTACTGGGTGGTCAGCAGGACGGTGGTGCCCTCCCGGACGAGCTCGGCGATGACGTCCCAGAGGCTGATCCGGGCGCGCGGGTCGAGGCCGGTGGTGGGCTCGTCCAGGAAGAGCACGGGCGGGTTGGCGACCAGCGCGCCGGCCAGGTCGAGGCGGCGGCGCATGCCGCCGGAGTAGCCGCGCACCGGACGGTCGGCGGCGTCGGTGAGGTCGAAGCGCTCCAGCAGCTCGCGGGCGCGCTCGCGGCTGGGCCTGGTGCCCAGGTGGTAGAGGCGGCCGACCATCTCCAGGTTCTCGGCGCCGGTCAAATGGTCGTCGACGGCGGCGTACTGGCCGGACGCGCCGATGCGGGCGCGCAGCCGGTGGGCGTCGCGCACGACGTCGAGCCCGGCCACCGTGGCGTGGCCGGCGTCCGGTCGCAGGAGCGTGGTGAGGATCCTCACCGTGGTGGTCTTGCCGGCGCCGTTGGGGCCCAGCAGGCCCAGCACCGTCCCTTCGGGGACGGTCAGGTCCATCCCGTCGAGGGCGGCCACGTCGCCGTATCTCTTGGTCAGTCCTTCGGCCACGATCGCGTCAGGCATGTCGGTCTCCTAGCTCGTCAGGAACGGTGGATGACGATGTCCCCATGGGTGGTGTGGGCGCGGACCTCGACGATCGCCGCCCCGTCGCCGGGGTCGTCGCCCGGGTCGAGGGTGACGTCGACCGTGCCGTACCTGGAGCTGACGTCCAGCCAGGCGGCGGTGCCCGCCCGGACGCCGAGGTCGAGGCCGCCGCCGGTGGTCTCCATGACGACCGCGCCGGAGGACATCTCGTGGATCTGCACGCCGGCGTAGGCGGTCTTGGCGACGACTCCGGCCAGCGGGCGGTCGACGGTGATGTCGCCGTGGGCGCTGTTGAGCCGCAGCTCACCGGTCACCACGCCGAGGCGCACATCGCCGTGGGCGGTCTTGACCGCGGCGGCGCCGTCGATCTCGCCGACCCGGATGTCGCCGTGGTTCGTGGTGATCTCGGCGTGCCCGCGGGCGCGGGTGACGGAGACGTTGCCGTGGGCGCTCTTCAGGCGCAGCCGGCCCGCCTCCTCGACGCGGATGTCGCCGTACGTGGTGGCGACGGTCACCTCGCCGAGCAGGCCGCGGCAGGAGACGCCGCCGGGCGTCTTGGCGTCGAGGCGGGATCCGGCCGGCAGCTCGATCGTGACGTCCACCGAGCCCGTGCCGAGCAGCAGCGAACGCGCCCAGTCGGCGGGCGACTCGACGAGCTTGCCGAGCGAGAGCCCCCAGCCGAGGACCGGCGCTCCCTGCTCCTTGTCGGCGGCCACCGTGAGCCTGCCGTCGGCGTGATGGACCTGGACGTGCCGGGCCGCCTGCACGTCGGCGTCGTTGTGCTCGTCGCTCGGGCGGACCTCGACCACGGTGTCGGCACGGTCGCCCGCGACGACGCGGACGGCGGCGGTCCCCAGGTCGAGGAGGACGACGATGGGTCGGGGCGTGTCGAAGACCGGCATTCCGGACTCCTTGTCGTCGGTCGGCATGGTCATCAGCGCACCCAGCCGCTGTAGCGGTTGCCGGTCTGCCGGGCGGGGCCGCGGGGGGTGCGGCGGGCGGCGTCGCCGGGGTCGAGGGCCGCCGAGACGGCGCGGACCAGCCAGGCGTTGACCGACAGCCCTTCGCGCGCGGCGGCCTCCTCGATGCGCGGCTTGAGCGCCTCGGGGACCCGGAGCGAGATCCGGGACGTACCACCCTCGTCGGCGTCGGAAGGCGGCGGCGCGGGCGGTTGCGGTGGCAGGTGTGCGCCCGGCCCTGCCGCACCCATGGCTCCACCCACGACGGCTTCGCCCTCCTCCGCGAACGGATGGGCGGCGGGCGGTGGCGTCACGACGAAGGCGGGGTCGCGCCCGCGCAGGCGCACCTCGACCGACCCGGGCGCGAGGTCCTGGGTGATCTCGTCCGCGGCGGCCGACAGGGCCTCCAGCAGGGCGAGGCGGGCGGCCGACGCCAGCGTCGCGGAGAAGTGTTCGGCCAGCGCACGAGCTTCCTCGCCGCCCGTCCCGGCGGCGAGCATGAGCTCGCGCCGGAGTTGGTCCACATACGGCGCAAGGTCCATGACGCCATCATGACATGCAGAGTGACGCCATTGCAACCACGCTATGACGTCACTATGGCGTCACGCCTCAGCCGGGCAGGGACGGGGACAGCGCGGTGACGACGCGGTGACGCAGCAGCTCGTACTCCTCCCGGCAGCGGCGCGGCGCGTCGGGCGGACGCTGCTGGACCTGGGGGTTCACGACGACCTCACCCGGATGGAACTGGTCCCCGGCGAAGTCGATCTCGGTGCCGTCGGGCAGGCGGTTCCAGTAGTGGTGACCGACCTTGACGCCATCGGCCTGCACCTCGGCCAGGATCAGGTCTCCCCCGAGCAGGTCATGGACCACCAGGGCGGTCGTGCCGCACTGCCCTCTGGCGGGGTTGGCGGGCCGCCATTCCTCCCGCGCGGCGGTGTCGCAGGTGTCGGGCCCCCACGCGGCCCGTATCACCGGACGCAACAATTCCAGTATCAACATCGGGGCAGTGTCGCAGGCGGGTCCGACACTCCACCGTTCTCCGGCGGGCGCCGATCGGGAAGGACGCCGGTTCCGGAACCGGGGAACCGGGCGGCCGTCGCGGGGGTCCAAGTCGAGGGCGGCGTTCCGCGCCGGCGTCGGGCGCCTGAGGGCGCAGACGTGTCGGCCGACGCCGCGGGTGGCCCTTCCCGCCCTGCGACGCGAGCTGGACGCCGCCCCTCCAGCTCCCTCCCCGTCAGGCGAGGGCGCCGTCGAGCACCTTGTCGAGGAAGGCGTCCAGGTTGACCGCGGCGCGGGCGACGCGTTCGGGCACGGTCAGCGACTCGAACCGGACGCCCAGCTCGGTCTGCTTCAGCTCCCGCACGTACAGGGAGCAGGCCAGGTCGGAGCACATGTACGCGCCCACCGTGTTGCCCTGCCGCCCCGCCGCGCCGACCCGGGGCGCGGTGAACAGCGCGACCCCGGTCCCGGCGTGCGGGGTCACGCAGATCGAGCACAGCGTGCTCTTGGTGAAGCTCCTGCGCACCTCCTGGCCGAGCCGCAGCGCGACGCCGACCGCCGCGCCGCCGCGCTCGGCCACCAGGTACGCGCGCTCGGGCGCCCCCGGATCGCGCCAGCCCAGGAAGTCGAGGTCGGGCCAGGGCAGCTCGGACAGCCCCCGGGGGACGGCGAGCCTGCGGGCCTCGCCCTTGGAACAGTTGACGAAGGACGAGCGGATCTCGTTCTCGGTGACGGGGTTCATGACGTGCCTGCTTTCGAGGACGGGAGGAACAGGGCGGGCAGGAGGCAGAGCGCGACGGCGGCCAGCGCGACCCAGAAGGCGGGCCGGTAGCCGCCGTGCTGGAGCAGCACGGCCACACAGGCGGTGCCGGCCGCCGCGCCGACCTGCTGGCCGATGGCGTTGGCGGTGGTCGCGGCGGGCACCTTGGCCGGCGGCAGCGAGTGGTAGAGGGTGATCATGGTGGGTGAGACGGCGAGCGCGGCCCCCACCCCGCGCACGAACAGCGCCACCGGCAGCAGCGCCGCGCCCGTGCCCGGGTCGGCCAGCGCGAACGGCAGCGTCCCGGCCGCCAGCAGGACCAGGCCCGTGACGACGATCCGGCGCGGGTTGCCGTTGAGGTCGATGAGCCGGCCGGCGGCGAGCACCGCGACGAGCATGCCGAGCCCCTGCGGCGCGAGGACCAGCCCGGCGCCGAGCGCCCCGGAGCCTTCGGCCGTCTGGAAGAACAGCGGCACCAGGAACACGGCGGCGAACAGGGAGAAGTTCGCCAGGAAGGCCAGCGCGGCGGAGGCGGCGAAGGCCCGGTCGCGGAACAGGCCGGGCTCGACGATCCGCGGCCCGGAGGTGCGGGAGGCCCGCCACAGACAGCCGGCCAGCAGCAGCGCGCCGGCCGCCGCGGTCAGCGCGGCGACGGGCTCACCGGCCCCGCTCAGCCCGTGGAGCAGCAGGGTCAGGCCGCCGCTCACGCCGAGCAGGCCGGCCAGGTCGAGGCGTTCGGCCGGGCCGTCAGGCCGGGCGGTGCGGACGTACAGGGCGGAGAGGACGACGCCGGCCGCCACGAACGGGACGTTGACCAGGAACACCCACCGCCACGACAACGCCTCCAGCAGCACGCCGCCGACGACCGGCCCGAGGACGGGCGCGAACACGGCGGGTACGGCCATCAGCGCCATCATCCGCCCGAGCCGGTCGCGCCCGGCCAGCTCGACGACGATGATCCGGCTGAGCGGGAACAACATGCCCGCCCCCGCTCCCTGCACGACGCGGAAGGCGACGAGGCTGCCGAGCGACCAGGCCGACCCGCACAGGATCGAGCCGGCCAGGAACACGCCGAGCGAGACGGTCCAGGCCGTTCCCGCGCCGAACCGCCGGGCGGCCCACCCGGTCGCCGGGATGACCGCGGCCAGGGCGAGCAGGTAGGCGGTGGTCACCCATTGGGTGGCCGCCAGGTCGGCGGAGAACGTGCGGGCCAGGGTGTGCGTGGCGACGCCGACGACGGTGCCGTCGAGCAGCGCGGTGAACGCGCCGAGGGTGAGCACCCCGGCGACCGTCACCAGCCGCCGGTCGAGGCCGGGCGGAGACCCTGCGGTGTGCGCGTGCGCGCTTGTGCCGGTCATGGGGACACCTGCCAATGCCTGAGGGCGCTGTCGAGCGCGTCGATGATCGCGTCCCACGACTGCCGGACGTCGCGGGAGGCCTGGAAGCCGCCGCGGGCCTCCAGGTTGGTGAAGCCGTGGAAGGTGCTGCGGAGCAGCCGGATGGCGTCGGTGTGGGCCGGTTCGGGCAGCCCGTACGCGGCCACGACGGCGTTGGTGGTGGTGAAGATGCGCTGCACGTCGGCGCACGCGGCGACGATCTCGGGGTCGAGCCGGAGCTGGGTGGCCTCGTACAGGCCCGGGTGGGCCAGGGCGAAGTCGCGGTAGGCGGCGGCGAAGGCGGCCAGCGCGTCCTTGCCCGCCTT
Source organism: Nonomuraea sp. NPDC049607 (assembly GCF_040675375.1). Taxonomy (NCBI): domain Bacteria; kingdom Bacillati; phylum Actinomycetota; class Actinomycetes; order Streptosporangiales; family Streptosporangiaceae; genus Nonomuraea; species Nonomuraea sp. NPDC049607. Next base: position 44,489 of record NZ_JBFAOV010000028.1, read on the forward strand.
GCCGGCGACCGCCGCGGTCAGGGCGTCGGCCTGGATGCGGGCGGCCCGCAGCGCCACCCGTACGCGCAGGTCCTGGAGGTTCCTGACGTGGGAGTAGAGGCTCGCGTCCGCGACGCCGAAGCGGCGCGCCAGCGCCGAGATCGTCAGGTTGTCGAACCCGGCCTCGTCGGCCAGTTCCCCGGCCGCCTCCGTCACGCGGTCCGCCGTCAGACCCGCCCGAGCCATCATGCTCCACCTCCATAGCAGCAAACCTAACCTTCCTAGGTTTTATCCTAGGGCTCCTAGGTTTGGCAAATCAGGAAAACTTGGGATCAGGTTGGAACGTGGCTGGAGCAGCCGTTCGTAACGTGGCGGACATGAGAGTGCTCGTCGATCTGAACCGCTGCCTGAGCTACGGGCAGTGCGTGTTCGCGGCGCCGGCGGTCTTCCGCTTCCACGGCGCCGAGTCACTCGAGTACGACTACGCCCCCGCCGACGCGATGCGCGAGCAGGTACGGGAGGCCGCCGCGGCCTGCCCGGTGCAGGCGATCAGCTACTCGCCGGACGACCGTGCGTAGCGCGGTGATCGTCGGCGCCTCGCTGGCCGGGCTGCGGGCCGCCGAGACGCTGCGCGCCGAGGGCTTCACCGGGGAGCTCACCCTGATCGGCGACGAGCCGTACGAGCCCTACGACCGGCCGCCGCTGTCCAAGCAGGTGCTGGCCGGACGGGCCTCGCCCGCGCACACCGCGCTCGTCATGGCCGAGGACCTGCGGGCACGCTGGCTGCTCGGCGAGCCCGCCACCGGCCTGGACCTGCGCACCCGCCAGGTACGCCTGTCCGGCGGGCGGGAGATCGGCTTCGACCGGGTGCTGATCGCCACCGGCACCCGGGCGCGGCCCTGGCCGGACCCCGCCGAGGCGGCCCTGGACGGCGTCTTCACGCTGCGCGGACGCGACGACGCGGCGAGCCTTCAGGCCGCGCTCGCCGCCGGGCCGAGCCGGGTGCTGGTCATCGGCGGCGGGTTCACCGGCTCGGAGATCGCCTCCGTCTGCCGCGAGATGGGCCTGGCCGTGACGGTCGCGGAACGCGGCCCGGCCCCGCTGGCCGGCGCCCTGGGCGCGGCGGCCGGGAGCGTGGCCGCCCGGCTGCACCGCGAGCACGGCGTGGACCTGCGGGTGAACACCACGGTCATGGCCCTGGAGGGCGACGCGGACGGCCGGCTGCACGCCGCTCACCTGTCCGACGGCGACGTGCTGCCGGTCGAGGTCGCGGTGGTGGCGCTCGGGGCCGTCCGCAACACCGAGTGGCTGGCCGGGTCGGGCCTGGCGGCCGACCCGCGCGGGGTGGTGTGCGACGCCGCCTGCCGGGCCTTCGACGCCGACGCGATCGTCACCTCCGACGTCTTCGTGGCCGGGGACGTGGCCCGCTGGCCGCACCCGCACTACGACGGCCTGCTGCTGGCCGTGGAGCACTGGGACAACGCGGTGCGCCAGGCGTCCACGGCCGCGCACAACATGGTCGCCGACCGGCCGCGCCCGCACCGGGGGCTGCCCGCGTTCTGGTCCTACCAGTTCGGCGTCAGCATCAAGTCCGTCGGGCTGCCGACGATCGCCGACGAGGTGGTGGTCACGCAAGGTTCGGTGGCCGAGCGCCGCTTCGTGGCCTGTTTCGGCCGCCAGGGCCGGTGCGTGGCGGCGGTCGCGGTGGACGCGCCGCGCGCGCTGCCCGCCTACGCCGACCTCATCGAGGCGGCCGCGCCCTTCCCGCCCGACCTGCGGGCCGCCGACGGGCCGCGCGCGCTGCTCCCGGTGCCCGCCGGCCTCGCCGTGGACGGCCAGTCCACCCACAGCCCGACGGCCGCGGTGACCGGGCCCGGCCCGACCGCGCGCGAGGTGCCGCGCGAGCGCGACCCCCGCTCGCCGCTGACCGCGCCGCCGCTGGAATGAGAGCCGGAGGACGACCATGGCCCACCAGGTGACGCAGAGCCTGTTCGCGCAGGTCCTGGACGAGGCGAGCCGCCCGGACCCGTACCCGCTGTACGCCCGGATGCGCGAGACGCCCGTCGCCCGCCAGGGGGACGACCTGTACGCGGTGAGCACGTACGCCGAGATCGTCTCGCTGCTGCACGACCCGCGGATCAGCTCCGACGAGCGCAAGAGCAGGAGCGGCTCCGGCTCGTTCGGCGCCTCCGGCAGGCTCATGGCCGCCCAGAACGCCGAGGACGGGCAGGACTCGCGGAAACCGGCGTTCATCTTCCTCGACCCGCCCGACCACGACCGGCTGCGGCGGATCGTCATGCGGCACTTCACCCCCGAGCGGATCAACCGGCTCGGTGAGGACGTGGTGTCGCTGGTGGCCGAGCTGCTCGACCGCCGCGCCGGCTCCGACTCCATGGACGTGGTGGACGATTTGGCCTACCCGCTGCCGGTCACGGTGATCTGCGAGCTGCTCGGCGTGCCCAAGGAGGACGAGCCGCGCTTCCACGGCTGGGCCTCGGCGCTGGCCCGTACGCTGGACCCGCCCGAGGGGCTGTCGGAGGAGGAGGTGCGGCAGGCCGAGGCCGCCGCGCCGGAGCTGCGCGCGTACCTGATCGGCCTGGCCGGAGAGCGGCACGCCCGCCCGTCGGACGACCTGCTGTCGGCGCTGCTCACCGACGGCGAGGCCGAGCGGATGGATCCCCAGGAGATCATCGCGACGATGGCCCTGCTGCTCATCGCCGGTCACGAGACGACCGTCAACCTGATCACCAACGGCATGCTGACGTTCCTGCGCAACCCGGAGGCGCTGGCGCGGCTGCGCGCCGACCCCGCGCTGATCGTGCCGGCCGTCGAGGAGGTGCTGCGCTACGACCCGCCGGTGCAGTTCCGCACCCGCACGACGCTGGCCGACATCGAGATCGCCGGGGTCACCATCCCCCAGGGCGCGGACGTGGCGCTGCTGCTGGCCTCGGGCAGCCGGGACCAGGCCCGCTTCCCCGGCGCCGACCGCTTCGACCCGGCGCGCCGGGACAACCAGCACCTGGGGTTCGGCGGAGGCGTCCACTACTGCGTGGGGGCGCCGCTGGCCCGGATCGAGGCGCGGGCCGCGCTGGGGGCGCTGGTGACCCGGCTGGTCGGGCCGGAACTGGCCGCCGACCCGCCGCCGTACCGGCACAGCGCGTCGCTGCGCGGCCCCGCGCACCTGACGGTGGGCTTCGACCGCCTGCTCTGACACCCGCCGCCGACCGCCTGCTCTGACGCCCGCCTTCGACCGCCCTCTTCGACCGCCTGGTCCGGCGTCCGTCTTCGACGGCCGCTCTAGCGCCCGTCGAGGAGGCGGGCCAGGGCGTCCAACGTCTCCTGCCGGGTGCCCGGGGGCGGGGAGACGCGCAGTACCGGCTCGCGCAGGTCGAGCGGGGCGCGGGCGACCGGCGCGACGCCCACCAGCAGGCCCGCCCCGGCCGCCGCCGCCGCGGTCCTGGCGGCGTCGCCGCCGTCGGGCGGGCGCAGGGTGACGACGGCCGTCGGCTCGTCGTACGGCTCCACCACCCGCCAGCCGCCCCGGCCGTCGAGCGTGCGCCGGGCCGTCGCGCCCAGGTCGGCGAGGTGGCCGCGGACCGCGTCCGGCCCCAGGTCGTGGTGCTCCAGGACGGCGACGCCGAGGCCGACCCGCGCCGCGACCGCCGACTCGGCGCTCTCGTAGCGCGCGGCCCCGGGCAGCGGCCCGGTGCGCGGCGGGTCGTCCAGCCATACGTGACCGCCGAGCGTGGGGGCCGCCGCGTCCATCTCCTCGGTGAGGCCGGGCACGATGAGGAAGCCGACGCCGCGCGGCCCGGCCAGCCACTTGCGGGAGGTGCCGACGTAGGCGGTGGCCATCGTGCCGGTGACGTCCAGGTGGCCGAGCGACTGGCACACGTCCAGGACGAGGGGCACGCCGGCCTCCCGGCACAGGCGGCCGATCTCCCTGACCGGCTGCGCGGTCCCCCGGTGGGAGGGCAGGTGCGGAAGGGTGACCAGGTCCAGGCCGCGGCGCAGGGCGGCGGACAGGGCGTCGAGGTCGAGGCGGGCGTCGTCGTCGGCGGGCAGCTCGGCGAGGGTCCAGCCGCGCTCGGCGGCCAGGCGGCGCAGCAGCATGAGCGTGCTGCCGTACTCCGAGCGGGTGAAGCCGACCCGGGCGCCCGGCGGCAGGCGCCAGCCGCCGAGCAGCGCCGCCATCGCGGCCGTGCCGCTCTCCAGGAAGGCGACGTCGGCGGCGGCCGCGCCGGTCAGGGCGGCCAGCGCGGACCTGGGCGCGGTGAGGCCGGGCACGGCGGCGTACCCGCCGCGCTCGCGCTCCCGTTCCAGGTGCTCGACCGTCGCGGCCAGCACGCGGTCGCTGGGCACGTTGCAGCCGGCCGCGTCGAGGTGGCCGGGCGGCCCGGCCGAGCGCGCGGCCCGCCAGCGTTCGGCGATCACGTACCGGCCGGCAGCAGCCCGCCGGTGTTCGGCCATCACGTACCGGCCAGCAGCAGCCCGAAGTCGCCGTCGGGGTCGGTCCACGAGCGCAGGACGGTGAACCCGGCCGCGGCCAGCTCCTCCCTCAGCGGCTCCAGCCGGAACTTGGCGCTGATCTCGGTCCGCATCTCCTCCCCCGCGGTGAAGTCCACCGTCAGCCCGAGCGCGCCGACCGGCACCCGCATGTCCCGGGTGGCCCGCAGCCGCATCTCGATCCACTCGTTGCGCTCGTCGTACAGGGCGACGTGCTCGAACGCCTCCGGCTCGAACCCGGCCGCCAGCTCCCGGTTCACCACGCGCAGGACGTTCCTGTTGAACGCGGCCGTCACCCCGGCGGCGTCGTCGTAGGCGGCGACCAGCCGCGCGGTGTCCTTGACCAGGTCGGCGCCGAGCAGGAACGTGTCGCCGGGCCGCAGGGTGGCGCGCAGTTCCTTGAGGAACACCTGGCGGGCGGCCGGTTCGAGGTTGCCGATCGTGCCGCCGAGGAAGGCCACCATGCGCCTGCCCGAGCGCGGCAGCAGCCGCAGGTGCCGCTCGAAGTCGGCGCACACCGGCCGCACCTCCAGCCCGGAGTAACGGCCGCCCAGCCGGCGCGCGGCCGCCTCCAGCGTGACGGCGTCCACGTCCACCGGCGTGTAGGCGCGCAGCGTGCCCGCCGCGGTGAGCGCGTCCAGCAGGATCACGGTCTTCTCGCTCGTGCCCGACCCCAGCTCGACCAGCGTGTCGGCGCCGCTCACCGCGGCGATCTCGCCCGCCCGCGCGCGCAGGATCGTCAGTTCGCGGCGGGTCGGGTAGTACTCGGGCAACCGGGTGATGCGCGAGAACAGGTCGCTGCCCACCTCGTCGTAGAACCACTTGGGCGGCAGCCACTTCGGCGTGGCCGTCAGCCCGGTCCTGACGTCGTGTTCGAGCGCCTGGCGCAGGTAGCCGGGGTCAAGATGGTTGATCACACGGACGGTCGGCTGGGTGACGGGCACGAGATCCTCCTTCAGAAGGTCACAACGGCTGGACGCGTACGTCGTCCGGCGTGGCGGTCAGCAGGCTGCGATCGGGCACCGCCTGCCAGCCCGGCCGGTCGTCGAGCGGCTCGCTGGCCACGTACACGCCGTCCTGGTCGGCGTGGAAGAAGAGGGTGTCGCCCCAGACGGTCGCGGCGAGCGCGGTGCCGTCGCAGGCGAGCAGGTTCAGGCGGGCGGCGGGGTCCTTCTCCCCCGCGCGCACGACGACGTCGGCCAGCGCCGCGGCCAGGCCGAGCCCCGCGCTCCCGCGGGCGAACACGGCGGCGGCCAGCCAGGCCGAGTCGCAGGGGCTCTCGGGCAGGTCGTCGGCCAGGTCCATGACCGCGTCGCGCTCGACCCGGCCGTTGTGGCTGAGCAGCCAGCCGCCCCCGGCGAACGGCGCGGTGGCGCTCTCCTCGACCGGCATGCCGGTCGTGGCGCACCGCACGGCCGCCAGCAGGCAGCGGGAGCGGGCGATCTCGGCGAGGGCGGGCAGGTTGGCGTCGGCCCAGATGGGGATCGCGCGGCGGTAGCGCACGGGCTCGGTCCTGGCCGGGTCGTACCAGGCCATGCCGTAGCCGTCGGCGTTGACCGTGCCGTGGCGCTGCCGCCGGGGCGCGTACGACTGGGCGAGCAGGCCGTGCTCCGGCTCGTGGATCAGCGTGGTCAGCGCGCGCGGGGCGCCCAGCCAGGCGGCGTGCCGGCACATCTAGGCCCGCTCGGCGTCGCGGGCGCAGCGGAAACCGGTGAAGATCTGCCGCCTGATCGGGTAGTCCCAGTTCCGGAACGTCGTCCGCACCGCCGCCGGGTCGGCCGCCCACGAGCCGCCGCGCAGCACCCGGTACTCCTGCCCGAAGAAGACCTCGCTGTACTCCTTGTACGGGAAGCTGCGGAACCCGGGATAGGGCTGGAACCACGACCCGGTCCACTCCCACACGTCGCCGACCATCTGCTCGGCCCCGTACGCGCTCGCCCCGGCCGGATAGGCGCCCAGCGGGGCCGGCCGGGCCGCCCGGTGACCGAGGTTGGCCAGGTCCGGACGGGGATCCTCGTCGCCCCACGGGTACTTGCGGGCCCGTCCGGCCGCCGGGTCCCAGCCGCAGGCCTTCTCCCACTCGGCCTCGGTCGGCAGCCGCCGGCCCGCCCAGCGGGCGTAGGCGTCGGCCTCGTACCAGCTCACGTGCTGGACCGGCTCGTCCATCGGGACCGGCTCGGCGCGGCCGAAGCGGGTGCGCCACCAGGTGCCGCCGTCGCGGGTCCAGAACAGCGGCGCGGCGGCTCCGCTCCGCTGCCGCCAGCGCCAGCCGTCCGGGTGCCACCAGCGCGGGTCGTCGTAGCCGCCGGAGTCGACGAACGCGGCGTAGGCGGCGTTGCCGACCGGCAGCCGGTCGATCCAATAGGCGGGCAGGTCGACCTGGTGGGCGGGGCGTTCGTTGTCGTAGGCCCACGGCAGGGTGCCGGTGCCCATCTGGAAGGGTCCGGCGGGGACGTGCACCTCGTCGGAGCCGGCGGCGCGGCCCGGCGGCAGGTCGCCGTCGCGGATCAGGCCGGGCTGCCCGGACAGCTGCCAGGTGGCCAGCATCGTCTCGTCGTGCTGGTGCTCGTGCTGGATGACCAGGCCGAACACGAACCCGTCGCGGTGCAGCGGCGCGGCGGACTCCAGGTCGATCGCGTCCAGGACGTCGAGCACCCGGCCGCGTACGCCGCCGATGTACTTCCTGGCCTCCTCCGGGCCGAGGATCGGCAGGGTGGGACGGTCCTTGCGGGGGTGTTTGAAGGCGTCGTAGATGTCGTCGATCTCGGGGCGCAGCGGCGTGATCCCGGCGGCCTCGCGCAGCACCCACAGCTCCTCGTAGTTGCCGACGTGCGCGAGGTCCCACACCAGCGGCGACATCAGCGGGGAGTGCTGGCGCAGCAGCAGGTCGTCCTCGGCCTCGGTGTAGGTCAGCGAACGGTCGCGTACCGCGGTCAGCTCGGCGGCGATGCGCTGCTTGATGTCGTTCATGCCTGTCCTTCTCCGCTCAACCAGGCCGGCAGCCGCCGTACCGGGTCCGTCATCAGGTCCATCAGGTCGGCCGCCGGGGAGCGGCCCGCGCTCACGTACCGGGCGGCGAAGCCGGACACCTCGGCGGCCAGGCCGGGGGGCACGCCGAGCCGGGGCAGCGCCTCGACGGCGGCGCGGAAGGCGGCCTCGGCGGCGCGGGCGAGCCGCGGGTCGGTCAGGCCGCACCTGGCGGCCACCTCCGCCAGGCCCGCGACGGGCTCGGCGGCCGCCAGGGCGGCGTCGGCGGCGCGGTCGTCGGTGATCAGCGCGTGGGTGACCGCGACGCACACCGGCCAGTCGTCGGGGTGCTGGGCGTCGAGGTAGCGGATCTCCAGCCAGCCGCGCGGCCGGACCGGCGGGAAGAGCGTGGTGGCGTGGTAGGCCAGGTCGTCGGGGGTGGGCGGGCGCTCGCCCGCGCCGTCGAGCCAGTCGCGGAAGGTCGATCCGTCGTCGACCGCGCGGTAGCGGCGCTCGTCCTCGCGGACGAGCATGAGCCGGGCGTCGAGCAGGTACGCCGCCCAGGCCGCCGCCGGGTCGCCGGAGCCGTCGACGGGGGCGGTGCGGGTCGGGTCCAGGTTCTCCCAGACGGCCTGGCGGCCCGACATCCAGCCGCAGGGGCGTCCGTGGCTCAGCGGCGAGTTGGCGAAGGCCGCGGTCAGGACGGGCGCGAGCAGCCGGGCGCGCTCCCACCGGGCCGCCGGCCGTTCCCCCAGGTCCACGTTGACCTGGACGGACGCGGTCGAGCACATCATCAGCGGCCCGTACGGGCGGCCCAGGAACTCGGCCATGGCGTCGTAGCGCGGCTGGCGGAGCTGCCGCCGGGCCGGGCGCAGCGGGTCGAGCCCCACCCCGGCCAGCACCAGCCCGTCCCGCCCGAGCGCCGCGCGTACGGCGGCGACGTCGGCGGCCAGCCGCCCGACGGCCTCGGCGAGCGGCCCGGCCGGGCCCGACAGCTCGATCTGGCCGCCCGGCTCGTACGTCACCCGGCTCCCGCCGGCCAGTGCCGGGACGGCCCGCTCGACCCGGCCCATCGGCACCTGCCGCGCCGGGTCCGCCCGGTCGAAGACCAGGAACTCCAGCTCGGCCCCCACCCGGTCACCCGGGGCGGGGGCGAAGCACCTGCGTGCGAACTCCTCGACCTCCGGCACGCCCCGCAGCGGCCGGCCGGCCGCTTCCGAGGCGCCGGACCCGCCGGCCACCGGGCCGGTCATCGCGTGGCGCATGTGGATACAGACCCGCGAGGCCCGCCAGCGTTACGCGAAATCTGATGATCCGCCTAAATTTGCCCCTTTCGCACCCTTCGCGCGGGAGCGTCACCCTCGATGGCGGCGGGCCCTGAAGGCGGACATCAGGCGGTCGCGGGTGCCGTCGGACAGCTTGCGCTCCGGCGGGAACTGGCCGAGGGCCCGGATGGTCTCGCGGAACTGGTCGAGCTGCCGCCCGCAGTCGGCGCAGGACGCCGCATGCGCCTCGAACCCCTCGCGTTCGGGCCGGTCAAGAGCGTCGTCAAGATAGGCGGTGATGAGTTCCACCAGCTCGTCGCACGTGAACCGCTTCACGACGTTGACCGCCTCACCTCTGAACGTTGAACCGTTTAACCTATTCTGACCGCTTCACGGACTGGTAGTAGCCTTCGAGCCGATCTCGGACCGTGGCCCTTGCCCGGTGCAGGAGCACTCGTTGGTTGGCGGCCGAGATCTCCAGGATCTCGCAAACCTCCTCGGACGTGCATCCCTCCAGGTCACGCAGCGTGATCACGACCCGCTGCCGGGGCGGCAGCCCGGCCAGCGCCTCCCCGATGAGGCCGCGGGCCTCCGAGGCCAGCACCGCGCCCTCCGGCGTGGGGCCGTGCTCCTTCTGGGCCGGCCCGGCCGGCGGCTCGAACGCGCTCCACGGCAGCGTGCGGCTCTCCCGCAGGCCGCGCTTCTTGGCGGTGTTGACCAGGATGCGGTAGACCCACGTCTTGACCGAGGAGCGTCCCTCGAACCCGTCGATGGCGCCGATGACCGCCAGCCACGTGTCCTGCACGACCTCCTCGGCCGAGTCGTCGGTGGACACGTAGGACCTGGCCGCCCGCAACATCCCCCGCGACCAGGTGTCGAGGAGCGCGGCGAACATCGACTCGTCCCCGGCGCGCAACGCCGCCACGACGACGTCGTCCGGGGGCAGCCCACCGCCCGCGAAAGGCCCCACGATCGTTTCCTCCCGGTCGAGCGTCGGGGACATCATGACATCGGGCCGCGCGTCGTCCACGCCCGGCCGGCCGCCGGGCACGTGCGGGACTCACGCTCCAGGCTAGCCCTCGCCCCCTCGTACCTGAAGATCGCACACCGGTCCGCGCCCGCACGTCGTACGGCGGCACCGACAGGGAACCTTCCCCGGCGGAGGCCGTCCAGCCGCACGGGACCGGGATCGCCGCAGGTCAGTCGCGGTCGTGGTGGCAGACGGCCTCCAGCATGACGCCGTGCGGGTCGAGCCAGAACGCGGCGTGGTAGGGCGGCGGGTACTCCGGGAACTCCTTGGGCTCGTGCAGCACCTCCGAGCCGAGCTCCACGGCCCGCGCGTGCGCCTCCGCCACCGCTGACCGGCTGGGCACCATGAACGCCAGATGTTGCAGCCCGGTGCGGTGCCGCGAGTAGCCGCCGGGCTCCTGCGAGCGGTAGAGGAACAGGTACGTGCCCGGCTTGTCGTTCGCCGGCATGTAGCCGATCTCCTCCTCGCTGTCGAAGAACTCCTTGTAGCCGAGGAGGGGCAGGAGGGCGTCGTAGTATTCCTTGGCCGCCCGCATGTCGGGGACGTTGATGCCGATATGACCGATCATGCACGGAGTATCGCGGCCCCCGGCCCGCGGCGGCAACGTGTCGGACCACGCTGTTACGGTCGCGGGCATGGGAAGAAGAGTGCCTCCGTCCGGTGGCGAGAAGGAGAGCCTGCACGCCAGCCTCGACCGGCACCGCGACGTCATCGTGTGGAAGCTCCAGGGCCTCGGCGAGGAGCAGGTCAGGCGGCCGATGACACCGTCCGGCACGTCGCTGCTCGGCATCGTCAAACACCTGGCCGCCGTCGAGTACGGCTGGTTCTGCTCGACGTTCGGCCGCGAGGTCGAGCCGCTGTGGTTCGCCCCCGAGGACGACTTCGAGATCGGCGAGCGGGAGACCACCGAGCAGATCGCCGCCTTCTACGGCCGGGCCCGCGCGGCCGCCGACAAGGCGATCTCCGACCTCCCCCTCGACGCGCCCGGCACCTCGTGGGCGGGCGAGCGGGTGACGCTGCGCTGGGTGCTCATCCACATGATCGAGGACACCGTGCGGCACGCGGGCCACATGGACATCCTGCGGGAGCTGATCGACGGCGCCACCGGCGACCATCCTCGCTGACCGTCACCGCCCTCGTCACAGGGCGGCGGGCAGCACCGGCCGGCCGCGCACGCCGGGGTCGGCCGCGAACAGGGCCCCGGCCTCCGGCTGCTCCCGGGGGTCGACCCCGAGCCTCGACGTGGTGACGAACAGCCGGTCGAGACTCGGGCCGCCGAACGTGACCGCGGTGACCTTGCCGACCGGCAGCCCGACGACGGCGTCGAGCCGCCCGTCGGGGGTGTACCGGTGCACGGCGTGCCCCTGCCAGAGCGCCACCCACACGCCGCCCTCGGCGTCGACCGTGAGCCCGTCGGGCGCGCCCTGGGCGGGATCGATCGTCACGAACGGCCGGCGCCCGGTGAGCCCGCCCGCCGGGTCGTGGTCGAGGACGTCCACCCGGCCGGTGGCGGTGTCGGCGTAGTAGGCCAGGCTCTCGTCGGGGCTGAAGTCGAGGCCGTTGGAGACGGTCACGCCGGTCAGCACCGGGCTGAGCGCGCCGTCCGGCCCGGCCACGTAGAGGGAGCCGCGTCCGGGGGTCTCGTCGTAGGGCATGCTGCCGATGTAGAAGCGGCCCTGGGGGTCGCAGCCGCCGTCGTTCATGCGCACGCCGGGGTCGCTCCACGCCTGGCCGAGCGAGCGCAGCGGCGCCTCGAGGTCGTCGGAGTCGGCCAGCAGCAGCTCGCGTTCGCCGGCGACCACGTAGCCGCCGGACACGCGGGGGCGCAGGGCCGCGGCGACCTCGCCCACGTGCCGCCGCCGCACGCCGCCGGAGTCGTCGAGGGCGAGCACGTCGCCGGCGAGCATGTCCACCCACCGCAGCCCGCCCCAGCGGCCGGACCACACGGGCCCCTCGCCGTGCTCGGCCACCGGATCGGTGACGGGGTACGCCTTGATGCTCATACCGGCCTCCTCGCCCCGATCCTAACGGCGTACGCGATCACCGTTTGTCGCCGGCGGGCACGGGGGCCAGCGGCTCGGGCGCGGCGCGATGCCGTACGGGCTGGAGCTGCGCCACGACGAGGGCGGCGAGCACGACGACCGCGCCGATCACCTGCGCGAGCGTGAGCCGCTGGCCGAGCACCAGCCAGCCGAGCGCGGTGGCGACCACGGGGCTGAGCAGGCCGAGGAAGGTGACCTTGGTGGCCGACAGCTCGCGGATGCCCCGGAACCACAGGGTGTAGGCCAGGGCCGAGCCGATGATCGCGAGGTAGGCGTACCCGGCGAGGTTCTCGCCGGTCAGGTGCGCGGGTGGCGGCCCCTCGACGAGGAGCGTGACCGGGGCGAGCAGCAGGCCGCCGGCCGTGAGCTGCCAGCCTGTGGTGGCCAGCAGCGGCGCGGGCGACTTCCAGCGCTTGCTGAGCACGACCCCCACCGCCATCACCACCGCACCGCCCAGCGCGGCGGCCACGCCCAGCAGGTCGAGCCGGGCGTCGGCGCGCAGCACCAGCAGGCTCACCCCGGCCACGCCCGCCGCCGCGGCGAGCGCGACGCGCCAGGTCACCCGCTCCCCCAGCAGTCCCGCCGACAACAACGCGACCAGCAGCGGCTGGATGGCGCCGACGGTCGCGGCCACCCCACCGGGCAGCCGGTACGCGCCCACGAACAACAAGGCGAAGAACAATCCGATGTTGAGCGCCCCGAGCACCAGGGCGCGCCACCACCAGCTCCCCTCGGGCAGCCGGCGGGTGATCGCGATCAGGATCAGCCCGGCCGGCAGGGCCCGGATCAACGCGGCCAGCAAGGGGCGGCCGGGCGGCAGCAGTTCTGTCGTGATCAGATAGGTGGTCCCCCAGATGGCGGGCGTGAGGGCGGTCAGCAGAACGGTTCCCGTTCGATTACTTAGCACTAAGACAAATTAACCCAACTCCGGACGTTCCAGCCAGGTGATTTTCCTCACCGCTAAGACACTTGTAGGCTGCGGACGTGGCTGACCAGGTTGACTCCATCCTCAGGCAGTGGCACGCGCAACGCCCTGACCTGGATGTCTCCCCCATGGCGGTGATCGGACGGCTGTCGCGGCTGTCCCGGCTGATCGACGCCGAGCTGAGCCGCACGTTCGCCGGGCACGGTCTCGACCGGGCCTCGTTCGACGTGCTGGCCACGCTGCGGCGCAGCGACCCGCCCCACCGCCTGACCCCCGCCGCCCTGATGCGCGCCTCCATGGTCACCTCGGGGGCCGTCACCCAGCGGCTCGACCGGCTGGAGTCGCGCGGGCTGGTGCGGCGTACGCCCAGCGACTCCGACGGGCGCGGCGTGCACGTGACGCTCACCGCCGAAGGGCTCGCGCTGGTCGACCGCGCGCTGCCCGACCACCTGGCGACCGAGCAGCGGCTGCTGGCGGCGCTCACCGGACGGCGGCGCGAACAACTGGCCACCACCCTGCGCGACCTGCTCGAATCCCTCGGCGACAGCACCCCCTGACACGGGCGGCGCGGTGGCCCGCCGGCGCCTGATCGATGTGACGGACGCCGTCGCTTCTGATCCATGGCACTTCTGCGACTGAATCTTGCCGGTCACCGGGAATGCGTTTCCGGTGTGGCGTCGATGAGCGATTCGGGGCAAGTGTAAACATCGTACCGGTCTAAATGCCCTGCTCGCCGAACGGAAAGGCCGCATTCCGGTCTACGGGTTCGGGTGGCGACTTTGGGCTACATTCCGAAAGGAACGGTACATGTTCTCACCCGATAGGCGAACAAAAGCCGTCATCAACCCCTTCCGATCGACAGCACGTCGTCTTGGGCGCACCACGACGCGAGCGGTCGCGCGGGGTTCGCTCTCGACGGCCCTCGTCCTCGCCCTGGTTCCTCCGGCGGCGCACGCGGGCGATGGCGGGCCCTGTGACGAGCACACCTTCTTCAAAATCCATTCCCTCTCGCCGAGGAACTTCTTCATCCCCCGCACCCGCTACATTGACGGCCCCGGCGGGACCATCACGGTGACGGTGACGCGGGAATACGAAGTGCGGGCGTTCCGGGAGACGGAGAACGAGCGGCAATCCTCGATCACGACCGGAGATCTGGTCAGCAATCTGCGCAGGATGGGCCTGCCGCACCTCGAAGAGCGGCATATGGTTTTCACTGGCCATGAATACAGCCGGACCATCAGCAAAGGGATGTACGGCAATATGTGGTACCGCGTTTTCGGCTACCGCATCGGCTGGTCGGCCTGGTCGGTGCTCGGCACCTGCCGGAACGTCGAGGTCGGCGCGGGGATAGCCAACGTGCCCGCCAGGGTGGAGGGCTGGCGGTACTGGGAGTCCAAGCACCCCACCTTCAAGGGCCGCATCCTGTCCCTCGACGGCGCCGATCCCGCCGAGGGCGGCGGAGAGGTGAAGAGGCCGGACTGGGACGGGCCGTCGACGGAACCCCTGACGAGACCGTCGTTGCCGCGCAAGGTTCCGACGGACGTACGGACCAGGCCACGCAGACGCTGACCCACCGCCCCGGCCCGGCCACCGGCCCGCCGAGCCCGCCGGGACCGGCGAGAGCACGGAATGGTCCGGCAGGTGGGGCGCGGCGGTCGTCAGGGCCGGTCCCGGTCCCGGCGGCGGGTGGCCAGGGCGTACGCCAGGGCGACGGCCGCCAGCGCCGCGCCGGTCCCGTACGTGAGGGCCGCGCCCGACGGCAGCGTGAGCCCGCCGAGCAGCGTGCCCGCGCCGATCCCCGCGTAGATCGCCGAGGAGTTGAGCGAGACCACCAGCGGCGCTTCCAGGGGCGCGGCGGCGATGAGCCGGTGCTGCTGCGGCGGCGTCTGGCACCAGCTGCTCGCGCCCCACGCCAGGACCAGCACGCCGACCAGCACGCCTGACGGCATGCCGGACGGTGTACTGGACAGCGCGCCGGACGGGGCCGCCGCGCCGGGCGCCGCCATCCAGCCGAGCAGCCCCAGGCTGACGGCCATGACCAGGTACGCGGCCGGGAGCACCCGGTGCGCGCCCCACCGGTCGGTGGCGTACCCGGCGGCCAGGTTGCCGAGGACGGCGCCGAGCCCGTACAGGAAGAGCAGGCCCGCCGTCCCCTCCACGCCCACGGCGCGCAGAGCGGGCGCGCTGTAGGCGTAGACGGTGTAGCTGGCCGCCATCCCGAGCACGGTGAGCGGCAGGATGGCCGTCACCGCCGGCCGCCTCAGCACGTCCAGCCTGGCACGCAGCGGCACCGGCGGCGCGCCCGGCAGCACCGGCATGACGGCGCGCACCCCGGCGGCGACCGCCAGGCAGGCCACGGCCACCGCGCCGAGCGCGTACCGCCATCCGAGCCGTTCGCCGGCCAGGTCGCCGAGCGGCACGCCGAGCGCCGTCGCGACCGTCAGCCCGCCCACCACCACGGCCAGCGCCCGCGCCCGCAGCTCGGGCCGCACCAGAGCGGCCGCCACCGCGCCCGCGCCCGGCGTGTACGCCGCCGCCCCCGCCGCGGCCAGCACCCGGGTGACCACCAGGACGGGGAACGACGGCGCCAGCGCCGACCCCAGGTTGGCCAGCCCGAGCACGACCAGCGCCGCGACCAGCAGGACCCGCCGCGGGACCCGCGCGGCGACGGTGGCCAGGACGGGCGACAGCACCGCGTACGCCGCGGCGAACACCGTCACCGACTGCCCGGCCGCCCCCTCGGTGACGCCCAGCGACGCGGCCAGGTCCGGCAGGAATCCGGCGACCACGAACGCGTCCGTGCCCACCGCGAACGTCCCGAGCGCCAGCACGAGCGTCGGGGCGAGCCCTCGGGGCTCCGTCTCATTCGGGACATTCGACATCCCGATTCTCCTTAAACGTGTGCGCCCTGTGGGCGGGGTCGGATTCAGCCGCGAAGGCGTTCGTAGTGGCGGCGCGCGCGGTCAGGGGCGTTCGCCGGAGCCGCGGCCATGAGGTCGGCGACCGTCTGGGCGGCCAGCTCGCGCCGCCAGGCGAGCTCGGCTCGGCGCATGGCCGCCGCGACCCCGCAGGGGTGGGCGAACTCGCGGGCGGGCGCCTCGGCCCCCGCGCCGCGCTGCCGGATCTCAGTGCACCTGAACGCCTCGTCCGGGCCCTCGACCGCGGCCACGACGTCCATGAGCGTGATCCGGCCGGGCGGCCTGGCCAGCCTGAACCCGCCCTGCGCGCCCGGCACCGAGGCCAGGACGCCCGCGCGTACCAGCGCCTGGAGCCGCTTCTTGAGGTAGACGGGCGGCAGCTCGAACAGCGCCGCCAGCCGCCCGGTGGGCAGCGGGGCCTCGTCCTCCAGCCACGCCAGCACCAGGCAGCAGTGGAGCCCCCATTCGACGCCTTCACCCATGCGCATGAAAGGGGATACTACATGTCCCTTTCGGGTGTCAGCCGCGGCGGCCCTGCCGTCCACGGGAGCCGGCCCTGTCGCGGCGGCCGCGGGGCGCCGGCTCGCCGGCGGTGGCCGTCCAGTGGTCGGGGCGGGCCAGGGAGGCGGGCAGTTTCGTGGCGGGGGTGCCCTTGGCCGCGTTGACCTGGGCCTGGGTGAGGAAGACGCAGCCGGTGAGGTCGGCCCCGGACAGGTCGGCGCCGCGCAGGTCGGCGCCGATCAGGTCGGCCAGGCGCAGGTCGGCCCCGCGCAGGTTCGCGCCGATGAGGTAGGCGCCGCGCAGGTTGGCCGCGCACAGGTCGGCGCCCTTGAGGTTGGCGCCGATCAGGTCGGCCCCGCGGTGCTCCCTGCCCCGCCGACCGGCCCTGACCAGCTCGCTCGTCCGCAGCAGCAGCGTGTTGACCTCACCCCGGTGGGCGGCCACGTCGAGCCGCTCCAGGACGCCGGGGCTCTCGCGGGTCAGGCGCTCGGTCGCCTCGTACGCCGCCCGCAGCTCGGGGGCGATCTCCGCGGCGGCGTCGAGGGTCAGCGCCTCGGCGAGGTACCACAGCAGCTCGTGGAGCTGCCGCATGACCGGGAACACGGCGAACATCTGCCCGGACGTCTCGGGCGCGGCACGCCAGTCGCGGCCCTCGAAGGTGACCTGGGAGACCTTCTGCCCGGCGCCGAAGCAGTCGAAGACGGTGCAGCCGGGGAAGCCGCGCTGCCGGAGCTGGGCGTGGATGCCGCAGCGGAAGTCGTCGCGCAGGTTGACGCAGGGACGGCCGGCGTCCTTGGCGACGGCGAAGTCGGCCGAGGCGGCGAACGGCAGGGCGACGCAGCACAGGGCGAAACAGCTCTCGCAGTCGGCCAGCAGGCCGAGCTCGCGCGGGTTCCTCTCGGGCAACGCTCTCCTTGTCACGACGGGGTGTGCCCAGGGTACCGGCGAGGTCAGGGCCGCACGTACGGCGTGGTCGTGGTCAGCGGGACGAACCCGAGCCCGAGCAGGATCGGCCGGCTCTGATCGGAGGCGTCGACCTGGAGGTAGTCGTAGCCGCGGTCGGCGGCCCGCCGCGCCCGCCAGGCGATCAGCGCCCGGTAGAGCCCGCGCCCCCGCCAGCCCGGCACGGTGCCGCCACCCCACAGCCCGGCGAAGCTCGTGCCGGGGGTCAGGTCGAGCCGGGCCGCGCTCACCGGCCGCCCGTCCGCCACCGCCAGGACGGGGACGACGGTGTCGTCGGACAGTCGTGCCAGCAGGTGGTCGCGGAGTCGGCCGCTGTCGGTGCCGAAGGCCAGCTCGTGCACCTCGGCCAGCGACTCCACGCCCGCCACGTCGGTGACCGGCACCAGGCGCACGCCGTCGGGCGGCTCGACCGTGGTGTCGAGGTCGGCGATCCGGGCCACCATCACGGTCTCGGCGGGCTCGGCGGCGAACCCGGCTGCCAGGAGCCGGTCGGCCAGGTCGGCGGGCCGGTCGTGGGCGTACAGCTTCCACTCGAACCCCAGGCCGAGGTCGCCGAAGAAGCGCACCTGGCGGGCGACGGCCGCGTCGGCGCTCTCCTCGTCGAGGCCGGACCACAGGACGCCGTTCCACGCGTGCGGCGGCCCGACCTGGCGGACCACGTCGCCGTCGCGCTCGACCCTGGCGCCCGGCCCGTCGGGGCGCGCCTCCCGCCGCGACTGCCGGTCGAACAGCGCCAAAACCTCGTCATGGTCCATTTCGCCGACCCTACCGCCGGGCGGCGGTCAGTCGGCGGCCGGCCAGTCGTCGCCCCAGTCGACGTCGCGGGCCAGCCGGTACAGCTCGCCCTGCCGCTTGGAGACGACCACGTCCCGGACCTCGTCGCCGGTGCACAGGCGCAGCGACACCATGCCCTTGCGCTTCTGCGGGTGGCGCAGGACGCGGGCCGCCGCCCGCGGCCACTCCCCCCGTACGGCGGCCACGTAGGAGAACTTCTCGTCCTCGAAGCCGAGCGTGCCCGACTTGACGCGGCGGTGGAGAGAGGTGCGCGGCAGACGTACGGAGAAGTGGCACCAGTCGCCGCCCTGCCGGATCGGGCAGGGGCCGTCGTGCGGGCAGGGGGCGACGATGGTCAGGCCGCACCCGGTCAGCGTCTCCCGGGCGGTGGCGATGTTGGCGTAGCCGGCGGGGGTGCCGGGCTCGATGACGATCACCATCGTCGCGTCCCCGGCCAGCCAGCGCACGACGTCGGCGTGCCGCTGCGGGGGCAGCTCGTTCAGGGCGTAGGACATGGTGACCAGGTCGGCCGCGGGCCGGTCGAGCCCCGGGTCGATCGAGGCGCGTCGCCAGGTGACGTCGCGCACGGGCGCGGTCCTGGCCAGCCGCCGGCCGAGTTCGATGATCTGGGGGTCGTGCTCGATGACGGTGACGCGCTCCAGCGAGGGCCAGACCGGCCCGGCCGCCCAGACCGCCGCGCCGGTGCCGCCGCCCACGTCGAGCTGCGTCCGCGGCGCGAAGCCCGGGGTCATCGCGGCGGCCCGGCGCATGGCGGTGCCCGCGGCGGCGTACGTGGCGGGCATGCGGTAGGCGGCGTAGGCCGCGATGTCGGCCGGGGTGCGCAGGTGCGGCGCGGCGGCGGACGGGCCGGTGCGGTAGCGCTCGGTGAGCTGTTCCGTCGCGCGGGACAGGTCGTGCGGCGCGTAGCGGGCCAGGGCCGACTCCAGAGCGGTCCTGAGCTCGTCGGGGAGCATGGTCATCGTGTCGTCCTGGCGGTCTGGGCGGTGTCGGGGAAGGGCGGTGTCGACCTCGGCGAGGGGCCGGTGAACTGCCGTCCGTCCAGCGATGTCGCGACGCAGCGTATCAAGGGGGCGGCGGAGCTCAGCCGGGAAGCGGGGGCCGGAACAGCCGCCAGAACGACTGGGCCGCGCCGGCGTCCCGGCGGCCGCCGCACACCCAGTGCGTGATCACGCCGATGAGCGCCCCGGCCAGAAAGGCGGCGTGCACGTCGGCGGGCACGTCCTCGAACCCCGCCGGACGGTTGCCCACGGCGAACCGGCCGGTCAGCTCCTCGGTGAGCCGCTCGCGCATCCGGGCGGCGAAGCGGGCGCTGCCCTGGCCGCCGAGCATGCGCTCGTACAGGGTGGCGTTGGCGGCCACGTGGTCGAACAGCTCCGCCAGCGGGGCCGGCGGCCGGTCGCGGGGGGCGTCGAGCGGGCACAGGGCGGCCGCCCGCGCCACGGCGGTGACGGCGTCCTCCATGGCGTCGGTGACCAGCGCGTCGACGTCCGGATAGTGGAGGTAGACCGTGGCGCGGTTGACCTCGGCGTGCTGGGCGAGCGCGGACATGGTGATGCTGCCCAGTTCCTGCCGGGCGGCCAGCTCCAGCACGGCGGCCTTGAGACGGGCACGCGTACGCCGCGCGCGCGGATCATCCGGGTTCACGCCGCCACTATACGACATGTGTTGACTAATCGACAGTTGTCGCATAGATTGCCTGCCATGCGAATCGAAGTCTGGGCGGACATGGTCTGCGGATGGGCCCACATCGGGAAGCGGCGGCTGGAGAAGGCCCTCGCGTCCTGGGAGGGCGAGCCGGTCGAGGTGGTCTGG
Organism: Nonomuraea sp. NPDC049607; assembly: GCF_040675375.1. Taxonomy (NCBI): domain Bacteria; kingdom Bacillati; phylum Actinomycetota; class Actinomycetes; order Streptosporangiales; family Streptosporangiaceae; genus Nonomuraea; species Nonomuraea sp. NPDC049607. Next base: position 64,192 of record NZ_JBFAOV010000028.1, read on the forward strand.
CGGCCGTACCAGATCGATCCGTCGGCCCCCGCGAAGGCCGAGCCGCTGGCGGAGGCGCTGCGCGACCCGATGGCCGACGAGGCGCTGCGGGCCTGCTCGCCCGGCCTGTCCCCGGCCGACAACCGGGTGCGGGTGGCGGGCATCGCCGCCGACGAGGGGCTCGGGGAGCAGTGGGGGGCGGCCTGGCGGCCCAACACGCTGGAGGCCCACCGGCTGATCGCCGTGGCGTACGAGACGGGCGGCACGGCCCTGCAGTCGGCCGTGGTCGAGCGGGTGTTGTCGGCCCACTTCGTCGAGACCCGCGACATCGGCGACCCGGCCGTGCTGTCGGCGATCGCCGCCGAGTCCGGAGTGCCGTGGGACGGGCGGGGCGCCGCTCTGGTGCGCGAGCTGCTGCTCACGGGCAAGGCCAAGGGCGTGCGCACGTCGCCGACCATCGTGGCGGGCGACCGCGCCCTGGCCGGGGCCCAGCCGCCGGACGTGATCAGGGAGTTCCTGGCCGACGCCGCCGGCCACCCGGTCAGGCGGCTGCCCGCCGAGGTGGAGCGCCTGCGCCTCGCCGAGTCGCTGCTCGACCAGCGCGACCCGCTCGGCGCGCTCACGCTGCTGCGCCCGCTGCTCGACGAGCACGGGACGGATCGCGGGGTGCGGCTTCTGGCCGCCAGGTCGTACTTCGCCTCGGCCCAGCTCGGCCGGGCACGTACGGCCCTGGAGAGCCTGGTCGCCGAGGCGCCCGACGACTCCTACGCCCGTCACCTCCTCGGCCGCACCCTCCACCGCCAGGGCCACCCGGAGCAGGCGGCCCCGCACCTGACCCTGGCCGCCGCCATGACCCCCGACTACGCCTGACGCCGAGCCACGGCGGCCGGCCGGTCAGCGGCCGGTCAGCGGCCGGGCTCGGGGGCGGCCCAGGCGCGGCCCGTACGGGCGGTGTCCTCGGTCAGGATCGTCCCGATGGTCCCGGCCAGCAGGTCGCGGTGCGGCGCGGGCAGACCGGCGGCCAGCGTCTCCAGGCGGGCCGTCACCCCGTCGTGGGCACGCACCGCGATCTCCGCGCCCGCGCAGGTCAGCTCGATCAGGCAGGCGCGGCGGTCGCGCGCGTCGCGCACCCGGGCCACCAGCCCGCGTTTCTCGGCGCGGTCGACCAGCCCGGTCAGGCTCGACTTCTCCAGGTGCAGCGCCCGGGTCAGCCCGGTCATCCCGATGGGCCCGTCGACCAGCAGGCACAGGAGCTGGGCCTGCTGCGGGGTCAGGTCGTGTTCCCTGCTGACCTCGCCGTAGACCTGATGGACCAGGTGCGCCAGGCGGACGAGCGCCTCGGTGAGGCTCAGGCCGGGCGCTTCGGTGGCGACCATGCGACCAGTGTAATTGACAGTAGTTGGCGGCACGAACTAAGTTTACTTCGCGACACAAACAGTTCGTACAACCAACTAATGGGTGAGCCCCTCATGCCCGACTACGGACACGACCTGATGTTCAGCGCCAACCTCGTCCCGGCCGCCGGGCAGGCGGACGAGGTCGTGGCCCTCGCCCAGCTCGCCGAGCGCGCCGGGCTGGACCTGGTGACCTTCCAGGACCACCCCTACCAGCCCGCCCTCCTCGACACCTGGACGCTGCTCGCCTTCGTCGCCGCGCGCACCGAGCACATCCGGCTGGCCGGCAACGTGCACCCGCTGCCGCTGCGCCCGCCGGCCGTGCTCGCCCAGGCCGCGGCCAGCCTCGACCTGCTCAGCCACGGCCGGTTCGAGCTGGCGCTCGGCGCGGGCGGCTACTGGGACGCCATCGAGGCCATGGGCGGCCCCCGGCACACACCGGCCCAGGCCGTGGACGCACTGGAGGAGGGAATCGGGATCATCCGCGCGAGCTGGGACACCGGCACGCGCGGCGGCATCCACCACCGCGGCGAGCACTACCGGGTGGACGGGCTCAAGCGCGGCCCGCGACCGGCCCACGACATCGGGATCTGGATCGGGGCGTACAAGCCGCGCATGCTCCGGCTCACCGGGCGGCTGGCCGACGGCTGGCTGCCCTCGCTCCCCCGCCTCACGGACGCCGCCGCCCTGGCCGAGGGGAACGCCGTCATCGACGAGGCCGCCACCGAGGCCGGACGGTCGCCGTCCGACGTGCGGCGGCTGCTCAACCTGGCCGAGCCGCTGCCCGCCGAGCAGCTCGCCGAGCTCGCGCTCGTCCACGGGGTGAGCGGCTTCATCCTCATGTCCGGCGATCCGCGGCAGTTCGAGCGGTTCGCCGCCGAGACCGCCCCGGCCGTACGCGAGCTGGTCGCCGCCGGGCGCGGACGGTCCCCGGAGCCGGAACGCCGCCCCGAGACCCGCCCCGAGACCCGCGTCTGGGACGAGGCCACCCGCCCCACCGCGCCCGACCCCGACCCGGGCCGCCGCTACACCCCGCAGGAGCAGGCCGCCGGGCAGCACCTCGTGGACGTGCACGACCACCTGCGGGCCGAGCTGGCCCAGCTCCGCGACCTCGTCGAGCAGGTGGCCGCGGGGACGATCGACGCGGGCGCCGCCCGTTCGCACATCGCGACCATGACGATGCGGCAGAACAACTGGACGCTGGGGGCGTACTGCGAGTCGTACTGCCGGCTCGTCACCATGCACCACACCGGCGAGGACAGCATGGTCTTCCCGAAGCTGCGCCGGGCCGAGCCGGGGCTCGCGCCCGTGCTGGACCGCCTCCAGGAGGAGCACGAGGCGATCCACAAGATCATCGAACGGGTGGACCGCACGCTGGTCGCCTTCGTCGGCGAGCCCGGCGGCCTGGACGACCTGCGTACCGCCGTCGACCTGCTCAGCGACGCGCTGCTGTCCCACCTGTCGTACGAGGAGCGGGAGCTGGTGGCGCCGCTGTCGAGGCACGGTTTCTGACCGTGGGGCCGCCGGGCGCCGGGAAGGCGTACCGGCGGGCGGCGGCCACGATGGCCAGGGCGGCGACGGCGGCCGGGAGCGCGGTCCACGGCAGCGCGCCCGCCCCCGCGCCCTCCAGCACCAGCCCTCCGGTGAGCGATCCGGCCGCGATGCCCGCGTTGTAGACGGTGGTCTGCATGGACGTGGCCACGTCGGCGTTGTCCGGCCCCGAGGCGGTGACCAGCGCGGTCTGCAACAAGGTCGGCGCGCCCCCGAACGCCATGCCCCACAACGCGACCGCGCCCAGCAGCACCGCGGCGGACCCGGCGTACAGGCCGAGGGCCGACATGGACGCGGCCACCGCCGCCAGCACCGCGAGCAGGGTCGCCCGCGGACGCCTGTCGATCACCGCGCCGACCACCCAGATCCCCGCCACCGTGGCCACGCCGAACACCAGCAGCACGGTCCCCGGCCGGCCGAGCCCCGCCCGCTCGGCGAACAGCGCCAGGTACGTGTACATCGCCTGGTGCCCCAACAGCACCAGGACCGTCACCGCCAGCACGGTCCTGACGCCGGGGATGACCGCGACCCGCCGCAGCGGCACCCGCCGCGCCGCCGGCTCGCCCGGGAAGGGCGGCACCTTCCACATGACCCAGCCCACCAGGACCACCGCCACCGCCGACAGCGACCCGAACGCCGCCCGCCATCCGACGGCCGCCGCGAGCTGCGTCCCCGCCGGGATGCCCGCGCACAGCGCCACGGTGATCCCGGCCGAGACGATCGCGATGGCCCTCCCGCGGCGCTCGGCGGGGACCATGCGGGCGGCGTACCCGACGAGCATGGCCCACAGGATGCCGCCCATCGCCCCCGCGCCGACCCGCGCCCCGAACGTCACCGCGTACGACGACGACACCGCCGTGACGGCGTTGAGCAGCGCGAACCCGCTCAGCGCGGCCACCAGCACCTGCCGCCTGGGCAGCCCGCGCAGCAGCGCGGTCAGCGGGATCGCGGCCAGGAAGGAGGCGACCGCGTAGGCGGTCACGAGGAAGCCGGCCGTTCCCTCCGGCACGCCGAGGGCGCCGGAGAGCTGCGGCAGCAGGCCCGCCGGGAGGAGTTCGGTCATCACGGCCGTGAACGCCGCCGTGAACAGCGCGAGCAGGCCCGCCCACGGGAGTTTCGCAGGAGACATGCCGCCTATGCTGAAACCTTCACATCAGTGTGAAGGCAAATCACCCGAGGGAAGCATGAAGATCGGACAGTTGTCCCAGCGTACGGGCGTGCCGACGCGCATGCTCCGCTACTACGAGGAGCAGGACCTCCTGCACCCCGACCGCGCCGACAACGGCTACCGGGACTACCCCGAGTCGGCGGTCTACCGGGTCCAGCAGATCCGCGGCCTGCTCGACTCCGGCCTCACCACGGAGATCATCCGCCGCATCCTGCCGTTCCTGACCAGGCCGGACGACATCCACCTGCATCCGGCGTGCCTGACGTCCGAGCTGGCCGAGCTGTTGCAGGCCGAGGCTGGCCGCATCCAGCAGCGCATCGAGTGCCTGTCCCGCAACCGGGACGCCATCCACGCCTACCTGGCCGCCGTGCGGTCCGCCGCGGGCGAGGGCGCGGCCTCCGCCTGATCGTTCTGCTGGAATGAGGGGCATGGAGACCTTGGCCGACCTTCTCTCGGACGCGGCGTCGGGCCGCCCGCCCGCCCCCGACGGCACCGTGACCGTCCTGCCCCAGCCGTCGGAGCGCGACGCGGGGATCATCGCCTTCACCGCCCACACGGTCGTCTTCGCCGACGTCGAACCGGCGCGGGTGCACGCCCTGCTGCCCGCCGGCGACCTGTCGGCCCCGCTCATGCCCGCGTTCCTGACGGCGATGGAGGCCGCGACCGGCCGGCGGACCGGCAACCTCGACCTGCTCGCGCTGGCCACCCCGCTCCCCGGGCCGCCTCCGCTCCCGCTGGAGGAGCTCGCCGCCGCCGACCATCCGCGGGTCGTCCGGGCCCGCCGCCACCGCGACGCCGTACGGGTGTGGGTCACCGGCGACGGCGGCGGCCTGGTCACGCTGGGACGCGGCGTGGCCGGACGCTGGGAGGCGGCCGTCGAGGTGGAGCCGGAGCACCGCGGGCGGGGGCTCGGCAGGTCGCTGGCCACGGCGGCCAGGCACCTGACGCCCGGCCCGCTGTGGGCGCAGATCGCGCCGGGCAACGCCGCGAGCGTACGGGCCTTCCTCGCGGCGGGTTACCTCCCGATGGGCGCCGAGGTGCTGCTTCTTCCGGAAGACGGCTGAACGAAGGTGTCTGTCCCGGCGGGTCCCGTTCGTCGGGAGGGCATCGGAACACAACGGAAAGGGACAACGATGAACACGGTCATCTCCGGTGACGGCACCCGCATCGCCTACGACCAGGCAGGCGAGGGACCCGCCGTCGTCCTGGTGGACGGAGCGATGCGCTTCCGCGGCTCGGGGCCGGGCGGGCCGCTGGCGGCCGAACTGGCCCGCGGCTTCACCGTCCTCACCTACGACCGGCGCGGGCGCGGCGACAGCGGCGACGACGCCGGGCTGGGCGACGAGCTGGACAGGCTGGTCAAGGAGGGGCGGCGCGGCGCGGCGGTCGAGGCGTTCCAGCTCTCGGTCGGCATCCCGCCCGAGATGGTGGCGGCCATGGCGGGGTCGCCGTCCCGTCCGGTGCTGGAGGGCATCGCGCCCACGCTCGTCCACGACCTCCGGCTGACCGGCACGGCCACGCTGTCCCGGTACGCCGGCCTCGCCGTGCCCACGCTCCTCATCGACAGTGAGGACGGCGGTCCGGCGGCCCGCGTTCCCTTGCCAGGCCGGGGCCGCCGGCGTCCTGGAGTTTGCTGGTCGGGGGCCCGCTGTTGGGGGAAACCGGGTGTGGCGCTGCGGAAGCCGTCCAAGATCGCTACGTATAGTGATGGCCGATGTCACTTCGTGATTACAGGGGGAGCTCATGAGAGGTAACCTCATCGCCGCCGGCGGTGCGCTGCTCGTCGCGGCCACGGTGTTCAGCATGGCCGGCGTGGCCGCCGCGGACACCTGGAACGACGAGAGGCACTGGTACCCGGACAACTGCAGCCTCGGAACGAACGACGACTCCACGTACCACCACGTCACGAAGGAGGGCAGGTTCGCCGGCACCCGTGACGCCGACGCCTGCAAGGGCGGTGAGCACGGCTTCGACGGCGACGACGAGGGCTGGGGCTGGAAGCACAAGGACCACGGCCGCCACAACTGGCCGGGCAGCGGGAACGGCAACTGGATCGGTCACGGCTACGGCCCGGGCGCGGGCGTCGGCGTCTAGGACCGGCCCCCTCACACACCTCGATCCCGGCGCCCCGCGAGGGTGCCGGGATCGGCGCGTCCCCGCGGCGGCTCCCGGGCAGGCCCCCGGCCGCTGATATCTTCTGCCGTAAAGAGATCCACGGCAGAGGAGAGTCGGTACTGTGGTCGTCTTCGCCGGGCAGGGGGACGCGCGCCGTTCGATGGCGTTGCTGTGGCGGACCGAGGAGCCGGGCGAGTCGCGTCCCGGCCCCAAACCGGGCCTGAGCGTGGACGTGATCGTCGACGCCGCCATCGCCGTCGCCGACGCCGAGGGCATGGCCGCGCTGTCCATGCGCAAGGTCGGCGAACGGCTGGGCCGCACCGGCATGGCCCTCTACACCTACGTCCCCAGCAAGGGCGAGCTGGTGGACCTCATGTACGACAAGGCCCTGGGCGAGCTGCCCACCGCCTACGACCTGGCCGGAGGCTGGCGGGCGGCGGTCACCGCGTGGGCCGAGCACCTGTGGCGGTTCTACCAGCGCCACCCGTGGCTGCTCCAGGTGTCGCAGGCCCGGCCGGTGCTCGGCCCCAACGAGTTCGCGCTGCTGGAGAGCCTGGTCGCGATCCTGCGCGAGACCGGCCTGCGGCCGCCCCGGCTGCGCGGCGTGGTGTCGCTGCTGTTCGACTTCGTCCGCGGCGCGGCCAGGACGGTCGCCGAGTCCCGGCAGGCCCCCTCGGCCACCGGCGTGTCGGACGAGGAGTGGTGGCTCACCCGGTCGCGCCTGCTGGAGGAGGTCGCGCCGGGGTTCGCGGCCCGCTTCCCCATGGTGGCCTGGGTGGAGAGCGAGGGCGGCGTCCCCGGTGAGGGCGAGCCGTACGTGGAGCACAAGGTGAACGAGGCGTTCACGGTCGGGCTCACCGTGCTGCTCGACGGCGTGGAGGTCGCCGTCGGGGCGGGCTGACCCGCGCCCGCCGGGGTCAGCGCCTCCTGAGGAAGGACGCCCAGGCTTCCAGGGCCGGCCCGGGGTCGCTGCGGCCCACGCCGAGGCGGAACCGGTCGTCCGGCGTGGGCGTGAGCTCCGACCGGTAGACGCTCGCGGGAAGCAGCAGCACGCCGGCCCGTTCGACCAGCTCGGCGCAGAACGCCTCGACGCCGTCGGCGCCCAGGTAGCGCGGGAACGTGACGCAGCCGCCGTCGGGCGCCCGCCACTCGAACAGGTCGCCGAACTCCCCGAAGAACGCCTCGAACCTGGGCAGGTTCGCGGCGATGATCCCGCGGTTGCGCTCCAGGATGGTCTCCCGCGCCTTGATCGCGATGCGGGCCAGGATCTCGCTGGGCGCGGAGTTGCAGATGGTCGTGTAGTGCTTGGCGCGTTCGAGGCGGGCGCGCAGCTCGCGGTCGCGGCAGGCGATCCAGCCGATGCGCAGGCCGGGCAGGCCGAGGGACTTGGAGGTGACGTTCAGCGAGAGCGCCGTCGGCGACAGGTCGGCGGCCTGCGGCAGCGTAAGGGCGGGGTCGAGCTCCAGGCCGCGGTAGACCTCGTCACTGAACAGGTGGACGCCGCGCTCCTCGCACAGCTCGGCCAGCCGGGCGAGGTCGGCGGCGCCGATGACCTTGCCCGTCGGGTTGTTGGGGAAGTTGACCGACACCACGCGGGTGTTCGGCCGGATGGCGGCGGCCACGGCGTCGAGGTCGAGCGCCCAGTCGCGGTCGGGATCGAGCGCGACGCCGGTGACCTCGCACAACGACGCCGGCACCGTCTCGGCGGACTGGTAGCAGGGCGTGACCACCACGGCGTGGTCGCCGGGGCCGAGCAGCACCTGCATGGCCAGGTACAGGGCCTCCTCGGCGCCCGCGAAGACGATCACGTCGTCCGCGGTGAGCTGCTCGTAGGTGTCCGCGACGGCCTGGCGCAGCCCGGGGTCGCCGAAGGTCTCGGTGTAGCCGAGCGACAACGTCTCCCAGGCGTGCCGGTCGTCGTCGCCGGCCAGGGCGAGCAGGCCGGACATGGTCATGGTCTGCGCGTCGGAGGCGGCCATGTGGTGCCGGGCGGTGAACTCCCAGCGAGAGAAGTAGACCTCCAGCCGGAAGTCGGGCAGTCGGGTCACGGTCGGCTCCTCCTGAGCTCGGCGAGCAGGGCGTAGAGGGTGGAACGGGAGGTCCGCAACGCCCTTGCGACGACGGCCGTGGCCCGCCGGACGGCGAAGACCCCGGCCAGTTCGAGCTCGGCCACCACGGCGAGCCGGTCCTCGCGGGTCAGCCGTTCCACCGGCCGCCCGTGCTCGCGGACGTAGGCGCCGACGATCCGCTGGACGCGATCGGTCCAGTCCTGCTCGAACAGCGCCTCGGGGCGGGGCGCCGACGGCGCGGCGAAGGCGGCCAGCAGGGTCGCGGCCTGCTCCAGCGGGGTACGGTCGAGGTTCACGCAGAGCACCGCGGACGGCTCGCCGTCGGGGTCGCGCAGCACGGCGCTCACCGACGACAGCCGCCGCCCGTCGGCCGTCAGCTTCTCGTAGGGGCCGTAGACGCCGTTGGGCGAGGAGTCGAGCCGGTCCAGCTCGCCGAGCAGCGAAGGGGCGCCGGGGGCGCGCCCGGACATCGGGTTCCACACGCCCAGCACCCGGTCGCTGCGGACGTCGTGCAGGATCACCTCGGCGTACGGGGCCAGCAGCGCCGCCACCGCCTCGCACACCGGTGACCACAGCCGCACGCGGGCATCCGTCTCCGTCACATCTCGGATCTTATGTCCAGTTCGGACAGTCTGTCCAAACGGGACGGCCGGGCCGACCGTCAGGCGTGCGCGCCCACGGTCACCGGGCCGATGGTCAGGCGCGGCCTGCCCTCCAGGATCTCCGCCACCCGTTCCACCTGCTCGTCGAGCTCGCGGAGCTGGGCGGCGGTCAGGCCGGACAGCGGTTCGACGGTGACGTCGATCCTGCCGCCGGAGCGCCGCTGGTGCCACACGCCGCGGACCTCGCCGTCCACGAGCAGCACGGGGAAGTTGCCCGCCTGGCCGCCGGCCAGCGCCCGCCGGAAGGCCGGGCCGGGATAGAGCAGCTCGCGCGGGCGGCCCGCGACCAGGTACGCGTCGAAGTACGGCAGCAGCCGCACACCGCGCGGCGGCCCGTCCGGCACCGCCGTGTCCCCCGCCAGCACCTGGGCCGGACGCCCGTCGAACAGCACCTCCTCGGTCTCCACCGACGCGAACCCCTCGGCCGCCCACCGCACCGGCGCCCCGGCCCACTGGGCGAACTGGGCCGGGGTGGCCGGCCCGTACGCGGCCAGGTAGGCCCTGACCAGGCCGGCCCGCCCGTCCGCCGGCACGGGGACGTCCGGCGCGACGCGGTAGGTGACCTTGCGTCCCCTGGCCGGCCCGTACACGAACGCGCCCCGGTGCGCCGCCGTGGCCATCGCCTGCCGCCAGCGCGGCCACATGCCCTGGAACGCCGGCATGACCAGGTCGCCCGCCCACGGCCCGGTGGCGGCGATGACCGCGTCGCTCAGCTCGTCGATCGTCATGTCGGCCACGGACAGCACGTCGCGCACGGCCCGGACGACCTCGTCGGTCTGCTCGGCCGTCATCCGGGCACCCTCGGCCCCGGCGGGCCCGGCGGGCATCGACGACAGGGCGCCCCACCACATGGGCAGCTCGGCCGCCGGGAGCAGGTGCACGGTTCCGCGCGGCCCGTGCGTCTTGACCAGGGCCTGCTCGCCCCACAACGCCTCGCGCACGTGGAGGCGGGTGACGCCGTCGAGGCGCAGGCCGATCGAGAGCTCGGCCGCCGACATGACCTGGGCGTGCGCCCCGCACATGGCGGCCACGACGGCGGCCTGGCCCTTGTCCGCGGCGGGGGCGGCCAGGTGGGCGCGCTCCAGACGCCGCGCGCTGACCTGCGGCCACGACAGTTCGATCACGAATTCCTCCTCGATGCGTTCCCCTTCACCGTAGGAGGTGATGCGGCAAGGTTCGTTCCTCATTCCCCCGCGACGAAAGATCCGATCATAAGTAGAGCACGAAAGGGATTCAGGGGCTGTTTCAGCCTCACTTAGCGAGTACAGGCGTTGATAGATCGGATGAAACGTGACCTCGGCGTGATCGTCTTCACCGGAGGGGTTGGCCACAATGAGGGCCATCCCCCGACTGGAGGCCCTTGTGCGCCATGGCAAGCCCTGGCGGCTGCTCCTCGCGGCGGCTCTCGCCGCGACCGGACTGACCGCCCTCACCCCAGCCTCCGCCAACGCGGCCGGCACCGTCTTCCACGTCTCCCCCGACGGCGACGACAGCGCCGCCGGCACCGAGGCGGCGCCGTTCAGGACGATCGCGCGCGCCCAGCTCGCCGTGCGCGCGGCCCTGACGTCCGCGCAGGAGCCGCCCCGGGTACGGGTCCGCGGCGGCGTCTACCACCTCGCCGAGCCCCTCACCTTCACCCCCGCCGACTCCGGCGCCGTCTACGAGGCGGCCCCCGGCGAGCAGGTCGTGCTCAGCGGCGGACGCCGGCTGACCCCCGCCTGGACCCCGTACCAGGGCGCGACCCTGGTCGCCGACATCGGTCCGGGGCTCGACTTCGACGAGCTGTTCCTCGACGGCACGCGGCAGGTCCTGGCCCGCTACCCCAACGCCGACCCCACGGTCGCCGTGCTCGACGGGTACGCCGCCGACGCGATCTCCCCCGAACGGGTCGCCCGCTGGAAGAACCCGACGACCGCGCTGGTCCGCGGGCTGCACCAGGGCGAATGGGGCGGGAACTCCTTCAAGGTGACCGGCGTCGCCCCCGGCGGCGACCCGATCCTGAAGTGGGTCGGCGACAACAACCGGGGCGACGGCCTGCACCCGCAGAAGCGCATGGTCGAGAACGTCCTGGAGGAGCTGGACGCCCCCGGCGAGTGGTTCTACGACAAGGACGCCGGCCGCCTCTACCTCCAGCCGCCCGCCGGTCTCGACCCTGCCGAGGCCCGCGTCGAGACCGCCGAACGCGAGGAACTCGTCCGCGTCGTCGGCGACTCGCCGTCCGCGCCGGTGCACGACCTCACCTTCACCGGGTTCACCTTCACCCAGACCCACCGCACGCTGTTCAGCCGCCCGTACGAGAAACTGCAGCTCGGCGACTGGGCGATCGTCCGCGCCGGCGCGGTCTACCTGAAGAACAGCAAGCAGATCACCATCCGCGACGCCCGCTTCGACCAGGTCGGCGGCAACGCCGTCTTCATGGACGGCTACGCCGAGGGCAACGTCGTCTCCGGCGGCGAGTTCCGCGGGTCAGGGGCCAGCGACGTCGCCATCGTCGGCTCGCCGGCGGCCGTCCGCGAGCCGTCCACCTGGGACGACATGCGCCGCACGATCACCGACACCACGCCGGGCCCGAAGACCGAGGACTACCCGCGCGACATCACCGTCAGCGGCAACCACATGACCCGCAACGGCCGGTTCGAGAAGCAGAGCTCCGGCGTGCAGATCTCGATGAGCCGCCGGGTCACGGTCTCCGGCAACACCGTGCACGACGGCCCGCGCGCCTGCGTCAACATCAACGACGGCACGTGGGGCGGGCACGTCATCGAGGACAACGACATCTTCGACTGCGTCAAGGAGACCTCCGACCACGGGCCGATCAACTCCTGGGGCCGCGACCGGTTCTGGCCGCTGACGGCCGGCGACGCCCAGAAGAAGGCGTACGCCAAGCTCGACGCGACGGAGACGACGAAGATCCGGCACAACCGGATCCGGCACTCCTCCCAATGGGACATCGACCTCGACGACGGCTCCTCCAACTACGAGATCACCGGGAACCTGCTGCTCAACGGCGGGGTGAAGCTGCGCGAGGGCTTCCACAGGACCGTGCGCGGCAACGTCTTCGTCAACGGCGGCGGCCACTTCCACGTCTCCTACGAGAACAACGGCGACGTCGTCGAGAAGAACATCTTCGTCACCGACGACCCCTACGACTTCATCCAGAGCGACCCGTCCACCTCCGGGACCGTCTACGACGACAACCTGTTCTGGAACAACGGCAGACCCGTCGCCGACATCACCGCCGCCTGGCGGGCCCGCGGGCTCGACACCCGCTCGGTCGTCGCCGACCCGCTGTTCGAGGGGCCGAGCCCGTACGCCGACCCGGCCAAGCTCGACTACACGCTCAAGGCCGGCTCCCCCGCCCTGACGCTGGGCTTCCAGCCGTTCCCGATGACCGGCTTCGGCAGGCCCGGCGCGCCCACGCCGCCGCCGCTCACCTGGCGCGAGCCCGAGACCGGCATGACGATCGGCAACCTGGCCGAGCCGCTCATGGGCGCCACGGCCACCGAGATCCACAGCGACGAGGTGAAGTCCTCGGTCGGGCTCACCGACTACGACGGCCTGTTCCTGGCCGCCGTCCCGGCCGGGTCCCACGCCCACGGGCAGGGGCTGCGCACCGGCGACGTGATCAGGGAGATCGCGGGTACCAAGGTCACCGACCGCGACAGCTTCTGGAAGGTCTACAACCGCACGCCCGCCGGGCGTCCGGTGGCGCTGAAGGTCTGGCGGGCGCAGGCGCTGACGGACGTGAGCCTGACCAAGGCGTACGGCGTGGAGACCATCGACAACGTCTCCGGCGTCACCTACACCGGCCAGGGCTGGGACTGGAAGAACGACCGGCGCGGCGGCGCGGGCTCGACCCTCGACGACCTGCACGCCACCCAGAACGACGGCGACTCCTTCGAGCTGGCCTTCCACGGCACCGGCGTCGAGTACGTCGCCCAGGTCAACTCCGACGAGGGCAAGGTCGACCTCTACCTGGACGGCAAGCTCGACGCCACGATCGACAACAGCAACCCGACCCGGGTGTACCAGAAGGTCGTCTACCGCAAGACCGGGCTCGCGCCGGGCCCGCACAAGCTCAAGGGCGTCAAGAAGGACGGCTCGTACTTCATCGTGGACGGCTTCAAGATCCACTCCGCTCCCGCGACCGAGGACGGCGAGGCGCCGGTGACGACCGCGTCCGGGGTGCCCTCCGGCTGGTCGGCCGAGCCCGTCACCGTGGTCCTGACCGCCGCCGACGCGGGCTCCGGCGTCGAGCGCACCGAGTACCGGCTCGGCGACGGAGCCTGGCAGCCCTACACGGCCCCCGTGCGGGTGGACCGCGAAGGGGAGAGCGTGCTCGCCTTCCGCAGCGCCGACCGGGCGGGCAACGTCGAGGAGCCCAGGACGGTCACCGTCCGGATCGACGCGACGGCCCCCACGCTGACCGTCACGCCGGACCCCGTCCGGCTGTGGCCGCCGAACCGCAGGCTGGTCCCGGTGCGGGTCGCGCTGAAGGCGTCCGACGCCGGGCCCGTCACCGTCACCCTGGTCTCGGTCACCAGCTCCCAGGGCGACGCCGCGGATGACGTCCGCGGGGCCGACCCCGGCACCGACGACACCGCCTTCGCGCTGCGCGCCGAGCGGGACGGCGCCGAGGACCGGGTGTACACGGTCACGTACCGGGCGGTCGACCGGGCGGGCAACGCCACCGAGGCCCGCACCCGGATCACCGTGGGACGCGCCGGCTAGGTCGCGGACGGGCCGGCCCGCCTTGAGCCGGTCCGTCCGACTTCCGGTGTCATGCGCATGGCGGGCATCCCGTCAGGGCAGGACCCCGCCATGACGTCTGCGCGAGGCTTCGGCGGCGGGTCCGGGATTTTCCGCCGCAAACCGGTAGAACAGATCGCCACCGAGCACGAAGGTGAGCTCAACCGCGTGCTCGGGCTCTGGCAGCTCACCGCGATCGGGGTGGGCGGCATCATCGGCGCCGGCATCTTCGCGCTCGCCGGCGCCGTCGCCAACCAGACCGCCGGGCCCGCCGTCGTGATCTCCTTCCTGATCGCGGGCATCGCCAGCGCCGCCGCCGCGTTCTCCTACGCGGAGTTCACCGGCATGATCCCGAAGGCCGGATCGGCGTACACGTACGGCTACGCGGTGCTCGGCGAGATCGTCGGCTGGTTCATCGGCTGGGACCTGCTGCTGGAGTACACCGCCATCGTCGCGGTCGTGGCGATCGGCATCTCGGGCTACTTCGGCTTCCTCCTCGGCCAGCTCGGCGTCGACCTGCCCGCCTGGATGCTCGGCGCGCCGGGCACCGGCCCGGGGCACGTCGTCGACCTGTTCGCCGGGATTCTGTGCCTGTTCATCGCGTTCCTGCTCAACCTCGGGATGCGGTCGGCCGCCCGGTTCGAGACGTTCGTCGTCATGATCAAGGTCGCGGTGGTGCTGCTGGTGATCGTGGTGGGCTTCTTCTACATCCGCACCGAGAACTACACGCCGTTCTTCCCCTTCGGGTTCGGCGGGGCGGTGACCGGCGCGGCCACCGTGTTCTTCGCCGTCTTCGGCTACGACGCGATGAGCACGGCCGCCGAGGAGTCGAAGGACGCCCAGCGGCACATGCCCAAGGCCATCCTGTACTCCCTGGCCATTTCGATGGTCCTGTACGTGCTGGCCTGCCTCGTCCTCACCGGCATGCAGAACTACCAGGACATCGACCCCGAGAGCGGCTTCTCCTCGGCGTTCGCGTCCGTCGGGCTGTCGGGGCTGGCCAGCGTGATCGCGGTCGGCGCCATCGTCGGCATCCTGACCGTCATGTTCACGTTCATGCTCGGCGTGACCCGCGTGTGGTTCGCGATGAGCCGCGACGGGCTGCTGCCGTCCTGGTTCGCCAAGCTCCACCCCGTACGGCACGTGCCGGTCAGGGTGACCTGGATCGTCGGCGTCGCCTCGGCGCTCATCGCCGGGTTCCTGCCGATCAGGGAGGCCGCGGAGCTGACCAACATCGGCATCCTGCTGGCCTTCGTGGTGGTCTGCGCGGCGGTGATCGTGCTGCGCTACCGGCGTCCCGACCTGCCGCGCGGGTTCCGCATGCCGGGCATGCCGGTGGTGCCGGCGATCGGGGTGCTCTTCTCCATCTGGCTGATCACGTTCCTGGAGCCGCTGACCTGGCTCAGGTTCGTCGTGTGGTTCCTGATCGGGCTGGTGATCTACTTCGCCTACGGGCGCCGCCACTCGGCGCTGAACCGCCGCGACTGACGTGCCGCCTCAGTTCGTGTCCTGGTAGACCGTGGGCCCGATGGCCCTGTACGCCGCCTTCGAGGCGTCCTTGAGCCAGGGCCGGGTGCTGGTGGCGTTGGCGCGGTTGGTGTAGACGGCCATGGTGTGCAGCAGGTAGCGGTGGGTGTACCCGACCCATCCCCAGGTCTGGGCCCTGCTCCAGCTCGTCGAGTGGCACAGCCCGGAGCCGGGGCCCTTCCTCGGGCACACGATCCCCCAGGCGTCGGCGTAGGCGTCGTCGAGGCGCGCGTACGCGGTGTCGGCCCGGCCGTCGTTCTTCAGCGGCACGACCCACACCGAGACCATGATGCGCTTGTTCGCCGGCGCGCCCGGGTTCACGTACGAGCCCTTGACCATCTTGGAGCAGCGCGCCTTGCGCAGCACCGAGCGGACGTTGGCCGCGTGGTAGGCGTCCGGGCACTTGTCCACGCCGCTCGACCGGAGAGTGTAGCGCACGCCCTTGGCCGTGGTGAAGGAGCGGGGCAGCAGGGCGCTCGGCGTCAGCGGGGTCGGGTCGGTGTCCTGGCGGTCGAGGTCGCCGGGGTCGAACGGCTCGTCGGTGGGCAGGTCGAGCGTGGGCGTCTCCGTGGGTGGGTCGGTGGGGGTCGCCGTCGGCTGCTCGCTGGGGCCCGGGGTGACGGAGGACGGCGACGGCCAGGGCGTCGGGACGGTGGCGACGGGCGGGCCGGAGGACGCCGCGGTCAGCAGGCTCTCCCCGCTTCCCCGGTCAAGACCCTTCACCGCCGACACCACGACCACCGCCCCCACCACGGCAAGCACCACACCGATCACCCCGACCCCGGCCCCGAGTCCGACCTTCATCCCGGTGCTGAGCCCGCTGCCGGACGGAGGCGGTGGCATCTGCCCTGGCCGCATCGGCCCCGGCGGCACCGGACCACGCGGCACCGGACCACGCGGAGGCCCGAGGCCGGCCGATGGCCCGAAAGCAGGCGACGGTCCCAACGCGGGCGGCGGCCCCTGGGAGGGTGGCGGCCCCTGGGAGGGTGGCGGTCCAAGCGCGGACGGCGGTTCGGGGGCAGACGGCGATCCGAACGCGGGCAATGGCCCAAAAGCAGGCGACGGTCCCGACGCGGGCGGTGATCCGAGGGCGGACGGTGGTTGGAGGGTGGGCGGTGATCCGAGGGCGGACGGTGGTTGGAGGGTGGGCGGCGGGTTGGTGGTGGGGAGCGGGTTGGTGGTGGGGGTGGGGAGCGGTTTGGGGGTGGGGGTGGGGGTGGTTGAGGATGCGGCTTGGCGTAGTTCCTTCGCCCACTGCTCCGGGCGGGGACGCTGGTCCGCAGGGCCGCCGAGCGCCGCCGTCGCGAGGTCGGCGAGCCCGGGGCCGACGGCGGCCAGCCGGCCGGGGTCCGTGGAGGTCCGGTCGCGGGCCAAGAGCCGGACGGCCAGCAGCGCGAACTTGTAGGCGTCCGTCTGCGGGGTGCCTTTGGGCTCGTCGGCGGGGAGCTGCCAGCCGGGCGTCTCGACCTGCGGTAACGCCTCCGTCCCGGCCAGCCGCATCGCGTCGCAGCCGATGAGGAAGCACTCCGGGGAGCCCTCCGTGGCGAACAGCAGGCTCGTGGGCGACAGGTCCCCCACGACGATGTCCATCGCGTGCAGACGGGCCAGCGTGTCGGCCAGGTCGGCCAGCAACAGCAGACGGTCGCGCTCGCCGACCCGCGGGCCGACGTGCGGGCCGGTGCCGACGGCGTAGGCGTTGTCGTCGAGCAGGAGGTTCATCGTGGCAGGGCGGTGTTCGGTGCCTGACGGCGTCTGCCTGGCGAAGGAGAACCGGTGGGGCACCGACCGCATGAGGAAGCCGCAGACCACCCCGCCGGACTCGACGACCTCGGCGGGCCAGGCGGTCCTGTCGCACAGCCAGGCAGCGTCCCATCCGGAAAGCCGGCCGATCAGCCCGGCCATCTCGGCGAGCACGCCGGCGTCGAGGCCGGGCAGGACGGCGGGGTCGTACTCCTTGTAGACGACGTCCCACTGGCCGTTGATCCGGCGGCCGGGCACCTCGTGGACCGTCCCCCGGCCTCCCTGCCCGAGACGCCGGCCGAGAACGAGGTCCGCCCGGTCCACCCGGTCCGCGCCGCCCATGGGACCTCCCGTCGGGCCGCTCATCGGGCCGCGTCCCTCGGCCACGGGGCGAGCATCGTCCGGTCGTCGTCGAAACGTCGGAGGGCCACGGTGAGATCGGGGGCCGGACGGCCCTCGTCGGGCTGGGCGTGGACGGCCCACACCGAAGCGTGGCACGCCTTCGACGCCCCGACCGTCGAGGCGGACGCGCCGGGCAGCCCGGCGTCGGGGCACGTGCCTCCCTGCGGGCCCGGCCGCTTCGGCCCGACCGACCCGAACAGCTCGAACAGCTCGAACGGCCCGAAAGGCTCGAACTCCGGGCCGGGCATGTCGACCGCGACCCGCCCCCAGGCGCGGATCCCGCCTGCCCGCTCCGGTGCGTGCTGCACGTGCCCTCCTGCGTCCGTACGCGGTGTCAGACCTCGTCGATCGCCGGCCGGAACCGGTCGGGCCGGTTCACCACGGGCCGCGGGTCGCCCTGCGCCACGGACGGCGGCCCGTGGCGGGTCCGTCGTCGGTGAGCCGTGCGTCCCCCGCCCTTCGAGCCCGCCCTTTTTCGGAGGATATCAGCGTCCAATTGATGAAGATCAAGGACTTGCGGACCCGGAGCTCCCGGTGCGCCCGGCATACCGTGGCGTTATGGAAATTTGTGAGCTGTTCGCCTGACGACCTTGGGTGGCAACTTTAATCAAGCCCCAGCCAAAGGGCTCCTTCGATCCCCACACCCCCGGGGACATGTGAGAGGAGTCACCCAGAGTGAACAGCACGTTCAAGTCGGGCGCCATCGCCGTGTTGGCGGCGGCGGCCCTGGCCGTCCCGATGACGGGCGCCGCCGGCGCCACGTCGAAGGCACACTTATCCACCACGCCATCCAGCACGGGATCCAGCACGGGATCCAGCACGGCATCCATCGCGGCGACCACCGTCGCCCGGACCGAACCGCCGGCGTTCGCGCCCGCGGACCCCAAGTCGCGCGACCGCGCGAAAGTGAACGCCGACGCGGCACTCGCCGCCGACGCCGGACGCCTGCACAAGGGCTCCGGCGACGCCTTCACTCTCTCGGCCAACGTCGCCGGAACCTACGGCCTGCAATATCTGACCTACGAACGCACGTACAAGGGCCTGCCCGTCTTCGGCGGCGAGGTCGTCGTCGGCACCGACCGGGCCGGACAGGTGATCCAGCAGGTGGTCACCGGCCAGACCGCGAAGATCGACCTCGGGGTCAAGCCGTCGGTGACGGGCAAGCAGGCGTCGGCCACCGCCCGAGCCCTCCTGCCGGACGTGGACGAGGTGTCCGCGGCCAAGCTGGTCGTCCACGCGACCACCGCCACGCCCAGGCTGGCCTGGCAGGTCCAGGTCACCGGACGGACGGCCACCGGCAGGCCCAGCATCCTCGACGTGTTCGTGGACGCGCGGTCCGGCTCGCTGATCGACAAGTTCGACAAGGTGCGGGAGGGCACCGGCCGCGGCTACTACGACGGCACGGTGACGATCGACACCAGCGGGTCCGCCGGCTCGTACCGGATGGTGGACACCACCAGGCCCGGCCTCCAGTGCGGCGGCCAGGGCGGGACGGCCTACACCAAGAGCACCGATTCCTGGGGCAATGGGTCGGGCACCGACCTGGAGACGGCCTGCGTGGACGCGCTGTACGCCGCCCAGATGGAATGGAACATGCTGCGGGACTGGCTGGGCCGCAACGGCCACAGCGGGAACGGCCGGTCCTTCCCCATCCGCGTCGGCCTCAACGACGTCAACGCGTTCTGGAACGGCTCGTACACCACCTTCGGCCACAACCAGGCCGGCAACCAGCAGGCCACCCCGATGGACGTCGTCGGCCACGAGTTCGGCCACTCCGTCTTCACCAACACCCCCGGCGGCGACAGCGGCAACAACGAGGTCGGAGGCCTGAACGAGTCCACCGGCGACATCTTCGGCGCGCTGACCGAGGCGTACGCCAACAACCCGAACGACCCGCCGGACTACCAGGTGGGCGAAGAGGTCAACCTCGTCGGGAACGGCCCGATCCGGTACATGTACAACCCGTCCCAGGTGGGCGACCCCAACTGCTACAGCACCGCGATCCCCACCACCGAGGTGCACGCGGCGGCCGGTCCGCAGAACCACTGGTTCTACCTGCTGGCCGAGGGCAACAACCCCGGCGGCGGCAAGCCGAGCAGCCCGATCTGCCAGGGCGGACCGTCCTCGGTGACCGGCATCGGCATCCAGAAGGCCGGCAAGATCTTCATGGGCACACTGCAGGCCAAGACCCAGCCGTGGACCCACGCCAAGGCGCGGGTGGCCTCGCTCAACGCCGCCAAGTCGCTGTTCCCGAACAGCTGCGTGGAGTTCAACGCGGTCAAGGCCGCCTGGGACGCCGTGAGCGTCCGGGCCACCAGCGACCCGAGCTGCGTGGCCAACCCGGACACCTTCTCGTTGCAGGTCAGCCCCGGCTCCGGCGCGGCCGACCCGGGCGGCTCGGCCTCCACCACCCTGACCACGGTGACGACCGGCGGCAACCCCCAGCAGATCCAGCTCAGGACGGGGACGCTCCCGGCCGGCGTGACCGCGACCTTCAACCCGGCCACCATCCAGTCGGGACAGTCGTCCACGCTGACCCTCAACGTGGCGGCGAACGCGGCTCCCGGGGCGTACACCGTGCAGGTGATCGCTCAGGGCACGGCCCAGACGCAGACGCAGAACTACTCGCTCACCGTCAACCGGCCCATCCCCGACCAGTTCTCGCTGGCGCTCAGCCCGGCGTCCGGGTCCGTGGACGCGGGCGGCAGCACCGCCTCGACCCTGACCACCACGACGACGAGCGGCAACGCCCAGCAGATCCAGCTCAGGACGGGGACGCTCCCGACCGGCGTGACCGCGACCTTCAACCCGGCCACCATCCAGTCGGGCCAGTCGTCGGCGCTGACGATCGCGACGGCGTCCACCGTGCCGGCCGGGACGTACACCCTCCAGGTGATCGCCCAGGGCGCGGCCCAGACGCAGACCGCGAACTACACCCTGACGGTCTCCCGTCCCGGTGACCCGGACGCGTTCTCCGTCCGGCTCGACCCGGAGGCGGGCACCGCGACGGCCGGGAGCACCGCGGCCACCACGGTGAACACGGCGACGACCGGCGGCCAGCCGCAGCAGGTCACGCTGTCGGCCACCAAGCTGCCGAACGGCGTCACCGTGGCCTTCGACCCGGCCACGATCCAGTCGGGCCAGTCGTCCAGGCTGACCTTCACCGTCGCCTCGACGGCGAAGAACGGCACCTACCCGATCACGGTGACGGCCGCCGGCACCGCCCAGACGCAGACGGCGAGCTACGCGCTCACGGTCACCGGCGGCACGCCGGCGGGCGACTTCACCGTCGCCGCCGACCCGTCGTCGGCCACCGTCACGGCGGGCGGGACGGCGACCACCACGCTGAGCACACAGGTCACCACCGGCCGGCCGATCCCGCTGACGCTGGCGGCCGACGGCGTGCCGCCGGGCGCGACCGTGACGTTCAGCCCGGCGTCCATCAACTCGGGCGAGTCGTCCACGGTGACGGTGAGCACGACGGCCGGCACGCCGGCGCAGACGTACACGATCACCCTCAACGCGAACGGCGCCGCCAGCCACGGCACGTCGTTCTCGCTGACGGTGAACGGTGGCGGCGGCGGTGACACCTGGCAGGAATGGCACGCCTACAACGCCGGCGACGAGGTCACCTACCAGGGTGTCCGCTACCGCTGCGTGATCGCCCACACCTCGCAGCCGGACTGGACGCCCGACGTCGTACCGGCTCTCTGGCAGCGGATCGGATGACGATCCGCCCGGCGCCCCGCAACCCGGGGGGTGACTGAGGGCCGGAACGGAGGGGGTCCACCCGGACCCCCTCCGTTCTGGTTTCCCACTGTTTGATCACGTACGTGGTGCTTCAGTAGGGTGGGCGCCTCGGTCGCCTGTCCTGGGTGGGAGTGCCCGTGCGCCGCTACCGTTTCGGCCTCGTCGCGATGCCGTGGCCGGAGCGCTCACCGCCGAGCGTTCCTCGATGCGCGATCCGTCCGGTGACCTGCCGCTGTATCCCGACGGCCTGTTCATAACTTTCGCCGCGTTCCCTGCGTCAAACACACCATGAGACGCTTCACCACCGCCACGCTCGTGGCCGGGCTGCTGCTGGCGGGCGGGGCCGCCCCCGCGATGGCCAGCCAGTCCTCGCCCGTCCGCCGCTGCTCGGCCGCCCAGCTCCAGGTGCGCCTGGGCACGATCGACGCCGGCGCCGGCAACAGGAACGCGCCGCTGGTGTTCACCAACAGCTCACGCACCACCTGCACGCTGTACGGCCACCCCGGCCTGATCATGATCGACAAGCAGGGCGACGCCCTCCGCACCCGCGTCCGCCGCGCCGCCGGGACCAAGCACCAGGTGACGGTCAAGCCGGGCGGCAGCGCCCGTACGACGCTGCACTGGACGGTCGTCGAGACCGGCGACGAGACCCACTGCCCGAGCCCGGCCCGCCTGCTGGTCATCCCGCCGGACGAGCAGTCGTACGTCAACGTCCCGTTCGACGCCGGCCAGGTGTGCGACGGCGGACGGCTCGACGTCAAGCCACTGGCCTGACGTCCGGGGGGCCGGTCAGCGCAGCCAGTTGACGACGACCGTCAGCACGATCGACAGCAGCAGCGAGATCAGGATCATCGCCAGGCAGCCGATCCAGCCGCCCAGCGGTCGCACGTCCCAGCCCCCGAACCTCATCCCCGGCCCCTACCCCTGGCGGCCGGGGTCGTATCCCGGCCCGCGCGGACGTCAGAGACCGGCGACGAAGTCGAGGGCGACGGCCCAGGCGCGTTCGGCCGCCGGGGCGTCGTGGTCGGGCAGGCCGGGGTCGGTGAACAGGTGGCCGACCCCCGGATACCGGAAGACCTCCACGTCGGCCCCCGCCCGGCGCATCTGGAGATACCAGGCGTTGAGCCAGTCGACCGGCTCGTAGAAGTCGGGGTCGGCGACGTGGAGCTGCACCGGCAGGTCGTCGGCGGTGGCGCCCTCGGCCATGTCGGAGGTGCCGTGCATGAGCAGCAGCCCCCGGGCGCGCTCGTCGCCCAGGGCGAGGTTCTGGGCGATGGCCGCGCCGAGGGAGAAGCCCGCGTACACCAGGCCGTCGCCGGACAGCGGGGCCGCCGCCGCGATGGCCCGCTTCAGCAACTCCTCGCTGCCGATCTCCTCCTTGATCGCGATGCCCTCCTCGGACGTGTCGACGACGCGCCCGTCGTACAGGTCGGGGACGTGCACCTCGTGCCCCGCCTCCCGGAGCCTGTCGGCCGCCTGGTGGACGGCGGGCCGCAGGCCGTACATCGAATGCAGGAGGAGAATCCGCGCCATACGCGCAGCTTAGTGACCCCGAGCGCCCGCGGGACGCGTGCCCCGGCGGGTCAGGCGTACTGGCCGGTCCGCAGGGGCGTCCCGGACCCGCCGAGCGGTCACCTGAAGATCGTATGACGAAACCTCTTTCCTGCAACCAGCTTCGCCCCTAATCTTGGTGCTGGGGCGGCTCGATGCCGTTCCGACCGGCCAGGCCCACTTGGGGAACAACAGATGTCCGTCACCCAGACGTACCTTGCCGTCGCCACCGAGCCGCCATGTCCGTGCTCGACATGACCTGCCGGCCAGTACCCGCCGGCGTGCTGCTCACGGTCTCCGGTGAGCTCGACGCCACCAACGCCGATCGACTGGAGTCCGCCATCCGCGACGCCCGTCGACCCGGCCGATCCCTGGTCCTCGACCTGGGCGAGCTCACCTTCATGGACAGCAGCGGTCTGCACGTGCTGCTGCGGGCGCACGACGACGTCCGCGGCGCGGGCGGCTGCCTGCGCCTGGCCGCCGTACGGGACATCCCGGCCCGCATCCTGCAGATCACCGGGGTGTGGGACGTGCTGCACATCCATGCCTGCGTGGACGAGGCCGTCGCAGCGGCCCGGGGCGCCTCGCCCGATCGACTGCCGGATGATGTGGAGCGGTTGTGATGCACCTGGCCAGCAGCTACCTGCCGGGGATCACGGTGGTCACGGTGGCCGGCGAGGTCGACGCCACCGCCTCCGGCCATCTGGAGGCCTACCTCGACCAGGTACGCCGCAGCCTGGACGAGCACCTGATCTTCGACGTGAGCCGGCTGGCGTTCCTGGACAGCTCCGGCCTGTCCGTCCTGCTCGCCGCCGCCACGCTGGCCCGCGCGCACGGCGTGGACGTGCACCTGGCGGGCCTCCGGCCCACGGTGGCCCGGCTGCTGGAGATCACCGGCACCGTGGAGCTCGTGACGATCCACGACCACGTCACCCGGGCCGTCGCCGCGGTGGAGGCGCTCCGGGACGCCAGGGCCGGGGCGCTCGAAGCCGCCGGCCCCACCGAGGCCGTCTGACGTCCTGGTGGCCGGCGGGGGTCAGCGCCGGCCGCCGAACTCCCAGTCGTGCACCTCGATGTCGGCGTACCGGCCGGCGGTGAGGACGGCGCGGGCCGCGTCCGCGTCGGGCGCCCGGACCAGCAGGGCGGTGCCGACCCAGGTGGCGCCGTCGTCGGACAGCAGCGGCCCGTACGCGATCAGCTCGTCGCCGCCGGCCGGCGGGACGAGGTCGGCGGGCTGCCCGGAGCCGAGGCCCAGCACCAGATACCGGTTGCCGCCCTCCCGGCCGCCGGGGAACTCCCACATGGTGCGTCCCAGCACGTTGCGCCACCGGCGTACCAGCACGTCGCGGTAGACGCCGGCCTGGTAGTTGGGCTCGTCGAAGGCGAACGCCCGCACGGAGGCGAGGTCGGGCAGGTCGACGATGTGCACGCTGCCGGTGGCCGTGTCGGTGTCGCGGTCGAAGGTCGGGCCGCGGGCGATCAGCTCGGCCTCGTAGCGGTCCATGTAGGACCAGTGCGCCTCGACCAGTTCCGCGCGCAGGGCGCCCGAGTCAGGACGGTCACGGTGATAGCAGAAGAACTCCATGCGGAGAGTACCTACCACAGATCATCTCCCAGTCCGGGCGGCTCAGCCCAGCAGCTGCTCGACGAGGTCGGCGGCGCGGGCGGTGCCGCCCTCGGCCCGTGCCTCGGCCTGAAGGCGCGTCAGGCGGCGGGCCACCTCCGGGTCGGCGGTCAGCTCGCCCAGGGCGGCGCGCAGGGTCTCGGCCGTGGCGTCCGGGGTGTCGATGCGGCGGGCCACGCCCAGCTCCACGAGCCGGTCGGCGTTGGCGAACTGCTCGGCGCCCTGCGGCACGGCGATCATCGGCACCCCGGCCAGCAGCCCCTCGCAGCAGCCGCCCATGCCCGCGTGGGTGACGAACGCGTCGGCCTGGTCGAGGATCGCCCGCTGCGGCACCCACGGGTGCACCTCGACGTTGGACGGGATCTCGCCCAGCTCCGCCGCGTCGGTGTACTTGCCGATCTGCAGGACGACGTGCCACCCCGGCAGGTCGCCGAAGGCCGCCAGGCACTGGCGGTAGAACTCCGGCTGACGGGTGTAGGCCGACCCCAGGGAGACCAGCAGGACGTTCGCGGCATCACCGGGACGGGTCCAGCCGCCCTGCTGCCCGCGCGGGTCGTGGCAGGGGCCGACGTAGGTCACGGTGCCGGTGTCGACCCGGTCGGCCTGCGGCTGCATCGCCCGCGGGATCAGGGCCAGCGTGTGCGGCGGGCGGCCGGAGAAGGTCTCCACGTCGGTGGTGGAGACGCCGCAGTCGGTGAGCCAGCGGGCGAACCTGGCCAGGTAGGCGTCGGCTCCCGGCAGTCGCCACAGCTGCGCCGCCACCTCCTCGGAGTATCCCTCCCAGGCCACGAACGTCGGCGACAGCTGCATGAGGGGACGGCCCTGCGTCTCGGCCAGGGCCCGCGCGGCGTAGGCGCCGATGTCGTACAGGTAGAGGTCGGCGGGGTCGGCGTCGTAGGCGGCGCGCAGTTGCGGGAGTGCCTGGACGGCGTCGTCCAGGAAGAGGCTCATCGCCGCGATGGGGTCGTCGGGCCACTTGTTGTCGGCGACCGGCAGCGTCGAGGAGCAGGGGACCAGCTCGGCGCCGGTGCCCGTGACCAGCTCGCCGACCGCCGGGTCGTTGGCGTACGTCACCCGGTGGCCGCGCGCCACCAGCTCGCGGACGATCTCCAGGCTGGGCAGGACGTGGCTGACGGCGGGGATGCCGACCATGGCGATGTGGGCGCGGCGGCGGGACATGGACGATCACTCATTTCGGGTTCTACGCGACGTTCGAGCGGTGGAACGGGCGGCGGGACGGCGGTTCAGGCGCGGCGGGCGCCCGGGGCGGCGGCCTCCAGGTCGGCGACGCTGCCCGACATGATCGTGCGCACGTGCTCGGTGATGTGCTCGGCGGGCCAGTCCCACCAGGCCAGTGCGAGCAGGCGGGCGACGTCCTCGGCGGGGTAGCGGGTGCGGATGAGACGGGCCGGGTTGCCGCCGACGATCCCGTAGTCGGGCACGTCGGAGGTGACCACCGAGCCGGCGCCGATGATCGCGCCGTGGCCGATGCGCACGCCGGGCATCACCGTCGCGCCGTAGCCGAACCAGACGTCGTTGCCGACGACGGTGTCGCCGCGGTTCGGCAGGCCGGTGAGCAGGTCGAAGTGGTCGGACCACGAGCCGCCCATGGTGGGGAAGGGGAAGGTCGAGGGGCCGTCCATGCGGTGGTTGGCGCCGTTCATGATGAACCGCACCCCGGTGCCCAGGGCGCAGAACCTGCCGATGACCAGCTTCTCCGGGCCGTAGTGGTAGAGCACGTTGCGGGTCTCGAACGCGGTCGGGTCGTCCGGGTCGTCGTAGTAGGTGTACTCCCCCACCTCGATCAGCGGGGACTTGACCAGTGGCCGCAGCAGCGCCACCCGTGGCTGGCCGGGCATCGGGTGGATGACGGTCGGGTCGGCGGGGACGTGGGCGTTCATGGATCTTTCCTTCCGCCACTGCTAATGCGACAACTTGTACATTAAGATGGTGTCATGTCGCCGTCCGCCTCGCAAACGGGAAAGGGAGCGATGACGTCCGAGAGCCCGTCGCCCGGTCCGCGCCGCCGTCCGGGTGGCCGTACCGGTCGCATCCGTACGCAGGTTCTCGACGCGGTCCGCGCCGAGCTCGGGGAGCACGGCTACGACGGGCTGACCCTCGACGCCGTCGCGGCCCGCGCGGGCGTGCACCGCGCGACGGTCTACCGGCGCTGGCGGGACGTCGGCGGCCTGCTCGCCGACGTGCTGGAGGCGACGGGCGACGACGACTGGCTGCCCGAGGACACCGGGTCCCTGCTGGGCGACCTGGCCGCGCTCAACCACGAGAACCAGGCGGCCCTGACCGCGCAGCCGTCGATCGCCGCGGCCCTGATCGCCGCCTCTTTCCGTTCCGAGGAGGCCGCCCGCGGGCTACGGCGGCTCTGGGAGGACCGGTACACCCGGTGCGAGGTCATCGTGGGGCGGGCGGTCGAGCGGGGCGAGCTTCCGGCGGACACCGACGCGCAGCGGCTGCTCGTCGCCGCGACCGCGCCGCTCTACCACCACCTGGTGCTCCTTCGCACGCCCCCGGACCCGGACCTCCCGGACCAGGCTGCGCGGACGGCCGTGCTCGCGGCGTCCGCGGGCGCCTTCACCCGTACCGGCTCCGAGCCCGCCTCTTCGTCGGGCGCCTGAGGCGGTCGCCGGGCTTGTCGGTCAGGCCGGTGGGGCGGACGGCCGTCCAGGTGAGCCCGGTCCCGGAGAGCGCCTGTTCCATGCGGGCCATGTCGGCGTACGGATGGCGCATGACGTGGTGCAGGACGCGGCCGAAGAGCCGGGCGACGGGCGATGGCGGTGACGGTGTGTCCGGGCCGCCAGGGCGCGTTCGACGACGAGGCGTCCGGTGCGGCCCGTGGCGGCGACGACGGCGAGGGAGGTCATGCGCGGCCTTCCGTGGCGGGTGTCATGGGGCTGGGTCTTCTGTGGCGGGATCTTCCGGGGCTGCGGTTCAGGCGTGGGCGGCGGGCTTGCTGGCGGGCTGGAACTTGAAGGAGATGGCCTCCATGAGGGCCTGGTGCTTGGTGTTCTGGAAGGCCGCGATCTTCCAGTCGCCGTCCGCCTGGCGGACCATCGTGTAGGTCTGGATCTTGTGCAGCTTCCCGGACTTGCCCTTGTAGGTGTCGCCGCGGGTGATCACCAGGGCGGTGTCGGGGCCCGCGAGGCGGATGCCGAGGGTCTCGCCGGCCAGTCTGGTGCCCTTGACGAAGCTGTCGAACAGCGCCTGGTGGGCGTCGCCGATCTCCTGGGCGCCGGTGTAGAGGGTGCCGACGTACGTGATGTAGGTGGCGTCGTCGGTGAACAGGGCCCCGTACGCGTCACCGTCGGCCCGCTGCCAGGCGTCGGCGAGGCGGTCGAGCACGGCGTTGATGGCGGCGGCGTCGGCGGCGGTGAGGGTGTTATGCATGGTCGTTGCCTTCCTTCAGCAGCTTCTCGGAAGCATTTACTTCTTTGAAGATTTATCTGCACTGAAGAAGAGATTAGAGATGACGCCGACCACTGTCAACACCGGCCGCGTCCCGGCCCCCGCGCAGGAGCGGCTGCTCGATCGCCGACGCGGGCCCGACACGTATGCTTGGCGTTCCATGAGTGAGCAGTTGACGATCGGCGAGCTGGCCGAGCGCACCGGGGTCGCCACTTCCGCTCTGCGCTACTGGGAGGAGCTCGGGCTGATCCCGGAGCCGGAGCGCGTCTCGGGGCAGCGGCGCTATCCGCCGTCGGCGGTCGAGCTGGTCGCCGCGATCCTGCTGCTGCGCGAGGTCGGCCTCACGTTGCGCGAGGTCAAGACGTTCCTCGCGGTCCGGTCCGAGCCGGGCGACGCGTGGCGGGAGCTGTATCGGCGCAAGCTCGACGAGCTGGACGAGCGCATCGCCCGGGCCCAGGTGGCGCGCACCGCCATCGCGCACGGCATGGCGTGCCCGCACGAGAACGCCTTCGAGTGCTCGTCCTTCACCGGCGCGGTCAAGGCGCGGCTGGCGGGGGCGTCCCTGGAAGAGGCTCACCGGCACTGACCGGCCGGGCGTCACGTCGGCGGCGGGTTCCTGCTCCGCGAGCACCCGGGGTGCGGGCCAGGTGCTCGCGGGCGACGACGTGCGGTCAGCCGGTCGCGAGCGACTCGTCCGGCTGTACGGGCGCCGGGGGCCGGGGAGTGCGGCGGGGCAGGGTGAGGGTGATCAGCAGCCCGGCGATCATCGCCGCCGCCGTGAGCAGGACGACCAGGAACTCGCCGTCCGCCGTGGCGGCGCGCAGGGCCTGACCGGTCCTGCCCTCGGTGCCGAGGTCGGCGATGACGGTGAAGACGGCCAGGCCGATGGCGTTGCCGATGTTGAGCGCGGTGGAGGCGATGCCGTTGGCGACGCCCTGTTCGTGGGCGGGGGTCCCGGTGGCGGCGGCGATCCACATGGCGGTCCAGACGATGCCCTGGCCGAGCCCGGAGACGACCAGGCCGGGGATCAGCAGGCCGTACCCGGCGTCGGCGTCGAAGCCGAGGGCCAGGACGGCGGTCCCCACGACACCGACGGCGAAGCCGATCAGCAGCGTGAGACGGGTGCCGATCCGGGTCGCCAGACGTTCGCCGCTCTGCGTGCCGGCGGCGATGGCCAGCGAGGGGATGAGGAAGGCCAGCCCGGTCTGCAGGGCGCTGTAACCGTGGACGCTCTGCAGCAGCACGGTGAGGAAGTACGGCAGGACGCCGAACGTGGCCATGTAGACGAAGGTGACCAGCATGCCGACGGTCAGGCTGCGGTTGCGGAAGAGCCGGAACGGCATGAGCGGATCCGCGCTGCGGGCCTCGACCAGCGCGAAAATCACCAGCAGGACGGCGGCCAGCGCGAAGGCGCCCACGACCGGCGGGCTGCCCCAGCCCAGTTCGGGCCCCTCGACCAGGGCGAAGACCAGCAGCGTGGACCCGCCGGTGACGGTGAGCGCCCCCGGCAGGTCGAACCTGCGCCGTTCCCTCCTGGCCGGGTCGCGCGGGATGACGGCCAGGGCGGCCAGCGCGACCAGCCCGGCCAGGGGGACGTTCACGAAGAAGACGGCGGGCCAGCCGAAGTTCTGGGTGAGGACGCCGCCGAGCAGCGCGCCGATCGTCAGCCCGCTGGCGCCCGCGCCACCCCAGACGGCCAGCGCCCGGTTGCGCTGCGGCCCCTCCGCGAACAGGCTGTTGAGCAGGGCCAGCGTCGAGGGCAGCAGCAACGCCCCGCCGATGCCCTGGACCGCGCGGGCGACGATGATGACGACGGGACCGCCGGCCAGCCCGCCGGCCAGCGAGGACAACGCGTAGAGGGCCAGGGCGAGCACGAAGACGCGGCGGCGGCCGAGCAGGTCGGCGGCCCGGCCGCCCAGCAGCAGGAAGCCGCCGGCGAAGACGACGTACGCGCTGACCACCAGCTGCTGGGTCTGGCCGGGGAAGCCCAGCTCGGTGCCGATCTGCGGAAGCGCGACGAAGACGATGTTGAGGTCGAGCGCGTAGATGAGCTGGGCCAGGGCGAGCAACGCCAGGGTCCAGCCGAGTCGCGGCTTGACGCCGTCCGCGACGGCCGCGGGCAGCGTGGATGGTGTGGACATGGAACGCCCTTCGGAGGGAGCCGGGGAGCGGGCACGCGGAAGCCCGCCGCACGAAACGATCGTACGAGGATTTACGTACAGTCGTACTATGCCAGACCGGAGAAGGATTGTTCGACAGTCGCGGTACAGTTGAACCATGGCTTTCCGTCATCCCGACCGCGACCAGATCCGGGTCGAAGACGTGCTGTCGGCGCTGGGGAACGGCGTGCGTCTGTCGGTCGTCCGCATCCTCGACGCCGGGGGCGAGCACAACTGCACCAGCGTCCTGAACACGCTGGGGATCACCGCGAAGTCGACCATGACGCACCATTGGCGGGTGCTGCGCGACAGCGGCGTCATCCGGCAGCAGCCCTCGGGGCGGGAGAACCTGCTCGTCCTGCGGCGCGAGGACCTGGACGCCCGCTACCCCGGCCTGCTCGACGCCATCCTCTCCGGCGCCCGCACCGACGCCGCCACCCAGCACCCCGACTCCGCCGCCTGACCACGGGGCCCCGGCGCCTCGCATTGCCTTCAGCGCCGCGGAACGGTCACGTTTGCTTCGGTGCAGGGCAATATGGTCGCCGAGGTGTCCCGCGCCATGCCTCGAATCTCCGTTCCACCCCGCAGGGCCCGGCTATCCTCGCTGTGGTGACCACCCTGTCGTCCGACTCCCCCGACCGTCTCCGGGCCGAGCTGGTCGCCGAGCTCAGGCGGGGCGGCTGGGTCCGCTCCCCCGAGGTCGAAGCGGCGTTCGCCAAGGTGCCGCGGGAGCGCTTCGCGCCCGAGGTGTCGCCGAGCGCGGCCTACTCGGCCCACGACGTCGTCGTCACCAAGCGCGGGCCCGACGGCAGGGCCACGAGTTCGATCAGCGCGCCTTGGCTGCAGGCCGACATGCTCGAAGCGGCACGGATCCGTCCCGGCGCGAAGGTCCTGGAGGTCGGTTCCGGCGGCTGCAACGCCGCCCTCATCGCCGAGATCGCCGGGCCGGACGGGCTGGTCGTCACCGTGGACATCGACCCCTTCGTCACCGGGCGCGCGGGCCGTTTCCTCGCCGAGACCGGCTACGGGCAGGTGAAGGTCGTCCTGGGCGATGCCGAGCATGCGGCCGAGCAACACGCGCCGAGCGGCGGCTTCGACGCCGTCATCGTCACCGTCGGCGTCTGGGACGTTCCCTGGGGACACCTTCTCGCGCCGGGCGGCCGGATGGTCGTGCCGCTGCGCTTCTCCACCGTCAGCCGGTCCTTCACCTTCGTCCGCGAGGGCGACCACTTCCTGGGGCTGAACCCGACGGTCTGCGGCTTCGTCCCCTGCCAGGGGGCCGGAATGCTGCCCG
This sequence comes from Nonomuraea sp. NPDC049607, assembly GCF_040675375.1. Lineage (NCBI taxonomy): Bacteria > Bacillati > Actinomycetota > Actinomycetes > Streptosporangiales > Streptosporangiaceae > Nonomuraea > Nonomuraea sp. NPDC049607. Next base: position 95,346 of record NZ_JBFAOV010000028.1, read on the forward strand.
ACCAGGAACCGGTCCTGGCGGGCGGAGCCGTCAGGCTGACCCTGGAGAGCGGCCCCGCGCTCGACAGGGCCGCCCTCGACCGGGCGCTGGGCGCCGACCGGACCGAGCTGTGGACCGGCGTCACCGTCGGCCATGATGAGCCGTTCGACTCGATGCACCTGTCGATCGCGGCGGTCGACGAGCGGTTCGGCATGTTCTGGCAGGATCCCGAGCGCGATTGCGGGCTCGTCCGGCCGGCCATGCGCTGGTACTGTCCCGCGCTCATCACCCGCGACAGCTTCGCCTATCTCACCATCCGCGAGTCGTGCGTCCGCGAGGACGACCGGCGGCGCTGGGAGTTCGGGGCCTGTGGCCACGGCCGCGAGGGCGCCGGGCTCGCCCGGGAGCTGGCCGATCATGTGCGGACCTGGGATCACCGCCTGCGGGACCGTCCGGACCCGGTCTTCACCCTTCACCCCGCGGGCGCCGTCGTGCCGCCTCCCGCCGCCGGTCGGGTCTTCCGCAAGCGTCACACCCAGCTGGTCATGGCCTGGCCCTGATCGTGCGGGGCGTCACAGGGCGTCGAGGTCGACGGCTCGGGCGAGGGCGTCGTAGCCGCGATCGTCGAGATGGACGCCGTCGCCCGAGTCGTACTCCGGGCGCAGGGAGTCGGGGTCGTCGGGGCGGCGGACGGCCGCTTCGAAGTCCACCACGTGGTCGTACGCGCCGCTGGCGCGGATCCATTCGTTGACCTGGTCGCGTACGGCCTCCGCCGCCGGGCTGTAGGCGAGCGGCGAGCCCTTGACGGGGGTGAGGGTGGCGCCGACGGCACGGATGCCCCGGGCGTGGGCGGCCCGGATCAGCTCCTTGTGGCCGTCGATGATCCGGCGGGCGGTCGCCTGGTGAGGCTTGTTCCATTCGGCCAGGTCGTTGATGCCGTCCATGATGATGACGGTGCGGACGCCGGGTCTCGGGACCCCGGCGGGCGAAGCCGTCCTCGGACCAGTTGGGGCCGTACCAGGAGGTGCTGGGGGTGGCGGGCTGGACGGCGGCGCCCCACGCCGCCACCCATCGGCGCGATGCGCGCCGGCTGGGGTGATGCCCACGGCCAGGGCGAGCACGACGGTGAGGGCGGGAACGGCGAGCCTGCGCACGACGGGCCTCCCCGAGATTCCAGAAAGGAGGGGATTGCTCATGACGGGGGTCCTGGGGTGTGGTCAGGCGGAGCGGACGGCGGACAGGTCGAACTCCAGCGTGATGCGATCGGAGATCATCACCCCGCCGGTCTCCAGCGCGGCGTTGTACGTCATGCCGAAGTCCTTGCGGTTGACCGCCACGCTGCCCTCGAAGCCGACCCGGGTCAGCCCCTGGGCGTCGACGGCGGTGCCGGTGTAGTCGAGGGGGACGGTGATCCGCCGGGTCACCCCGCGGATCGTCAGGTCGCCGGTGACCTCGAAGCTGTCGCCGCCCGCGTGCACGACGAAGGCGGACTCGAAGGTGATGTGCGGATGGGCGGCGGCGTCGAGGAAGTCGCCGGTGCGCAGGTGGTTGTCGCGCATCTGGTTGCCGGTCTGGATGCCGGCCACGTCGAGCACCACGCGGACGGCGGAGGCGGTGGGGTCGGCCGCGTCCAGGCGGGCGGTGGCCTCCTGGACGGGGATGCTGCCGCGCACCTTGGTCACCATGGCGTGGCGGGCGACGAAACCGAACCGGCTGTGGTCCGGGTCGATGGTGTAGTGGCCGCTCAGCTCGCTGGGGTACATGGTCGCGCTCCAATTAGTTCAGCACTGGAAGATTCGGCACGACAGTACATAGCTTTATTTCAGCACGCAACTTTCCAGTACGCTCGACGCATGACCCGCTGGCTCACCGACGACGAACAACAGGCGTGGCGCGCCTTCGGCCTGGCCACCCGCCTGCTGACCGATCGTCTGGAACGCGACCTGATGGCGGCGGCCGACATGCCGCCCACCTACTACGAGCTGCTCGTCCTGCTGTCGGAGGCCCCCGCGCGCACGATGCGCATGAGCGAGCTGGCGCACTGGACCAACTCCAAGCCGAGCCGCATCTCACACGCGGTCAACAAGCTGGAGCAGAAGGGCTGGGTGCGCCGGGAGCACTACGCCGGCGACCGGCGCGGCTGGCTGGCGGTGCTCACCGACGACGGGCTCGCCGCGCTCCGGGCCGCCGCCCCGGAGCACGTCGCCAGCGTCCGCGAGCACCTGGTCGACCTGCTCACCGAGGAACAGCTGCGACAGCTCGCCGACATCAGTCAGGTCCTGCTCGACCACCTCATCGAGAAGGGGTGACGCGTACGGGCGGCTCGGCGGTGAACGCCGCCAGGGCGTCCGGGTCCGGCGCGACGCCGATCCCGGGGCCGTCGGGGACCGTGATGGAGTCGCCGGTCAGCACGACCGGCGCGGTGAGGTCGCGCTCGAAGTAGCGGGCGGTCGCCGAGATGTCGCCCGGCAGGGTGAAGCCGGGCAGGCTGGCCAGCGCCAGGTTCGCCGTCCGGCCGAGCCCGGTCTCCAGCATCCCGCCGCACCACACCGGCACGTCGGCGGCCCGGGCCAGGTCGTGGATCCGGCGGGCCTCCAGGTAGCCGCCGACCCGGCCGGGCTTGATGTTGATCACCGAGCAGGCGCGCGCCCTGATGGCGGCGGTGGCGGCGCGGGCCGAGGTGATCGACTCGTCCAGGCAGATCGGCGTGTCCATGCGGGCGGCGAGCAGGGCGTGGCCGTGCAGGTCGTCCGGGGCGAAGGGCTGCTCCAGCAGGGTCAGGCCGTACGCGTCGAGGCGGGCCAGGTGGCGGGCGTCGGCGGGGGCGTAGGCGGTGTTGGCGTCGGCGGTGAGCATCAGGCCGGGGCCGAACGTCTCGCGCACCAGCCGGACCGGCTCCAGGTCCCAGCCGGGCTCGATCTTGAGCTTGATCCGGGCGTACCCGGCGCCGACGTGCCGGTCCACGGTGTCGAGCAGGTCGTCGAGGGTGGCGGCGATGCCGACCGACACGCCGACGCGTACGCTGCGCCGCACCCCGCCCAGGTAGGCGGCCAGTGACAGGCCGCGCGCCTTGAGCACGGCGTCCAGGACGGCCGTCTCGACGGCGGCCTTGGCCATCGGATGGCCGCGCAGGTGCGCCAGCGCGGGCGCGACGCCGGCCGGGTCGAGGCCGGGCACCGCGAACAGGGCGGGCAGCAGGAAGCGGCGGATGAGGTCGGCCGCGCCCTCCAGGTACTCGGGGCTGTAGGTGGGCTCGTCCTCGGCCACGCACTCGCCCCAGCCCTCCTCCCCCTCGGCCCCGCGCACGCGCACCAGCAGCGCCCGGCGCTCGGTCTGCGTGCCGAGCGAGGTGCGGAACGGGGTGAGCAGCGGCAGCGCGACCGTGTGCAGCTCGGCCTCGGCGATCCTCACGCCGCACGCTCCAGCACGTACCAGCCGTCCCTGGTGAAGGTGGCGATCCGGTAGCCGCGGGCGAGCGCGCCGCCCAGGGCGGCCCGCTGGGCGGCCCGCCACCGCGCCGCCTCCGCGGGGTCCTCGCGCCGCAGCCGCTCGGCGTCGGCGGGCGTCGCGCAGCGCAGTACGGCCGCGCCGCCCGGCTCGCGCGGCGCCCCGGTCTCGTCGAGGATCACCTCGGCCTTCTCGGTCCCGCCCAGGGCGGACAGCCCCGAGTCCGGGGCCACCGGGACAGGGCTCCGCGCCGGATCCAGGGCAGGGGCAGGGTTCACGGGCCAGTGGGCGAACAGACGATCGGTGAGGTCGCCGCCGTTGATGCCGTCGTTCATCGGCCCGTAGAAGTCGGGGACGTACCGCTCGGCCCGCGCGCCGAGCCTGCCCAGGTTGAAGAAGGCGTTGCGGCGTACGAGCGGGTCGAAGGTCCAGGAGATGGAGCTCAGGCCGCGTTCGGCGGCCCACGCCCGCTGGTGTGCCTTGATCGCCTGGCCGACCCCCCGGCCCCGCGCCTCGGCGGCCACGCCCACCACGTGGGAGTGCAGGCCGGCCCCCTCGGCCAGGAACCCGGAGGCGGCGGCCACGAGCTCGCCGCCGAGGAAGGCGCCACTGACGTACCCGCCGGTGTGCTCAAGGGCGCACATGAGGTCGACGGCCACCGGCGGATCGTCGCCCGCCCTGGTGTTCCAGACGCGGCGCAGCAGCCGGTCGGCGGCCTGGAACTCGGAGGTTCCGTGGAGGATGCGGATTTCGAGCATGGCACCAGCATTCCGCCGGACCGCCGCCGGATCGTTGGCGCGCAAGCCCAACTTCAGCCGCCGCCGTTTGTGCCGGACGCCGGGCTCCGGCCGCCCCCCGTTCCGCCCGTGCCGCCCGCGCCGATCTCGGCCAGCCGGAGCTGAAGGCCCAGCACGAGCCGGACGTCGGGGTCGTCGAGCGGGATCAGCTCGCCGATGCGGCGCAGCCGGTACCTGAGCGTGTTGGGGTGCAGCGACAACGTCTCGGCCGCCCTGGGCACGTCGTAGTGGGCGGCCAGCCAGACCCGCAGGCTGCGGACGTAGTCGGTGCCGTGCCCGGCGTCGTGCTCGGCCACCAGGGACAGCGGCTCGCCCGCCGCCGCCGGGCCGGACCGCATCGAGGCGGCCGCGTCCAGCAGGAACAGCGCCGCGGCCAGCTCCTCGTGCAGGCCCACCTCGCCGCCCGCGAACGGACCGCCCATCGCACGCAGCGCCTCGTCGGCCTGCCGGGCGGCGGCCGGGACCTGGGCGAGCGAGGCCGCGGTCCGTCCGACGCCCGCCCGCCAGTGCCCGCCGAGCCGGTCGGTGATCCGGGCGAGGGTGTCGGCGGTGACGCGGCGCAGCAGCGGGGTCCCGGCGCCGGCCGCCACGATCGCGTACGTCCGGCCCTCCACGGCGCCGACGGCGGCCCTGATCCGGTAGACGGCGTAGGCGGTGCGCAGCAGGTCGGCGGCGTGCGTGGCGGCGAAGACGTCGGTCCGCCCGGCCGGGTCCCCGGCGGCCACCACCCTGACCGGCTCGTCCGGGCGCAGGCCCAAGGAGGCGGCCAGCTCCCCGGCGGGGCCTGCGCCGCGCAGCAGCCGGCCCACCCACTCGTCCCTGGTCCGGCGGGCCTCGTCGGCGGCCAGGCTGAGGCGGGCCAGGTGCGGGGCGGCGGTCCTGGCGGCCTCGGCGAGCACCGCGTCGGCGTCGGGCGCGAGCGGCTCGTCCGCCTGGATGGCCCAGATCGTGCCGAGCGCCTCGCCCCTGGCGCGGACCGCGATGGCCAGCCGGGGCAGGTACTCGCGCGGCTCGTGGCTCCACACGGCCCCCTCGCAGCGCAGGACGGCGGCGTACTCCTCGGCGTTCGTCGGGTGCTCGGGCACGCGCCGGCCGAGGATGCCCTCCCTGCGCAGGTCGTCGATCGGCTGGCCGATCGTGGAGTAGGCCAGGACGCGCATGGCCAGGTCCTCGATGGCCACCGCGCCCCCGACGCGGGCGGCGACCTGGTTGGCCAGCGCGAACAGGTCGCCCGCCTGGCCGCCGCCCAGGTCCGCGGCCGGGGCGACGAGCGCGAGCAGGGCGTCCACCAGGGCGTAGAGCTGGCCCCAGGCCAGGCCGGGGGCGGCGGCCAGCAGCGCCACGCCCGCGCCGCGGGCCGCCTCGGTCAGCGCGGCGGCGTCGCCGATCCCGGCCCGGACGACGACCGCGCTCACGCCCGCCCCGGCCGCGCTCTCCAGCAGGGACGGCTCCGGCCTGCCGGTGGCCAGCAGCAGCGCCCCGGCGTAGGCGGCCAGCGGCTCGTCGGAGCCGTGGATGACCGGCGCGCCCACCATCGCCTGGCGGCCGGACGGCAGGCACAGCGCGCTCACCGTCTCCGCGCCGAGGCTGTCGAGCAGCACGCCGAGCGTCACCCGGCCCTGGCCGCTCACGCCCGCCCCCCGCGCAGGAGGCGTCCGTGCCGGCCGCCGGTGAACTCGCCGTCGTCGATCACCATGCGGCCGCCCAGGAGCACGTGGGTGACGCCGGCCGGGCGGGTGGCGGGCTCGTCGTAGGTGCCATCGTGGCGGATGGCGGCGGGGTCGAACACGCACACGTCGGCGACCGCTCCCCTGCCCAGCCAGCCCCGGTCGGCCAGGCCGAACTGGGCCGCGGTGGCCGAGCCGACCTTCCTGATCGCCTCGGCCATCGGCACGAGCCCGCGTTCGCGCACGTACTCGCCGAGGAAGGTGGGGAAGGTGCCGTACGTGCGCGGATGGGTCGGCCCGTCGGGCGGCCCGCCGTCGGAGCCGATCGACACGAGGGGGTGCCGCATGATCCGGGTGACGTCGTCGTCGTGCATGGTGTGGAAGACGCCGTCGGCGTGCGGGTCGGCCATGAGCAGGTCGCACAGCGCGTCCCAGGGCTCGCGGCCGTCCAGCAGGTCGGCCAGCGAGCGGCCGGTGACGCCGGCGGAGGCGTGCCGCAGCAGCCGCACGTCCTCGGGGTGCGTCTCCCGCCACAGGCCGACGCCGGTCGTGCGCTCGGGATCCTCGGCCAGCGCGCGCAGCGCCCGCCGTTCCGCCGGGTCGGCCAGCCTCCTGAGCAGCTCCGGCTCACCGCCTTCGCACGCGGTGGGCGGCAGCAGCGCGACCAGCCCGGTGCAGAACGCCCGGTACGGGTACACGTCGGCCCGCACGTCCACGCCCCGGACCCGGGCGGCCGTCAGCTTGTCCAGCAGCATGGCCGACGAGCCGTGCACAGCCCGGCCCGACGCCTTGCAGTGGGAGACCTGCAGCCGCACCCCGGCCGCCGCCGCGACCTCGACGGCCTCGTCCAGCGCGCCGGCCAGCCCCTCGCTCTCGCTGCGCAGGTGGGTGGCGTAGACGAGGTTCCAGCGCCGGGCCGCGCGGGCCAGCGCGATCAGCTCGCCGGTGCCGGCGTAGGCGCCCGGCACGTACTCCAGGCCGCTGGACAGCCCGCACGCGCCCGCGGCGAACGCCTCCTCGGCCAGCTCGGTCATCCGGTCGAGCGCGCCGGGCGGCGGCGCGGCGTCCATGCCGCAGACGGCCGTGCGCAGCGTGTTGTGGCCGACGAGCGCGGCCAGGTTGTTGGTCGTGCCCTCCCGCTCCACGGCGTCGAGGTAACCGCCGAAGGTGGTGAAGGCGTGCTCGCCGAAGATCCCGGGGGCCAAATGGGCCGACTCGGGGTAGGCCGGTCCGCAGGAGAAGCCGCAGTTCCCGATGATCTCGGTGGTGACGCCCTGCCACAGCTTGAACGGCTGCTCCCCGGCCATGAACGGCACGGTGTCGGAATGGCTGTGCGGGTCGATGAAGCCGGGCGCGACGACCATGCCGTCCACGTCCACCACGCGGGCGGCCCGGCCGAGGTCGCGGCCGGTCGCGGTGACGCGTCCGCCACCGATGGCCACGTCCGCGGTACGGCCGGGCGAGCCGAACCCGTCGTGCAGAGTGCCGCCGCGCAGGATGAGGTCGTGCATGCAGGTATTACCTTTCCCGGGTACGAGATTCGTCGGTCATGTCAGGGGACGGCCGCCACCAGGCGCCTGGTGTAGTCGTGGGCGGGGGCGTCCAGGACGGCCGAGGTGGTCCCCTCCTCCACGACCACGCCCTTCAGCAGCACCACGGTCCTGGCGGCGACCTGGCGGACGACCGCCAGGTCGTGGGTGATGAACAACATCCCGGTGCCGAGCTCCCGGCCGATGCCGCGCAGCAGTTCGAGCACGTGCGCCTGGACCGACACGTCCAGGGAGGCGACCGGTTCGTCGCAGATCAGCAGCGCGGGCCGGACGGCCAGGGCACGGGCGACGGCGACGCGCTGGCGTTCGCCGCCGGACAGCGCCTTGGGGCGGCGGGCGGCGTACGCGGCGGGCAGGCCGACCAGCTCCAGCAGCTCGCCCACGCCGATCCGGTCGGCGGGCGCGGCCCTGGCGATCGCCTCGGCCAGCGTCGCGCCGACGGTCATGGCGGGGTTGAGCGAGGTGGAGGGGTCCTGGAAGACGCACTGGACGAGCCGGTGCACCCGGGCGCGCTCGCGCGGGTCCAGGGCGGCGCGGTCGGTGACGTCGAGTCCGGCCAGCCGGATCCGGCCGCCGTCGGGGGTCAGCAGGCCGAGCACCGAGCGGGCCAGCGTGGTCTTCCCCGAGCCCGACTCCCCCACCAGGCCGACGGTCTCGCCGGGGTTCACGTGCAGGCTGACGCCGCCCAGGGCGGTGTGGGCGCCGTACCGTTTGCGCAGGCCCTCGACGTGCAGCAGCGGTTCGCCGCCGGCCGGGACGGCGGGGAGCGCGGCCTCGCGCAGCGGCGGGCGGGCGGCCCCGGCGGTGTCGTGGACGCAGGCGGTCAGCCGGTCACGGCCGATCGGGCGCAACGGCGGCCTGGCCGCGGTGCAGGCGTCCGCGACCCGGTCGCAACGGGTGGCGAACGCGCAGACGCCGGCCACCGCGTCCGCCCGCGGCACGGCGCCCGGGATGCCCACCAGGCGTTCCAGCGTGAGCTCGGCCGAAGGCAGCGCGCCCAGCAGCCCCGAGGTGTACGGGTGCGCGGGCGCCGCGGCCAGCTCCGGGCCCGGCCCCTGCTCGACGACGCGCCCTGCGTACATCACGGCGACCCGGTCGCAGACGGCGAACGCCACGCGCAGGTCGTGGGTGATGAGCAGCACGCCCATGCCCCGCGCCTCCTGCACACGGCGCAGCAGCGCCAGGATCTCGTGCTGGGTGGTGGCGTCCAGCGCGGTGGTGGGCTCGTCGGCGACGAGCAGTTCGGGGTCGCCGGCCAGCGCGGCGGCCAGGGCGACGCGCTGCCGCATGCCGCCCGAGAGCTGGAAGGGGTAACGCCCGGCCACGGCGGGGTCGTCGATGCCGACCTCGGCCAGCCTGCGCGCGATCTCCTGCCGGGACGTCCGGCCGCGCAGGGTCTCGGCGATGTGCGCGCAGGCCGTGCGCAGCGGGTTGAGCATGGCGAAGGGGTCCTGCATGAGCAGCGAGATCCGCCGTCCGCGCACGCCGCGCAGCAGCCGCTCGGACGCGCCGACGAGCTGGGCGCCGCCGACCTCGACCGACCCCTCGGCGCGCAGGCCGCGCGGGAGCAGGCCGACGAGGGCGCGGGCGGTCAGGGACTTGCCGCTGCCGGACTCGCCGACCAGCCCGACGGTCTCGCCCGCGGCGACCGTCAGGTCCACGCCGTCCACGAGCACCCGGTCGCCGACGACCCGCAGGCCGCGTGTCTCAAGCATCGGAGAGCCTCTCGAAGAGCTGGTCGCCCAGCAGGGTGGCGGCGGTGGCGGCGACGGTGACCAGCGCGGCGGGCACCACCGCGGCCCACGGGTTGAGGTCGAGCAGGCCGCGGTTCTCCTCGATCATCAGCCCCCAGTCGGGCGTGCCGGCGGGCAGGCCGATGCCCAGGAAGGACAGACCGGAGAGCGCGACCAGCGCGGCGACGAAGCTGAGCAGCGCGCCCGCCACGACCGTGGGCGCGATGTTGGGCAGCAGGTGCCTGAACATGATCCGGGTGCGGCTGAGCCCGAGCGTGCGGGCCGCCTCGGCGTAGGCCAGCTCGCGCTGGGCCATGGTGAGGCTGCGCACCACCCGGATGTCGCCGGGCGTGAACAGCACCGCCATCGCCAGCACCGCCCAGCCGATGCCGCCGCCGAGCACGCCCACCAGGACGATCAGCATGAGCAGCCCCGGCATCGCGATGAGCAGGTCCACCACGCGCATCATGACGGCGTCGATCCAGCCGCGGCGGTAGCCGGCCAGCAGCCCGAGCGAGGTGCTCATCGCGCAGGTGCCCAGCGCGACGACGACCGGCCACAGCAGCGCCGAGCGGGCTCCGGCCAGGCAGCGCGACAACACGTCCCGGCCCAGCTCGTCGGTGCCCGCCCAGTGGGCCCAGCCGGGCATCGTCGCGCCGAGCGCGAGGTCCTGCGCGGCCGGGTCGTAGGGGGCGATCCACGTTCCGAACAGGGCGGCTGCCGCCATGAGGGCCAGGATCCCGCCCGACAGCAGCGTCAGCGGCCCCGGCCCGGTCCGGCGCAGCCGGCGCGCCCGTCCGCCGAGGCGCACGGTCCCCGGCACGACGCTCACGCGGCCACCGCCCCGTGGCGCACCCGCGGGTCCACCGCGAGGTAGGCCAGGTCGATCAGCAGGTTGACGGCGACCACCACGGCGCCTCCCATCAGGACGAGCGCCTGGACGACGGGCAGGTCCTTCTGCCCGACGGCGCTGACGAGCAGCTCGCCGACGCCGTGCAGCCCGAAGGCCCGTTCGACGAACAGCGCGCCGGTGAGGTTGGCGGCCAGCAGCAGGCCGCCGACCGTGAGGACGGGCAGCGCGGTGTTGCGCAGCGCGTACCCGATCCAGTAGCGGGCCCGGCCGACGCCGCGCGCCCGGGCGAAGGTCATGTAGTCCTGCCCGGCCAGGTCGAGCGCGGCCGCCCGCATCTGTCTGATGACGACCGCCGCCTGCCCGGTGGCCAGCGCGATCGCGGGCAGCGTCAGGTGCGCGACCCGCTCGGCGAACGTCTCGCCCGCGCCGAAGACGGGGAACCAGCCGAGGGTGACGGCGAAGCCGTACAGCAGCAGGATGCTCATGGCGAACGGCGGGATCGCGAGGCCGACCAGCGCGGAGAGCGTGATGCCCCGGTCGAGCGGGCCGCCCCTGCGCATGGCGGCGGCCAGCCCGGCGGGCAGGCCGACGGCCAGCGTGAGCACGATCGCGTAGGCGGCCAGGCCGGCGGTGACCGGCAGGCGGTCGGCGATGACGCCGGCGACCGGTTCGCGGCTGTAGAGGGAGGCGCCGAAGTCGCCGCGCACGGCGTCGCCGAGCCAGGTGGCGTAGCGGACGGGCAGCGGGTCGTCGAGGTGGTACTGCGCGCGGACGGCGGCGCGCGACTCGGCGGTGGAGGGCCGCGGCCCGAGCAGGACCTGCTCCGGGTCCCCGGGGGCGAGCGCCAGCAGCGCGTAGGTGAGCACGGACAGCACGCCGAGCAGGAGCAGCGCGGCGGCCAGGCGGCGGGCGACGAAGGCCATCAGGCACCGGCCCCCGGGCGGATGGTGCTGAAGACGTTCATGGTCCAGGTGCCGAACTGGCCGGTGAACCGCTTGCGCAGCGCGACGGCGGCCTCCTTGGTGTAGAGCGGCACGTACGGCACCTGGTCGGCGATCTCGGCCAGCACCTCGGTGACGGCGGCGGCACGGTCGGCGCCCTCGTGCGTGCCGAGGTCGTCGAGCCGGGCGTCGGTCTCGGGCGAGCCGTAGCCGCTGAAGTTGAAGCCCTGGGGCCCGGCCGAGGCGCGGCTGACCAGGTCGGGCAGCACCTCACCCGGGTCGGGGGTGCCGTAGAGCAGGTCGACGAGCTGTAGCGGGGTGTCCTGGTGGCTGAACATGCGCTGCCGGTACTGCTCGGTGGGCAGCGGCTGGAGGTCGAGCTTGATGCCGATCACCGCCAGGTCGGCGGCGATGGCCTGGAGCGCCTTGACGTCGTCGCTGCCGCTGTCGTACGGCGCGGCCAGGGTGAAGCCCCCGGGGTGGGCCGACTTGGCCAGCTCGGCCTTGGCGGCGTTCACGTCGTAGGGGTGGGCGGGCAGTTTGGGCGGCTTGCCGCCGTACAGGGCGGCGATCTGCGGCTTGGGCAGCATCAGGTCGGCGATGCCGCCGTGGCCGCTGGTCATGAGCGTGGCCAGCGCCTCCCGGTCGAGGGCGTGGGCGATGGCGCGGCGTACGTGCACGTCCTTGAGCGGGCCCTCGCGGACGCCGAGGGACAGGTAGGCGATGTTGTTGGCCGGGTAGAAGGCGGTCGTGACGCCGGACAGGGCGCTCCACTTGCGCGTCTCGCTGACCTGGATGTCGTTGGTGCCGTCCACCTCGCCGGAGGAGACGGCCAGGCGCAACGTCTCGGGGTCGCCGATCGCCTTGACCTCGATCCTGCGCAGCGCCGGCTTCGGCCCCCAGTACAGCTCGTTGCGTTCCAGCGTCACCCCCGAGGTGAGCGAGAACTTGGTGACCTTGAAGGGGCCGGAGCCGAGGGTGCCGACCTCGGGCGAGCCGAGGTCCTTCGGGTGCGCGGCGGCCAGCTTCTTCGGCACGATCTGCCAGGCCAGCGCGGCGGTGGCCAGGAAGGCGGGGCTGGGCTTGCCGAGGGTGACCTTCACCATGCGCGGGCCGGTGACCTCGGCCTTCTTGACCTGCGTGACGTAGCTGGCGGCCTGGGAGGTCACGGCGGGGTCGAGGTGGCGGGTCAGCGAGTAGGCGGCGTCCTCGGCGGTGACCGGCGTGCCGTCGCTGAACCTCGGGCCCTCGCGCAGGGTGAAGACGTACGTGCGCGGGTCGGGATGGGTCCAGGAGGCGGCGATGCTCGGGATGACCCTGCCGTCCGGGCCGAGGGTCACCATCGTGTCGAGGACGGCGAACTGCACGGTGGTGGAGGCGTCGTTGAAGCCGTGGGCGATGTCGAGGCTGTTGGGGGCGAGCCCCATCGCCCAGCGGAGCGTGTCGGGGGCCGCGCCGGAGCTCGCGGCTCCGGCGCAGCCGGTCACCAGCACGAGCAGAGCGCCCGTCGCGAGCCTGGCGAGTGCGGTTGCGGATGTCATGGAACCACCTCGGGGAGTGAGCGGGGGGAATAGTCGGACGCTAGAAGCCCGGCCTCCCTCGTTCACTGACCCGGCAGCCAAACTCTGCGCGCCCCGGCTCGTGCTGCAGGCCAACACGGCCCTAGACCAGACCAGGGGGGACGCCGACGGGCGCGGTGCCCTCGGGCTGGGCGGCGAAGCGCAGGCCGAGCAGGCCGAAGCCGCTGAGCAGCAGGTCGCCGTCCCCGTCGAGGCGCAGGGTGAACGGGCCGGCCCGCCACGTCCCGGCGGGTGCGGGGGCGACGGGAGCCTGGAAGGTCAGGCCGACGCACAGCGTGCCCTCGTCGATGACGGCGAGCACGCCCGTCTCGTCGTTGAGCCAGGCGCCATGCGGGACGGGCCCCTCCCCCGGCGGGTCGCACGGCTCGTACACGTGCGGCCACCGGATCGACCCGTCGTGGCCGAGCAGCAGCCGCCCGCCCTCCGGCACGAGCCAGATCCGGCCGGCCGGCACCTGCGCGTACCAGCGGCCGTCTTCGTCGAGGGCGAGCTCGAAGTCGGTGGCGCCGGTCAGGGAGATTCCGCCGCCGCCGCCGTCGTCGCCGTCGGCGGGTTCGAGGGTGAGGGTGGCGTCGGTCTCCGGGTCGTGCCAGTGGCCGAGCAGGGCGGGCCGCGCCGCCTCGGCGTCGGCCCGGCGGGCGGGGGCCGGACGGGGGGCCGGGCCCTGGCCGGTGAGGGCGCGGGCCAGGCGGAGGCTGAGGCCGACGGGGTCCAGGCCGCTGTGGTTGGTCAGCACGGCCACGCCGAGGCCGGGCTCCGGCAGGTGGAGCAGGTTGCCGACGTAGCCGTGCATGCCGCCGGCGTGGCCGTACCCGGCCGCCTCGCCGACGGCCAGGTGGCAGATGCCGCGGGCGTACCGCAGGACGGCGCCGTCGGCGAGCACGGTCCGCTCCAGCAGCGCGGCGCGCACGTCGGCGCCCAGCACCCGGCCGTCGGCCAGGAAACCGAACCAGGGGGCGAGGTCGGCGACACCGGTCACCAGGCCGCCGTCGCCGACCGCGCTCTCCTGCGTGTCGGCCCGCGCGCCGGCGCCGTCGTAGCCGTAGGCCATCCGCGGCAGCGGGACGGAGGCGTCGTCGCGGAAGACGGTGTCGTCCATGCCGAGCGGGCCGAACAGCCGCTCGCGGGCGAAGTCGGCCAGCGACCGGCCGGTGAGCCGCCGGACCACGACGGCGGCCAGGACGTAGCCGGTGTTGGAGTAGGAGAAGCGGGTGCCGGGCTCGAACGAGGTCCGGCGCACGCCCGCCACGATCTTCATCAGGCGTTCCTCGTCCATCAGGGTGAACGGGACGCCGGTGACGGCCTGCAGGCCGTACCACTCGGGCAGGCCGCCGGTGTGCCGCAGGCACTGGTCGAGCGTGACGGGCACGCCGAGCCGCAGCTCGGGGACGTGCTCGCGGACGTCGTCCGCCAGGCTCAGCCTGCCGTCGCGCGCCAGCAGCAGCAGGCACGCGGCGGTGAACTGCTTGCTGATGGAGGCGATGTCGAAGCGGGTGCGGGAGTCGATCGGGACGCCGAACTCGACGGTCGCCACGCCCCTGGCCGAGGTGTGCAGCACCTTGCCGTCGGCGTAGACCCCGACCGCCAGCCCCGGCCCGTCGGGGCGGAGGCCGGGAAGGGCGTCGAGCGCGCGTTCTACCTGCTCAAAATCCATCGTTCAAGTATCTGGATGTCCTGGTTCGAAACACTTGTCCGGAGCGGCAAACCTGGGGGCCGCGTGGTTGGTCTGCCGCACAGGGCCGTCCTGGCGGTCACGCGCTCTCACCGGGCCGCACGGCCGACTTCGCCGCCGGGGCGGGAGCGGCGTCCCCGGCTCGTGCCCGCCGCCCGGCGGCGGGGATCACGAAGGCGGCGGCGACGGCCAGCAGGCCCAGCGCCGCCGACAGCAGGTATGTGTCGACGAAGCTCTGCTCGGTGGGCACCCCCGCGACCGCGCCGGAGGCCAGCACCATGGCGCCGAGCTGCGCGCCGAACGTGCCGCCGATGCTCTTGGCGACGAAGACCACGCCGCTGACCCCGGCCGAGCGGTCGCCGGGCACGTCGGAGGCCACCGCGTTGAGCCCGGCGGTCAGGCCGATGGAACCGCCCAGCCCCATGACCGTCACCCCGGCCATGACCTGCCACGGGGAGGAGTGCCACAGGGCCAGCCCGCCGGTCCCGGCGCAGACGAGCGCGCTGCCGAGCACCAGCACGGCACGCCGTCCGAGCAGCCTGGTCATCGGCCCGACCAGCGGCGCGACCACGGTGCCCGCGATCCCCATGGGGAACATGTAGATCCCGATCCACAGGGTGTCGGCGCCCAGGCCGTACCCGGTCCCGGCGGGCGCGGCCAGCATCATCGGCAGCGCGACGACGAGGCCGAAGGAGGCGAAGCCGAACACGACCCCCATGGCCGTCACCCCGGCCGGGGTGCGTCCGGCCAGCAGCCGCAGATCCACGAGCGGGTCGGCGACGCGCAGCTCGACGACCGCCCACGAGCCCAGCGTCAGGGCGGCGGCGGCGAACAGGGCGAGGGTGGCCGGGGCCGTCCAGCCCCAGGCGGAGGCGGCGGTCAGGCCCAGCATGAGCAGGGCCACGCCGCCGCCGAGCAGCAGCCCGCCCGTCCAGTCGACGCGACCGCCGGCCGCGCGCGGGGTGGCCGGAACCGTGTACCAGGCCAGGACGAAGGCCGCCGCCACGCCGATCACGGCGAGCAGGAACAGCCACCGGTAGCCGAGAGCCGAGCTGATCGGCCCGGCCAGGATGAGGCCGAGGGCGCTGGCCAGCGCGGCGATGCCGATGACCAGGCCGTTGCCGGTGGCGGCGCGCTCGGGGGTGAGGGTGTCGCGGAACAGCCCCACGGTCAGGGGCAGCACGCCCAGCCAGATGCCCTCGACCGCCATGCCCGCGATCAGCACGGTGATGTTCGGCGCCAGGGCGGCGAGCAGGACCCCGGCGCCGCTGATCGCCATCAGCGCGAGCAGCACCCGCCGTTTGTCGTACATGTCGGCCAGGCGGCCGACGACGGGAGTGCTGATCGCCGAGCTGATCAGCGAGCCGGTGAAGATCCACGCGAGCGCCCCGGGGGAGGCCGCCAGGTCCTGCTGGACGAGCGGGAGCGCGGGCGAGAGCGTCATCTCCATGGTCTGGAGGACGCCGATGAACAACACCGGCGCGCCGATGACGCCGAAGCCGGATCTGGACATGGTTCTGCCTTTCGGGGTGGGGTGACGTGCGGCCGTGTGGTCCCCCCGAACCCCGGCCGTGATCTAGGCCGGGCCGAGCACCTTCGGCGTGATCAGCGCCTGGGCGGTCTGGACGAAGAACTCCTCGTCGGCCTCGTGGGCGCCGAGCACGACGCCCTGGCCGAGCCCGGCCAGCAGGGCCTTCAGCGCGCGGGCCAGGCGCAGCGCCTGCCCGCCCGTGACGGCGGCGCCGTCGTGCTCGCGGCCGGTGAACAGCGCGGCGAGGTCGACCTCGGTCGAGCTGATCGAGGTGTTGAGCCTGCCGCGCAGCTCGGGGTCGTTGAGCACGAGGTCGAGCACGCGGGTCTCGAACAGCAGCCCGCCTGCGGCCTGCGGGTCGGCCGACATGCGCAGGAAGCGGCGGGCGATCTCGGCCACGACCTCGTCCAGGCGGGCGCTCTGCCCGCCGGCCTCGGTCGCGCGCAGGTCGAGCGGGCCGACGTAGTCGTCGACCATGGCGGCCATCAGCCCGTTCTTGCCGCCGAACAGCGAGTAGACCGCGCCCGTGGTCAGGCCGGCCAGCTCGGCGATGTCCTCCAGCTTCGCCTTCGAGCCGTCCCTGCCGACGATCTCGCGCGCGGCCTCGATCAGCGCGCGCCTGTTGGCGGCCTTGCTCTCCGCTCTGGTCAGCCGCATGGCGTCTCCTGCATGCCGTAACGATAATCTGATTTACTAGAATAATCCAGATTATCAGGAGGCTCGTAGATGGACGTCGCCCCCCAGATGAGCCGCGTGCCCGGCTTCACCGCGTTCCCGACGGTGGACCAGATGCACGCCGAGCTCGACGACCTCGCCGCCGCCCACCCCGACCTGGTGCGCCTGCGCCGCATCGGCACGTCCCGCCTGGGCGAGCCGCTGCGGGTGGCGACCATCGGCGCCGGCCCCCATGACGCCGTGATCATCGGCGGTCCCCATCCCAACGAGCCCATCGGCGCGCTCACCGTCAGCGCGCTGCTGCGCCTGCTCGTCGAGGACGCCGCGCTGCGCGAGGACTTCGGCTACCGCTGGCATCTGATCCCGTGCGCCGATCCCGACGGCGCCCGGCTCAACGAGGGCTGGTACGCCCGCCCGAGCGACCGCCGGGCCTACGCCGAGCACTTCTACCGCCCCGCCGAGGCCGACCAGGTCGAATGGACCTTCCCGCTCACCGGCGAGGACTACTTCTTCGACCGCACCCTGCCGGAGACCGAGGCGCTGATGCGGCTGATGGACGAGGTCCGGCCCGCCTTCGTCTACTCCCTGCACAACGGGGAGCTCCAGGGCGCGTTCTACTACCTCAGCCGGAACGACCCCACCCTCGCCGCCCGCCTGACCGCCATCGCCACGGCCGAGGGCCTGCCGCTGCACATGGGCCCGCCGGAGCTGCCGGGCGCCGTCCAGATCGCGCCGGCGGCCTACCTGACGCCGCGCGGCGCCGACATCGCCGCCACGTACGGCATCGGCGGCGGCAGCGTCGACTACGCCGAGCGCTTCGGCGCCCTGCACCTGATCGCCGAGCTGCCCTACTGGGCCGACCCCCGCGTCGCCGACCAGACCCCGACCGGCCAGAAGTACCACGAGACGATCCGCGACTCCCTGGCCGGGCAGCGCGAGCTGATCGGCGAGCTGGCCGCCTCGCTCGCCCGCGCCAAGGGCGACCTGACCGTGCGGTCCCCCTTCCGCCGGGCGCTGGAGGACTTCGTCGGCGCCCACGACGAGTTCATCAGCGAGTGGGAGGACCTGCCCGGCACCGACCGCCCGGCCACGGCGGCCGAGGCGGTCGGCGGCCGGCAGCTCGTGCACACCATGCGGCTGCGGTACTGCGGCACCTACCTGCGGATGCTGGACGCCGAGCTGGCCGCGGGCAACCTGACGCCCGTCATCCGGGCCGAGCGCGCCCGGCTCGGCGCGCGGTTCGACGAGTGGTTCGAGGAGGCCGAGTCCGAGGCGATGGGCACGCCGATCCCGCTCCGCTCGCTGGTCGCCGTGCAGCTCGGCGCGGCGCTCCTTGGGGCGTACGCCGCCAGGCGGGCGGACCCGGCCTGAGCCCCGGCGCCCCGGCCGCACCCGGACGGGGCGCCGCCGGTCAGACGGGCAGGAGGGCGGTCAGCGCCCGCTCGACCAGCGGCCAGGTGCGGCTCTCCGGATCGATGAGCACGAAGTGGCCCGCCCCCGGGACGCGCACCAGCGACGCCGCCGGATGGGCCGCCGCGTACGACTCCGAGAGCTCGACGGGGACGCGCTCGTCCGCCGTGCCGTGCACGATCACCACCGGGCCCGCCGGGGCCGGGAGCCGGACGGGGTCCAGGCCGGGATGGTCGTCCGGCGGCCCGCCGAGGAAGTCGGTCACCGCGCCGCCGTCGAGCCCCAGCCGCGCCGCGAGCCGCAGGTCGGCGACGGGGGCCAGGGCGAGGACGGCCGCCCCGGCCGGCGCGGCGCACAGGGCGAGGTGACCGCCGGCCGAGTGCCCGACGACGACCGACGGCTGAAGGAGCCCGACCGCGGCCCGCAGGTCCGCGACCGTCGCCGCCGGATCGCCCGGCCTGCGGCGGTACTCGACGGCGGCCACGCTGTACCCCGCCCGGTGCAGCGCGTTGGCCATCGGCCGCAGGTGCGTCCGGTCGTACTCCGGACGCCAGAACCCGCCGTGGACCAGCGCCACCACGGGCCCCTCGTCCGGCCAGAGGTCGATCACCTGGTCGGCGTCCGGCCCGTACCGCAGGGCGCGGACGGGACCGGGGGCCGGGCGGGTCAGGACGGCGCGGTTCTCCACCGTCACCTCCCGGCCGGCCGGCGGGACCACAGCCGGGCGACCCCGGCCGCGCCCGCCGCCAGCAGCGCGGCCCCGGCTCCGGCCAGCGCCAGGTGCTGCCGCCGCACCCGCCGCCTGACCTGCGTGTACGGCACCGTGGAGAAGGACACCAGCTCGTACCGCGACACGTAACGGCCGGGCAGCGCGCGTTCGAGCCGGTGCTCGACGCTCTTGGTCAGGCGGTGGACCGGGGAGGCGACCTTGTCGCGCATCTCGACGAAGTTGGCCAGCGCCATCTCGGCGATCGCGTCGGTGTCGTCCCTGCGCCGCCGCTCGAACAGCGGCAGCGCGCGGGCCCAGTCGCCGTCGGTGTCGGTCAGGCACCGGTCCAGCACGGTCACGTCCTCGAAGCCGCAGTTGGCGCCCTGGCCGTAGAAGGGCACGATGGCGTGCGCCGCGTCGCCGATCAGGCCGACCCTGCCGTCCGCCTGCCACGGCGCGCACCGGACGGTGCCGAGCAGGCCGACCGGATTGTCCAGGTACTCCCGTACCAGACCGGGCGCGAGGGGGGGCACGTCCGGGTAGTGGTCGTGGAAGTGGCGTTCGATCGCCGCCGGGCTGCTCAGGGAGGCGAAGCTCGACGTGCCGCCGGTCGGCCAGAACATCGTGCAGGTGAAGGAGCGGTCGGGGTTGGGCAGCGCGATCATCATCGAGGTGCCGCGCGGCCAGATGTGCAGGGCGCCGGGGTCGAGGGCGAACTCGCCGTCCGCGGACGGGATCGTCAGCTCCTTGTAGCCGTGGCCGAGGAAGTCCAGGCTCTCGTGGATGCCCCGGTGGGCCAGCAACTGTCCCCGTACGGCCGAGTTCGCGCCGTCGGCGCCGAGCACGACGTCGGCCTTCGCGCGTACCGGGCCGTCGGCGGTCTCGAAGGCCATGGCGCCGGTCGCCGGGTCGAGGCCGGTCAGCCGGTGCCCGAAGAAGATCTTCACGCCCGGCGCGGACTCGGCGGCGTCCAGCAGCGTGTTGTTGAGCGCGCCGCGGCCGATGGAGTTGATCGAGCGCACCCCGTCATGGCTGTACGGCTGGAAGTCGAGCGGCCCGCGCACGGGGTGGATCATCCGGCCGCGCATCGGGAGCGCGTCGGCCATGATCTTCTCCTCCAGGCCGATCCGGCGCAGCGCGTCCAGGCCGCGTTCGGAGATGGCCAGGTTGATCGACCGGCCGCGCGGCGCGTTGCCGGCGCGCGGGTCGGGCCGCCGTTCGTGGACGGTCACGTCCAGGCCGCGGCGGGCCAGGTAGCAGGCCAGCAGGCAGCCGGTGAGGCCCGCCCCGATCACGGTGACGTTCATCGGTCCTCCTCGACGCACTCGGCCAGCGCCACGGCGGCCCGCCAGCAGTCGTGATAGGTGGAGTACAGAGGCGTCGGCGCGAGGCGGACGACGTCCGGCTCGCGGGCGTCGGCGATCACCCCGTGCTCGTGGCGCAGCCGCCGGGTCAGCTCGGCGGCGCCGCCGCGCCCGACCCGCAGGGAGAGCTGGCAGCCCCGGCGGCCGGGGTCGCGCGGCGTGATCACCGTGATCGGCCTGGTGGGAGTGATCCGGTCGAGCAGGCTCTCCAGGTATCCGGTGAGCCGTACGCTGCGGGCCCGCAGGGCGGTCATCCCGATCCGGTCGAACAGGCCGAGCGAGGTGCGCACCGGGCCCATCGCGTGGATCGGCGGGTTGGAGATCTGCCAGGCGTCGGCGCTGGCCGGCGGACGGGAGACCGGCGCCATCTCGAACCGGGTCGCCTGTTCGGTGCTCCACCAGCCCTCCAGCCTCGGCAGCGCCGGGTCGCCCAGGTGACGCTGGTGGACGAACACGCCGCCGAGCGCCCCGGGCCCGGAGTTGAGGTACTTGTAGGAGCACCAGGCGGCGAAGTCCGGCCCCCATGCGTGCAGCTCCAGCGGGACGTTCCCGGCGGCGTGCGCGAGGTCCCAGCCGACCGCCGCGCCGCTCGCCCGCCCGGCCGCCGTGATCGCCGGGATGTCCAGGAGCTCGCCGGTCAGGTAGTTGACGCCGCCCAGCAGGACCAGCGCGACCGTGTCGCCCTCGCGGGCCAGGAAGTCGAGCACGTCCTGGCCGCCGCCCAGCCGGACCACCGTCTCGTCCGGGTCGAGGCCGTGCAGGCGGGCCTGGCTGCGCACGGCGTAGCTGTCGGAGGGGAACGCGGTGTCCTCGATGACGATCCGGGTCCGCGCGCCGCGCGGCCGGTAGAACGAGACCATCAGCAGGTGCAGGTTGACCGTCAGCGAGTTCATCACCACGGTCTCCTCGGGCAGCGCGCCGACCAGCCGGGCCGCCGGTCCGGTGAGCCGCTCGTGGTAGGGCAGCCAGGGGCGGGCCCCCTCCAGATGTCCCTCCACGCCGAGCCGGGCCCATGCGTCGAGATCCTCGGCCAGTTCCGCCGCGGTCGCCCGGGGCTGGAGGCCCAGGGAGTTGCCGGCGAAGTAGGCGCACTCGGGGTGGCCGCCGGCGGTGGCGGGCGGGATGAGGAAGAGGTCGCGGTGGCCCGGGTCGTCGCGGTCGCGCCGGAGCGCGTCCTGCTCGGCGGGCTTCCGGTCGTCGGTCACGTGGGGTCCGCCCTTCACATGTGGGTCCGGGCGGACCACAGCTCGGGGAAGACCACCCGCGCCATGCTGCGTTCCAGCCAGGCCAGGCCGTTGGAGCCGCCGCTGCCGGGCTTGGCGCCCATCGACCGGCGGACCGCGGTGACGTGCGCGTACCGCCAGTCGCCGAACAGCTCGGCCACGTCGGTCAGCGCCTCGCCGAGCAGCCGCAGCGCGTTGCCGGGGCCGCTGTCGCGGTACACCTCGACCCAGGCCCGCTCGACGGCCGGGTGCGGCTCGTGCTCGGCGGCGAAGTCGCGCTCCAGCAACTCGCCGGGCAGGTCGTGGCCGTCGCGGGCCAGCAGGGCGATGGCGTCGTCCCACAGGCTCGGCGACTCCAGGGTCCTGAGCAGGTCGCGGTGGGTCCTGTCCTGGCGTCTGAACGGGCGCAGCAGCGCCGGGTTCTTCAGCCCCAGCAGGAACTCCACGTGCCGGTACATCGCCGACTGCAGGCCGCTGGCCTCGCCGAGCTCGTCCCGGAAGCGGTTGAAGTCCGCGGGGGTCATCCAGCGCAGGCCGCGCCAGCTCGCGTTCAGGCCCTCCAGGTGCAGCGCGGTACGGCGCAGCGGGTCCAGCGCGGCCCACACGTCGTCGGCCCGCAGCCGCTCCTGGGCGTTGCGCAGTTCGAAGGCGATGAGCTTGAAGTACAGCTCCATCACCTGAGTGATCATCAGGAACGACATCTCGCCCGCGTCGTCGCTCATCGGGTGCTGCAACTCGTGCAGCACGTCGGTGCGGACGTAGGCGTCGTAGGGGGTGCGGGTCTCGAAGTCCAGGGTGGGGGCGCCGCCGGTGGTCCTGGCTCGTTCGGCGCGTTCCTCCGCCGTGGTCGGCCGCAGTGCCGATAACTGTCGCGTCGCGTCCACGCGCTTGCCCTTCTCGTTGTTCTCCCCTCCATGATGGCGTCGGGAGGGCGGCGAAGGAATGCCATATGAACGGCTATATCGCGATATAGGCTTATGTTTCGGGATAAATCGTGATTTGGGGTTTACGAACGGAAGGCTTGATCGTGGATGAGATGGACTGGGAGCTGCTGCGCGAGCTCCAGGACAACGCCCGGCTCTCCCTCAAGGAGCTGTCCCGCCGGATCCACCTGTCCCCGCCCGCGGTGGCCGACCGCGTACGCAAGCTGGAGGAGTCGGGGGTGATCACCGGCTACCACGCGACGGTCGACCCGGTGCAGGCCGGCTGGCCGGTGTCGGCCTTCATCCGCATGTCCTGCTACGGCGCACGCTGCGTGCTGCGCGACCCGGAGGTGGCCGGCTGGCCCGAGGTGCGCGAGATCCACCGGGTCACCGGCGACGTGTGCAGCATCCTGCGGATCGTGGCGGTCTCCATGGTGGCCTTCGAGGACCTGATCGACCGCCTGGCGGTCTACGGCCCGCCGTCCAGCACCATGATCCTCTCAACCCCTCTCCCCGGCCACCCCCTCACCGCCCCCGACGGCCCCTGACGGTGTCCCGCCGGCGGGTCAGCCGGGGGGTGGGGCGCCGTGGCAGAAGTGGGCGAAGTCGGTGGTCATCGAGTGCGCCAGCGCGTCCACGTGCGGGCCCGTGCCGGTCAGCGGGGTCCCGTGGGTGCCGAGGTAGAGGGGGACGTCCACCAGGTGGCAGGCGCCCAGCTCGATCCCGCCGTGGCTCATGGGCGAGCGGTGCCCGCAGATCCGGTGCCCGGCGGGGCCGTGGTGAGCCGCGGCGATCTCCTGGGCGGGGCCGGTGAAGACGGCATCGGTGTCCAGGCCGTCCTGGCCGATCGCGCTGAACAGGCGGGTCTCCTCGGCCGTCGTCGTCACCAGCAGCGGGACCGGTGCGGCGGCGCCCGTGCGGATGGCCTCCATCGGGTGGACGGCCAGCAGGTCGCCGTCCACGACGGGTGCGACGGGCAGCAGGCCGTCCGGGGCCGGGCCGCAGGCGCGTACGGCGGCCTCCTCGGCGGCCAGCAGGTCCGCGAGCGGCACGGCGTACGGGTCCGCGCCGAGCGCCGAGCGGGCCGCCGCGGTCCAGTCGGCGGCCTGGGCGGGCGTGCGGAACCCGTACGGGACGGGGCTCATCGCCGCGGCCCTGGCGAACAGGCCGGGCGCGCACGTCAGCAGGGCCAGCACGCAGGTGCCGCCCGCCGAGTGCCCGGCCAGGGTGACGTCGGCCGGGTCGCCGCCGAGGGCCGCGATGTTGCCGCGCACCCATTCCAGGGCGGCGATCTGGTCACGCAGGCCCAGGTTGGCCGGGACGCCGTCGCCGTGCCAGAAGCCCGGCAGGCCGAGCCGGTAGTTGACGGTCACCACGACCAGGCCGTGGTCGCGGGCGAGCGCGGTGCCGTCGTACATCGCCTGGGCGCCGGAGCCGAAGACGAACGCGCCGCCGTGCAGGAACACCAGCACCGGACGGCGTCCCTCGGTGGAGGGCGTCCAGACGTTGAGGAACAGGCAGTCCTCGGCCGACGCGGCCGGGTCGATCTCCAGGCCCGGCACCCACGCCATGCGGCCGGGCCGCTGCGGCGCGGGCGGGCCGGGCGTGCGGGCGTCCGCGACGCCCCGCCAGGGGCGCGCGGGCTCCGGCGCGGCGAGGCGGCGGGCGGGCGCGGCGTACCGCACCCCCTTGAACGTGCTCACGCCGCCCGCCCGGACGCCGCGCAGCGCCCCGAGAGGCGTGTCGGCGACCGTCATCCCGCGAGCCCGAGGAAGGCGGCGGCGTTGCCGCCCAGGACGGCGGCGCGGCCCTCGTCGTCCAGCTCGGCGCAGGCCCGTACGACCGCGCCCGGCTCCTGCTCCCCCAGCGGGAACGGGAAGTCGGTGCCGAGCATGACGCGGTCGGCCCCCATCACCTCGACCAGCAGCCGCAGGGCGCGCGGGTCGAACACGGCCGAGTCCACGTGGAAACGGTCGGTGTAGGCCGACGGCGGCCGCGGCGAGTGCTCGCGGACGATGTCGCGGTGGTGCCAGGCGTTGTCGGCCCGTCCCAGCAGGTAGGCGAAGCTGCCGCCGCCGTGGCAGAAGCACAGCCGCAGCGAGGTCGGCAGCCGCTCGAACGCCCCGGACAACATCAGCGACAGGATGCCGAGGTGGGTCTCGGCCGCCATGCCGACCAGCCACGGCATCATGTGGCCGCGCATGCGGTCGGCGCCGAGCATGTCCCAGGGGTGGACGAGCACCGGCATGTCCTGCTCGGCGCAGTGGGCGAGGAAGGCGACGATGTCGGGGTCGTCCAGGTTGCGCGGGCCGACGTGGTTGCCGATGTGCACGCCGCGGTGGCCGGCCGCCTTGGCCTCGGTGACGGTCCTGGCGGCCAGGGCGACGTCCTGAAGCGGCACCTGGCACAGCGGCAGCAGCCGGTCGGGGGCCTGCGCGCAGTGGTCGAGCACGCGGTCGTTGACCATGGCGCACCACTCGGCGGCGCGGGCCGGGTCGGCCGCGTAGCCGAACAGCAGCGGGGTCGAGGAGATCGCCTGGACGTCCACGCCGGTGCGGTCCATCGCGGCCACGCGGGCCTCGGGGTCCCACAGCTCGGGCGTGACCGGGCGGTAGTCGTCCTCGCCGCTCATCATCATGCCGTCGCGCAGCCACGGCTCGCCGGCGCCCGCGAGCATCCTCGCCTCCTCGCGGCTGATCCGCGGGAAGACGTGCGCGTGCACGTCGATCATGGTCACCGGACCACCGGCCGCAGATGCTCGGGCCAGTCCTTGCCGGGGTGCTCGGCGCCGCAGTGGGGGCAGGTGCGGTCGCCCTCGTGGAAGGCGCGGAAGACCGGCGGCAGGTCGTCGACGATCGACTGGAGCTGCACCTCGGCGCGGTGGACCAGGCGGTGGCAGTTGACGCAGTACCACTCGAAGGCGTCGAGCGCGCCCTGCGGACGGGCGAACTCGACGACCAGGCCGATCGAGCCGGGCACCGGCCGCTGCGGCGAGTGCCGTACGTGCGGCGGCAGCAGGAAGACGTCGCCCTCCCCGATCTGCACGTCGACCGGCGGCTTGCCCTCCTCCTCCATGACCCGCAGCACCATACCGCCCCTGAGCTGGTAGAAGAACTCCTCGATCGGGTCGTCGTGGAAGTCGGTGCGCTGGTTGGGGCCGCCCACGATCGTCACCATGAGGTCGGCGTCCTTCCAGATCTGCGCGTTGCCGACCGGCGGCCTGAGCAGGTCCTGGTGCTCGTCGATCCACTTGTTCAGGTTGAAGGGGGGGATCATGCCGGACTCCTTTGCGGGATGAGGGCGGTGCAGGAGATCTCGATCAGCAGGTGCGGGTGCGGGAGCTGGTGGACGGCGACCGTGGTGCGGGCCGGGCCGCTCTCGTCGAAGTACTCGCCGTAGACCTCGTTGTAACCGCCGAAGTCGTTCATGCTGACCAGGTACGCGGTCACGTTCACCACGTCCTCCAGGCCGCCTCCGGCGGCGGCCAGCAGGTCGGCGATGTTCTCGATCACCGCCCTGGTCTGCTCGCGGATGTCGAGGCTGGTGGTGCCCAGCTCGTCCGCGCTCGCCCCGGCGAAGGAGCCGTCGGGGCGGCGGGAGCTGGTGCCGGACACGAACACCAGGTCGCCGGCCCGCTTGACGTGCGGGAACCTGCCGCGGGGCCGGGCCTTGCCCTCGACCAGCAGCGCGTCGTCGCTCATCGGGTGGTCACCTCCACGTGTCCGAGGCCGGCGGCGCCGACGCGCACGTGCGCCCCGGCGGGCAGCGGCACGGCCGCCGTGGCCGCCCCGGCCAGGACGATCCAGCCGGCCTCCATCTCGATCCCGGCGGCCCTGGTCAGCCGGGCGGCGGCGGTCAGGGCGCGCAGCGGGTGGCCGAGGATGGCCGCCGACGAGCCGCCGGCGACCTGGCGGCCGTCGATCTCCATGATCAGGCCGACGTTGCCGAGGTCGCCGGCGTCCTGCGGGTGGCGCCAGGGGCCGACGCCGAAGCCGCTGGCCGAGGCGTTGTCGGCGATGACGTCGGGCAGGGTGAAGCTGAAGCCCTCGTAACGGGAGTCGAGCACCTCGTACCCGACCGCGACGCCGCCGACGGCCGAGGCCGCGTCGGCGGGGCCGCGCACCGGGCGGTCCAGCAGGAACGCGATCTCCGGCTCGATGCGCGGGTGGATCAGGCCGGAGGTGTCGAGCCGGGACTCGACGAGCATGGCGTCGGTGAGCAGGCCCCAGATGACGTCGTCCACGCCCATCTGGACCATCTTGGCGCGGCTGGTGAAGCCCATCTTGACACCGATGATCCGCTCGCCGCGGGCCAGCCGCCGCTCGATCAGGGCGCGCTGCACCTCGTACGCGGCGGGCACGTCGAGGTCGGCCGCGTCGGTCAGGCGGGGGATGGGGCGGCCGGTCAGGGTGGCGTCGTCCAGGCGTTGCGCGAGCGCGTTCACCGGTCCTCCTTCTCGTCGTCGGCGGCGGACCCGTCGGCGAAGGCGGCGCGGACGTCGCCGAGCCCGTCGATGCGGGCCTCCAGCACGTCGCCCGGCCGCACCGGGACGACGGGGCCGAGCGCCCCGGTCAGCACGGTGTCGCCCGCCCGGAGCGGACGGCCGAGCGCGGCCAGCGTGTCGGCCAGCCAGACGGCGGCGTGCAGCGGGTGGCCCAGGCAGGCCGCGCCGACGCCGGTCGAGACCTGCTCGCCGCGCCGCTCGATGACCATCCCGGCCAGCCGCAGGTCCACGTCGCCCAGCGGGACCGGGCGGTTGCCGAGCACGTACAGGCCGGCCGAGGCGTTGTCGGCGACGGTGTCGGCCAGGGTGATGTCCCAGTCGCGGATGCGGCTGCCGACGACCTCGATGGCGGGCAGCGCGAACGCCGTCGCGGCGATCACGTCGGCGACCGTGTGGCGCTCGTGCGGCAGGTCGCGGTCGAGCACGAGCGCGACCTCCGCCTCGGCGCGCGGCTGGAGCACCGCGCCGGCCGGGATCTCCTCGCCGTCGGGCACCGCCATGTCGGCGAACAGCACGCCGAAGTCGGGCGAGCCGACGCCGAGCTGCCGCTGCACGGCCTTGCTGGTCAGGCCCACCTTGCGGCCGGTGATCCGCCTGCCCTCGCCGACCCAGCGCTCGGTGAGCAGGCTCTGCACCGCGTAGGCCGCCTCCAGGCCGTCGACCAGGTCGCGGACCGGCTCGCACGGGCTGCCGGACGCGTACGCCTCCAGCAGCCGCGCGGCGGCGGCGCGATGGTTGTCTGTCACTTTCGTCCTCATATCTTGACGCACACGTTGACGGGCTCGGAGAAGAAGTCGAGCGAGTACTCGCCGCCCTCGCGCCCGATGCCGGAGGCCTTCACGCCGCCGAACGGCGTGCGCAGGTCGCGCAGGTTCCAGCA
The DNA here is from genome assembly GCF_040675375.1 of Nonomuraea sp. NPDC049607. Lineage (NCBI taxonomy): Bacteria > Bacillati > Actinomycetota > Actinomycetes > Streptosporangiales > Streptosporangiaceae > Nonomuraea > Nonomuraea sp. NPDC049607. The sequence goes on from NZ_JBFAOV010000028.1 coordinate 122,784, forward strand.
GTTGACCCAGACGATGCCGGCCTGGATCCGGGGCGCCACGCGGTGGGCGCGCGACAGGTCCGTGGTCCACACGGTGGCGGCCAGTCCGTACGGGCTGTCGTTGGCCAGCCGGACGGCCTCGTCCTCGTCGTCGAACGGCGCCACGTGGCAGATCGGGCCGAAGACCTCCTCGCGGACGGTCCTGGCGTGCGGCGGCAGGCCGGTGATCACGGTGGGCTCGACGTGGAAGCCGCCGTCGCGGGCGTCGCCGAACTCCGGCACCCCTCCGCCGGCGAGCACCGTCGCGCCCTCCTCGACGGCGAGCCGGTAGTAGGACAGGACCTTGTCGCGGTGCTCCGCCGAGATCATCGGCCCGTAGCCGCGCAGTTCCCTCGCCCGTTCGGCCAGCGCCCGCGTGAACGCCTCGAAGATCGGGCGCTGGACGTAGACGCGTTCGGTGCACAGGCAGATCTGGCCGGAGTGGGTGAAGCTGGAGCGGATCGTGCCCTCGACCGCCTCCTCCAGGTCGGCGTCGGCGAAGACCAGGGCCGGGTTCTTGCCGCCCAGCTCGAAGGAGACCGGGGTGACGTGCGCGGCGGCGTTGCGCATGATGGCGCTGCCGGTGGCCGAGGCGCCGGTGAAGGCGATGGCGTCCACGCCGGGGTGGGCGGTCAGGTGCTCGCCGGCCGCCCCCGCGCCGTGGCCGTGCACCAGGTTGAACGCGCCCGGCGGCAGGCCCGCCGCGTCGATCACCTCGGCCAGCAGCGTGGCGGTCGAGGGGGTCTCCTCCGACGGCTTGGCGACGACGGCGTTGCCCGCGGCCAGGGCGGGCGCGACCTTCCAGGTGAGCAGCAGCAGCGGCAGGTTCCACGGTGAGATGACGGCGACCACGCCGAGCGGGCGGCGCACGGTGTAGTTGAGCGCCTGCCCGCTGCCGCTCCAGGCCGGGACGCCGGTGGAGTACGCCCGCTCGGGACGGCCGTAGGCGAGGTCGGCGTAGGCGCGGAAGTTGCCGGCGGCGCGCGGGATGTCGACCGTCGCGGCCAGCTCGCGCGGCTTGCCGGTGTCGGCGACCTCGGCCTCGACGAACTCCTCGAACCTGGCCTCGATGCCGTCGGCGATCCGGCGCAGGTACGCGCACCGCTCCTCGGTTCCGGCGGTTCCCCAGGGGCCGTCGAGCGCGGCGCGGGCGGCCCTGACGGCCTCGTCCACGGTCTCGCGGGACGCCTCGGGGACGGTCCCGACGGTGCGTCCGTCGACGGGCGAGATGAGGGGGAAGTCCGTCCCCGCCGTCGTGAAGACGCCGTTGACGTAGTGCGCGGGCTTCATGGCCGACATTCTCCAGATTGCCCGCCATAACAGTCCAATACCGAAATATCGCCTGGCCATCCTTATTTCGTTATATGTCAGTTCTGCTATGCCTCCCGACCGAATCGGTATTCGTTCTGGCATACCACCAGCGTGCATCCTCTTCCGTACCCATATCCGGAAGGCACAGAGTGATGGACACAGATCGCCGTCTGGCCGCCCGCCGCGTCACGCGGGCCGCCTTCATCGGCACCGCCATCGAGTGGTACGACTTCTTCCTCTACGGCACCGCCGCGGCCCTCGTCTTCAACAAGCAGTTCTTCCCCGCCATGGACCCGGTCGCCGGATCCATCGCCTCCTTCGGCACCATGACCGTGGGATTCCTGGCCCGCCCGCTCGGCGGCATCGTCTTCGGCCACTTCGGCGACCGGATCGGGCGGCGCAACACGCTCGTCGTCTCGCTGCTCATCATGGGCATCGGCACGACGCTGATCGGCGTGCTGCCGACGTACGACAGCATGGGCGTCTGGGCGGCGGTGCTGCTCGTGGTGATGCGCGTCGCTCAGGGCATCGGCCTGGGCGGCGAGCTCGGCGGCGCGGTGGTGCTCACGATGGAGCACGCACCCAAGGGCCGGCGCGGCCTGTACGGGGCGTTCCCGATGATGGGCACCCCGGCGGGCATGCTCTGCGCGAACGCCGTCTTCCTCGGCACGTCCTCGCTGCTGGGCGAGGAGAGCTTCATGGCCTGGGGCTGGCGGGTGCCGTTCCTGCTCAGCATCGTGCTGGTGGCGGTCGGCCTGTACCTGCGGCTGCGCATCGAGGAGAGCCCCGACTACGCCGACCTGGTCGAGCGGCGCAAGCCGGTCAAGCTGCCGATCGCGGTGGTGCTGCGCGACCACTGGCGCGAGGTGGTGCACACCATCGGCGTGATCATCGGCAACAGCGCGCTGGCCTACATCTTCATGGTCTACATCCTCGGCTACGGCGAGGCCGCGGCCGGCCTGTCGCGGACGTTCCTGCTGGGCTGCGTGATCGGCGGCGCCGCCGTGTGGCTGGTCACCGCGCCGCTGTGGGCGCACCTCGGCGACCGGCACGGGCTGCGTTCGGTCTTCGCCTGGGGCTCGGTGGTGCTGCTGGCCGGCGCCCTGGCGATCCTGCCGGTGGTCAACACCGGCAACAAGCCGCTGATCGTGGTGTTCATGCTGGTGATGGGCGCGGTGCTGGCCATGACGCACGCGCCGCAGGGCACGCTGACCGCCAGCTTCTTCCCGGTCGCGATCCGCTACTCCGGCACGTCGGTGGCCTACCAGCTCGCCTCGCTGCTGGGCGGCGGCATCACGCCGCTGGTGGCGGCCTCGCTGTTCGCCTCGACCGGGACCTCGCTGTCGATCACCGCCTACCTGACCGTGGTGACGGTCATCAGCCTGGTCGCCGCGCTGCTGATCCCCCGCAACGACGCCGAACGCCTGGGCGACCAGCCGGCCCTCGCCGACATAGCGAAATAGAGCAGGTTCACCCTGCTCATATGATGATTTCGTGATATCTCGTCCGCTGGACCTGCTGAACGGCCGGCTCAAGCTGAGGCACCTCGTGCTCGTGACCACCATCGCCGAGCAGGGCGGCGTCCTGCGCGCCGCCGAGCACCTCCACCTGGCCCAGCCCGCCGTGACCCGGGGGCTGCGGGAGGTGGAGCAGATCCTCGGGGTGGAGCTGTTCACCCGCGGATCGCGCGGCGTCACGCCCACCCTCTTCGGCGAGGCGTTCATCGACCACGCCCGCGCCGTGCAGGCCGAACTGCGCCGCGCGGGCGAGCGCATCGCCGGTCTGGCCGACGGCACGGCCGGCACGGTCACCGTCGGCACCCTGCTGGCCGCCACGAACGTGCTGCTCCCCCGCTCGATCGCCGCCCTGAAGGCCGAACGGCCGGGCATCACCGTGATCGTCAAGGAGGGCACGTTCGACTCGCTGGTCCCCCAGCTCACCGGCGGCGACCTCGACCTGATCCTCGGCCGGCTCAACCCGATCGAGGACCGCCCCGACCTGCGCCAGCTCCCGCTCTACAACGAGCCCGTGCTGCTGGTCGCCCGCGCCGGGCATCCGGCCGCGCACGCCCGCGCGCTGGCCGACCTGCTGGCCTACCCGTGGATCCTGCCGCTGGAGCAGACCTCGCTGCGGCGGGAACTGGAGCAGGTGTTCCACCGCAACGGGCTGCCGCTGCCGCCCGACCGCACCGAGTGCACCTCCATCCTGACGATCCGCTCCCTGCTGCTCGGCACGGACATGATCGCCGCGCTGCCCGCGCTCTTCGTCAGGACCGACCCCCAGCTCCTCGAACTCCAGGTGCCGCTGCCGTCGGTGCGCCGCTCGGTCGGCGCCACCCTGCCCGGCGCGCGCGCCCTGACGCCCGCGGGCAAGGTCATGCTCTCCCACCTCCAGCAGCAGGCCCGCGACCTCGACACCGGCGAGACGGGCGACCCGTCCGACGCGGCACCGGTGGGAGACTGAGGGGCATGATGGCAGGAGCCGGGTTCGAGCCCGAGTCCGTACGCGTCATCCGGCGGCTGCGCGACGACATCCTCGACGGCGTCCGCCCGCCGGGCAGCAAGCTCGTCGAACGCGATCTGGCCACCGAGCTCGGCGTGAGCCGGGTGCCGGTGCGCGACGCCCTGGCCACCCTGGCCGCCGAGGGGCTGGTGACGTTGCGTCCCCGCACCTGGGCCGTGGTGCGCGAGTTCAGCACCCGCGACGTCGCCGACCTGGTGGAGGTGCGCTCGGCGTTCGAGGCCGTCACCTTCCGGCTCGCCGCCCTGCGGCACGACGCCGAGGGCCTGCGGCGGCTGCGCGCCGACCTCGACGCGGAGCTGCGGGCGGCGGACGCCGGCGACGCGATCCGCGCCCGGCGCGCCGCCGCCGACTTCCACGAGACGGCCGCCGCCATCGCGGGCAACGATCTGCTGGTCGAGCTCGGCCAGGTCCTGCGCAGCCGGATGCGCTGGCTGCTCGGCCGGCACGACGACCTCCAGCTCGTCGCCGACGAGCACCGTGAGCTCTACGAGGCGATCGCCGACCGCGACGTGGCCCGCGTCGGCGAGCTGGTCGCCCGGCACGAGGAGACCAGCGGCCGCCTCACCAGGGAGCACGCGGACCGGCGGGCCCGTCCCTGACCCTGCGTGGGCGTCAGGCGTCCAGGAGCGGTTCGCCGTCTCGGGCGACCACCCGGCCGCCGGCGACCACGAGCGCCCGCGCCGGCACCCGTACGAGCGCGTCCGGCACGTTCTCGGCGTCGATGAGCACGACGTCGGCCCGCACCCCCGCGACGAGGTCGTGCCGGTCGCGGTGCACGAACGGCGCCGCCTTGGTCGTGGCCAGCTCGACGGCGGCGGTGAGCTCGTCGTCGGCGCGCAGCCCGTGCAGGCGGGCGAAGCCGAGGGCGATGCGCAGCATGTCGCCGTCGCCGAACGGCGACCACAGGTCCCTGATCCCGTCGGTGCCGAGGCCGAGGCCGATCCCGCGCTCGGCCATGCCCCGCCACGGAAGGGGCGCGGTGCGCACCGGCGCGACCGTCGCCCAGGAGATGCCCGCCGCGCCGAGGTCGTCGAGCAGGGCGCGCTGGCGTTCGGGGGCCAGCTCGCCCAGGGCGAAGCCGTGGGAGACGGTGACCTTGCCCTGGAGGCCCGTCCTGAGCGTGCGGTCGATGATGAGCTCGTACTGGAACGCGCCGAGCTCGCCGCCGTCGTGCAGGTGGATGTCCAGGCCGACGCCGCGCCGCTCGGCGATCGCGAAGAGGCCGTCGAGCTGGGCGACCGGGTCGCGGTCGATGCTCGCGGGGTCGATGCCGCCGATGCTGGTGGCGCCCGCCCGGGCGGCCTGGTCGAGCAGGTCGAGCACGCCCGGCCGGCGGACGACGCCGTCCTGCGGGAAGGCCACGATCTCGACGTCGATCGCCCCGCCGAGGCGCTGCGCGGCCTCGCGGACGGCCTCGATGCCGCGCAGGCCGACGCCGAGGTCGACGTCGACGTGGGTGCGGGTGGCCGTGGTGCCGTGCCGCAGGAACTCCCGGAGCACCGCCACGGTCCCTTCGACGCCCGGGATGCCGTACCGGTCCCGTTCCGCGCGCTCGTGCTCGATCCGGCCCTGCGTGGTGGCCACGCCGCCGTACGACACCCAGGGCCGGCCCCACCAGCTCTTGTCGACGTGGGCGTGGGCGTTGACGAATCCGGGCAGGGCGAGCAGGCCCCGGCCGTCGACGACCTCGCCTGTGGGCGGGGCCGTCCCGGCCGGGAGCACGCCGGCGATCCGGGTACCGTCGATGGTCAGGTCCACGGGCGGGCCGCCCCAGGGGCGCACGTTGGCGATTGTCCAGGAAGTCACCCGAAAAATGGTATACCAAACTCGGATCGCCCCAGGCAGAGGCCCCTGTCGCCGCCGCGCCGACCGTTGTCGTACCCGACTGAGAAAATCGGCACTGGCCGCGGCACGCGCGGTCGCCCCGACAGGAAAGAGGTGGTCCGATGGGCCCAGAGGTCTTCGACAGCCGTGACATCGGCCAGACCGAGGAGTTCCTCAGCAAGGCATATGCCAAGATGCGCATCGGCTCCGACGTGAAGAACCCCCGCACCCGGATCTCGCGCCAGGTCATGGGCTCGGTCAGCATCGACCAGCTCCACCTCCAATACGCGATGAGCTACGACGTCAACCCCCTCGGCAAGGTGTGCCTGTGCTCGGTCGAATCCGGGACCATCGCCCAGCAGGTCGCCGGCGGCCAGGAGGACGTCTTCGGCCCGGGCGACACCGTGCTGTTCGCCCCGCACGACCTGCCCTACACCGGCGAGATCCGCCGCTCGCGCTACGACATCATCATGTTCGACCCCGCGCTGCTCCAGCAGGTGGCCGGCACGCTGCCCGGCCGCCGGGCCGAGCCGGTGCGGCTGGTGGGGCACCGTCCGGTCTCCCCCGCCGCCGCCCGCCATCTGCGCCGCACGCTCGCCTACCTGCGCGACGACGTGCTGGCCGATCCCGAGCTGACCGCCGAGCCGCTCGTCGTCTCCACCGCCGGTCAGCTGCTGGCCGCCAGCGTGCTCACCGCGCTGCCGACCAACGCCGACGCCTCTGCCGCCCCCGGCGCCCGTCCCGAGGCGCTGCGCCGCGCCACGGCCTTCATCGACGACCACGCCGACCTGCCCATCGGCATCGACGAGATCGCCACCGCCGCCCGCGTCACCCCCCGCGCCCTCCAGTACGCCTTCCGCCGGCACCTGGGCACCACCCCCCTGGGCTACCTGCGCCAGGCCCGGCTGGCCCGCGCGCACGCCGAGCTGAAGGCCGGCGGTCCCGCCACCACGGTGACCGCCGTCGCCGCCCGCTGGGGCTTCTTCCACCCCGGGCGGTTCGCCCAGCTCTACCGGGCCGCCTTCGGCTGCGCGCCCGGCGAGACCCTGCACGCCGCGACCGGCTCTCCCCCGCCCGTTTCGTTCCGTGGACAGGAGTGAGCCGGATTCTTCGTCTCGTGTGCTGACCGGCCACCACCGAAGGGTCAAGGGTTGGAGGCGAGCACGGATCGCAGCGGCACGGGAGGAGATGATCGCGATTGAGTCCCGGCCACAGCGGCAGCACCACGCGACCGTGGCGAGGCCCTAGCCGCAGGCCAGGCGCTCAAGAGCGGGCACAGTTCCGGTGGCCGGCCGACCGCGCCGGTCACGTGACTGAGCCGATCCCATCGCCGGGCCGTGATGCCTGACCTTCTCCGTCCGCCTTCGCACCCGTCCGCCTGCCTTTCCGGCCGGACGGGCTTTCGTGCTGCCCGGCGGCCGGAGGCCCCGTGACCCCGCTGACCCTGACCGGCCGCGACCTGCCCGGTGGCGTGCTGGTGACCGTGACGGGCGAGCTCGACTCCTCCAACTCACCGCGGCTGGAGTCCTTCACCGAGCGGCGCCGGCGGCCCGGGGCGGGAGTGGTGCTCGACCTGGGCGGCCTGACCTTCATGGACAGCCGTGGCCTGCACATACTGTTACGCCTCAACGCCGCCGTGCTCGAACAGGGCGGCGTGCTCCGCCTCGCCGCCGTGCAGGAGCTGCCCGAGCGCGTGCTGAAGGTCACCGGCGTGTGGTCCTCGCTGACCGTGCACGAAGACGTCGGCGACGCCGTGGCGGCGATGGGCGCGCCGCGCCCCGACGACCTCCGTGAGTCGTCGTGACCGTCCCGCGTCCGCGCCGCTTGTCGGCGGACAGGGATGAAGATCACGGGCGCCGGTTCTAGAATCCGGATGGACAACAACCACGATTGTCCCGTCAATGACCTCGCTCATGGTCTCCTGATGGGGGCCGTTCGCGAGGTCGTCGCAGGACAGTCCTGACAACGTCGTAGGACACGAGGGTGACATGAGCGAAGCGATGACCGGTGGCTCCCGTAGCACGTCCGGGGGTGCCGAGGTCGACGAGCTTCGGCTGCGTCAGCTGCTCGGCGGGCTGACGGCGGTCCGGGACGGCGACTTCCGCACCCGTCTGCCCGAGGACGCCGACGGGCTGCTCGGTGAGATCG
>NZ_JBFAOV010000029.1:0-128403 GCF_040675375.1 Nonomuraea sp. NPDC049607
GAAAGAACGCAGGCGAGCAGTCATCAGGTGGTCTCCTTGGTGAAGTGGGATCACGAGAGGGGGGTGTGCGCTCGCAGGAGGTGCATCAGTGAACAAAAAGGGTCGTAGCCGGGCGCGATGGCCGTCGGTCGCTACGTGGAGCGCAACGCGGGCGGACCCTGGTCAAGAGAGGGTCTCTCACCCGCCGATGGGTACAACGTTAACCCAAGAAACGGACAAACGCAAACCAAACACCCCAAAACGGGCAATGATCTACCTCTGAACCGTAAACCCCCAGCAAACAGCCTCAATCACAGCCAAAGCACACCGGGGTATGCGTATGCAAACGACAGGCAAGCCCCGCCCATTCCCCTCATGACCTGGGCATACGTCGGGAGGCAGACGTCGGGCGGCGGGTCACCGCTCGCGGTAGTCGGCCGCCACCCCCACGAGCGAGATCAGGCCGGCGGCGAACTCCATCGCCTCGGCGTGCCCCTCCTCGAACGGCGGCTGGAAGCCCACGCCCTCCCACGTCCGCGCCGCCGGGTTCCACAGGTCGGCGCCGACCTCGAAGTCCCAGCCGTAGATGCCGTGGTCGTACCAGAGCTCGTCGGCGGAGTTGCCGGCCGCCGAGTAGAGCACGTCCGTCACGGGGCCGGTCTGCTGCGGCCAGATCACCGTGCCGCGCTCGCCGGCGATGGCCTGCTCGATCGTCCGGGCCGAACGCATGAAGTACGCCTCCTCCTGGGCGCTCGGCCTGGGCAGCGCCACGCGGCCGTCCAGCTTGTACGCCCCGGGCGGCCACATGAAGTACCCGCCGTAGCTGTGCACGTTCATGGCGAACCGGATGTTGCGGTACGTGTCCGCCAGCCACATCACGTTGCGGCTCTCCGGCTCCGAATGCTCGGCCGGACCCGCGTACGTGCCGCTCTGGCAGTTGGCCGAGGCGCCGAAGTAACCGTCCGACAGGGAGCCCACGGCGTAGTTGCGGTTGACGTCCACGCCCCAGGTGTTGCGCTGCGCCGGGTCGGACTGCGCGGCCGGGCAGTGGTTGGTCATGTTCTTCCGCTGGCCGTTGAAGTCGTAGAAGCTGTAGTTCGCGCCGTCGGGGTTGACCGTGGGGACGATGAAGATGTCGGTGCGCTGCAGCAGCTTGCGGGTGGCGGGGTCGCGGGCGTAGTTGCGCAGCAGCCGTTCGGCGGCCTCGACGGTGACCAGCGGCGCCACCCATTCCCTGGCGTGCTCCTGGGCGTAGGCCAGCACGCCGGTGCGCGAGCCGTCCCGGTGGACGCCGACACGCAGGGCCAGCACCCGCATGGGCTTGCGGGAGACGTCGGCGGGCGCCTTGAGCGAGTCGGTGAGCCGGGTGGCGGGGGCCGCGGCCATGACGCCCGCGCCCGGGTCGGTGCGGTACGTCGCGGCCTTCACGCCGGTGCCCGCCGTGGCGTTGACCGCGGCGACGACCTGGGCGGCGGTGCTGACCGGCGTCCCTGAGCCGTCGGTGGCCAGGCTCACCGTGACCTGCTTGCCGTTCACGCTCACCTGCAGCGGCCGGTCCGGCGCGCCGGGGGCGGCCAGCTCGACGGACAGGTCGTTGCCGCCCTCGGAGCCGTAGGCGTCGGAGGTGACCACGACGGCGGCGCCGGGCGGCGTGCCGATCAGGGCCTGGGCGCGGCGGCGGTAGCCGTTGGTGAGGTTCGGCAGCGGGATGACGTCGGTGAGCGACGGGTAGCGCCGGTGCAGCGCCTGGATCCGCTCGTTGAGCTGGGCGGGCGGCATGTACTGGGTGACGAAGTCCTTCTGGTAGCCCGGCGCCCGGTGGTCGGGGCGTTCGCCGTCGGGCCACTCCCGTACGCGGGCCTCGGCCTTGCCGCCGGTCGCCGAGGTGACCGTGACGCGCTGCGGCTCGACCGTCACCGGGGCCGGCGTGCTGAACTGGTGGCCCATGTAGACGCCGGCGTCCACGAACGGGACCATCGCTACCTGCCCGGTGGCGCCGCGGCGGCCCGTCCAGGTGACGGTGAGCGCGGCCGGCTCGCCCGCGCTGCTGCTCGCCTCGACCGACAGGAAGTACCCGTCGCGGGACTTGTACCAGACGGCCCGTTCGATGACGATCTGGTCCTGCGCGGCGGTGGCCGGAGCCTGCCGGGCCGCGGGCGGCGTGCCGGACGCCAGGCCCACGCCGAACGACCTCAGCTCGGCGAGCTTGCTCGCCGTGAGCACGGCGTCCACCTGGACGCTGCCGTCGGCCTGCGGACGGACCCGCTCGGTCAGGTCGGCGCCGGAGGCGACCAGCCGTACCATCGCGGCCTTGTCGGGCACGGACAGCGTGACCAGAGAGGCGGGCTCGGGGTCGGCCGGCCCGGCCACCGCCGGCAGCGACGACGGCCCGGAGGCGAGGAACGTCGAGACGACGATCATCAGAATGACTGCGGACGCCCTCAAGCCACGCATTCGGCTCCTCCAGGATCACCGGTGTCCCGATCATTGAAAGCCGACTTGACCGAACCGGCAAGACCCAGTTTCACCGTCCGGCGGAGGCGGCGATCTCCCGGATCGCGGCGACGACGAGATCCGGCTGCCGGTACTGCACGTAGTGCTCGGAGGTTCCGGCCACGACCACGCGGCCGCGCCTGGACCGGGCGGCCAACCGTCGGGCCTGGTCCAGGGCCTCCGGCGGCCCGCCGGAGGGGATGACGACCACGACCGGCGGCCCGCCCCGCTCGGCCGCCGCCGCGTCGGCGACCTCCCGCGCGCTGTCGAGCGAGGCCCACGCCTCGGCCCTGGCGGCGGCCATGCTGCCCGGCCCGTAGACGACGGGGGCGGCGGCGCGGCCCGCCGGGGTGGCGTCGCCGGGCACCAGGAGATCCCCCGCCAGCCGGAGCAGGCCGATCCTGGCCAGCGCCTGGTTGGCGGTGAGCTGGGCGGCCACCAGCGGCCTGGACACCCGCATGGCCGCCGCGGCCCCCTCGTCGGTGGCGTCGATCAGCACCGCGCCCGCCGTGAGCTCCCGGTACCGGGCGGCGAACAGGCGGACGATCTCGCCGCCGTAGGAGTGCCCGGCCAGGACGTACGGACCGGGCTCGCCCGCGGCGGCGAGCAGCGCGCGCAGTTCCGCCGCCGCCCGGCCCGCGGTGCGCGGCTCTGGGCCGTCCTCGCTCCAGGCGTAACCGGCCCGGTCGTAGGAGCACACGCGCAGCCCGGTGGACAGCCGCCGCTGGACCACCTCCCAGCTCGCGCCGGACTCGACCAGGCCCGCCTCCAGCACGACCACCGGGCCGCCGGAGCCCGTGCAGCGCAGGTGGAGGCGGTGGCCGCCGACGTCCACCAGACGGCCCGGCGGCGGGTAGCGCGCGGCGTCCCCGCGGCGGGCGGCGGTCTCGTAGCCGAGGCCCGCGCAGGCGACCGCCAGCACCAGGCCGGCGAACCAGGTGAGCAGGCGGCGCGCTCTCACGATCATGTCCCCGAATCTAGGGACCGGGCCGCCGGGTTTCCTCGTCCTGGCGGGCGAACGCGGGCTGGGAGCAGGGTCCCGGGGCGCCGTCCTTCAGCGGGAGGAGGCCGCGCGGCAGGCGAGCTGGAGGGCCAGGCGCTGCCGGGGGTCGTCCAGGTCGGCCTGGAGCAGGGTCTCGATGCGGCGCACGTTCCTGCTGACGGCGTTGCGGTGCAGGTGCAGCTCCTCGGCGGCGCGGGCGGGCGAGCCGTTGTGGTCGAGGTAGGCGCGCAGGATGGCCAGGAGGTGGGCGGCCCGCTCGCCGCCGAGGTCGAGGATCGGCTGCAGCAGTTCCCTGACGGCGTGCTGGGCGGCGTCGGAGGCGTACCATTCCTCCAGCATCCGGTCGAGACCGGCCAGGTCGTAGGTGGCCAGCGGCAGGGAGCTGCGGCGCAGGGCCGTACGCGCCTCGGAGGCGGAGGTGCGCAGGCCGACCAGGCCCTGGTGGGCGGTGCTGACCCCGCAACGCAGCTCGGCGCCCGCCGGGCGGACCCGGTCCAGCAGACGGGCGGCGTCGCGCACCGCCTCCCGCAGGCCCGCCCTGCCCTGGTCGCGGCGCTGGCTGCGGACCACGATGAGCGCGTCCCCGGCGAGCGCGGCGTTCCAGGCGGCGCCGCCCAGCTCGCGGGCCGCGCGCACGGCCCGCGAGGCGACGGTCTCCAGCAGGGCGTAGCGTTCCTGGCCGCCGTCCGCCGGGTCGTCCGTGGCGGTGTCTCTCGCGCTGTCCGTCGGGGGTTCCAGGCGCAGGACGACGTGCCAGTCGTCGATCGGCAGGCCCAGGGCCCTGGCGCGGGGGGCCAGCTCCTGGGCCTGCTTCTCGGGGGCGACCAGCAGCTCGGTGAGGAGCTGGGCGCGGGACCGTCCGGGCAGCTCGTCGGACGGGCCCGCGGCGGCGGCCAGGGCGGCGAGCCTGAGGACGATGCCGGCGGCCCGCTCGAAGTGCGTGCCGGCGGGGTCGTGCGCCCCGACGGCGAAGGCGCCGCCGTCGGCCTGGACGGGAAGGCCCAGGGCGGCCCCGGCCGCCTCGGCGATGCGCTCGGGGACGCCGCCCGCCCGGGCCACGGCCTCGGCGGCGCGCGCCGTACGGACCAGCGCCTCGGCGGCGTCGCCCGCGATGGCCCGGTCGATGGCCACCACCAGCTCCGCCAGGTCGCCGTCGCCCGCCAGCAGCGCGACGCCGCCGCGTTCGGCCAGCGCGGCGGCGCTCCGGTCGACCGCGTTCCCCGTGCTCTCCGTGCTCCCCCCAACCGCCGCGGTGAGCACCAGCGCCACGGCGCCGGCCGCGGCGGCGTCGCGCAGCGCGACGTCGAGCCGGTAGCCGGCCGCCTGCCGCGAGGCCGCGCCCGTCAGGACCAGCACCGACCCCGGCGGCTGGCCCGCGATCAGGCCCAGGTCCTCGACCAGGCGCACGCCCGAGGCCGCCGCCGGCACGCCCGGCCCGGCCAGTGGGCGCAGCTCTTCCAGCAGGAACATGCCATCAGTGTGCCATCGGCACACGAAGCCCGCCAAAAAGGTGCTGCCGGAACATCCGGCTTTACCTGCGGCTTCGTAACCTCGTCAGCATGGACCTCGACACCGGGCTGTTGCCCGCCTTCGCCCGCGGCTGTGCCGTGCTCGGCTCGGGCGGCGGCGGCCCCGTGACCATCGCCCGCGCCGCGGCGCTGCAGGCGCTGGAGGACCACGGGCCGGTGCGCGTCGTCCAGCCCGCCGAGCTGGACCCCGAGCTGCTGGTCATGCCCGTGGGCACCGCGGGCTCCTCGGCCGTCATGTCCGAGCGCGTCGGCGGCACCGACGAGCCCGTCTACCTGCGCGACAAGATCGAGGAGCTGTACGGCGCGCCCGTCGGCGCGGTGCTGGCCAGCGAGATCGGCGGCGCGAACGGCTGCCTGGCGGTGGCCTGGGCGGCCCGCGTCGGGCTGCCGCTGGTGGACGCCGACGGCATGAGCCGCGCCTTCCCCCGCATGGACCAGACGGTGATGCAGCTGCGCGGCATCGCGCCCACCCCCGCCGTGCTGTGCGACGAGCGCGGCCGGACCGTCGTCGTCGACCGGGTGACCGGCGGCTGGCTGGAACGCCTGGTACGGGCGTCGCTGGAGGCGTTCGGCGGCCAGGTCGCGACCAGCGAGTACATCATGCGCGGCGGCCAGGTGGCCGCCTCCACCGCGCTCGGCTCGGTCACCCGGGCCGTGCGCCTGGGGACGCGGCTGCCCGACCCGCTGGTCACCGGCAAGGTCGCGGAGACGGCCGGGTCGATCCTCGTCGAAGGGCTCGGGCCCGACCAGGGGCGGCTGGTCCGCATCCAGGCGGGCAGCGAGTTCCTGGCCGTCATCGAGGACGGCCGCCCGCTGGCCGTGGTGCCTGACGTGATCGCGATGCTGGACACCCGCACGGGCGAGGTCGTCCAGGCCGAGCAGGTCCGGTACGGGCTGCGGGTCAGCGTGGTGCGCCTGCCCTGCGACCCGGTCTGGCACACCCCCGAGGGGCTGCGGCTGGCGGGGCCCGCCGCGTTCGGGCTCACCGGCCTGGCCCCCCCTCCCCCACCGGCCGCCTCCCCCTCTCCCGCGACGCCGGAAACCCCGGCGGGCACGGCCTTCAGCCCCTCCCCCACCGAACGGGAGGCGGGGACGTGAGGGCCGGGGTGGACGTCGGGCCGACCAACACCGACGCGGCCGTCGTCGCCGACGACGGCGCCGTGCGCGCCACCGTCAAGATCGCGTCGATCCCCGGCGACCCGGTGGCCAGCGTGCGCGCCGCGCTGCGACGCCTGCCCCTGGACGGCGGGCCGACCCAGGTCGCCGTCGGCCTGCGCGGCGCCGCCACCGCTGTGACCAGGCGGTCCGGGCTGCGCAGGGTCGCCGTGCTGCGCATCGCCGGCGTCTCGGCGACCGCGGTGCGCCCGCTGTCCGGCTGGCCGCCCGACCTGCGCGCCGCGGTGAACGCGGGCACCGCCGTCGTGGACGGCGGCGGCGGCCTCGACCTTGAGGACCGCACGCCACTCGACCGGGACGCCGTGGCCCGCTTCGCCGCGGGCGTGGCGGGCATCGCGCAGGCCGTCGCCGTCGCGGGCCTGTTCTCGCCCCTGGACGGCGAGCAGGAGCGCGAGGCCGCCGAGATCGTCCGGTCGGAGCTGGGCGGCGGCGTGCCGATCGCGCTGTCGGCCGACCTGGGCTCGCTCGGCCTGCTGGAACGCGAGAACGCGACCGTGCTGGACGCCGCCCTGTCGGGGTTCGCGGGCGCGGTCTCCGGCGGGCTGGCCGCCGCGCTGGCGGGCCTGTGCCCGGGGGCGGCGGCGTTCGTGACCCGCGGCGACGGCACGCTGATGAGCCTGGAGCACCTGGCCCGCCATCCCGCGCTCAGCCTCGGCAGCGGCCCGGCGAGCGTGCTGCGCGGCGCCGGCGCGCTGACCGGACTAGGTGACGCGGTGGTCGCCGACGTGGGCGCCGCCCGCGTCCGCGTCGGCGTGCTGGCCGGCGGCTATCCCGAGGAGGCCGTGGGCGGCGCGGACATCGGCGGCGTGCCCGTCGGGCTGCGCATCCCCGGGCTGATCAGGGTGCCGCGGCCGGTCGACCCGCAGGAGCTGGCCGAGGCCGTGGACCGGCTGCAACCGGGCGCCGGGCTGCTGCCGCTCGTGGTCGTGGGCGGCGGGGAGCAGGCCGTGCCCGAAGGGCTGCATCCCGCGCACGGGCCGGCCGCGGGCGCCATCGGCGCGGCGGTCAGCCCGGTCGGCGGCCAGTACGAGCGGATCGTCCGCCTGCCCGACCGCTCGGCGCTGTCCGCGGCGCTCGAACCCGTGGCCGAGGAGGCCAGGGCGGCGGCCGTCCGCGCCGGGGCCGATCCGCGGCGGGTGCGGCTCATCGGCGTGGAGGAGATCCCGCTCGCCTACCTGCCCGGCCCGTTCGTCCGGCTGCGCGCCCGCGCCGCCGGGCCGCCCTCGCTCCTGTGACCACCCGCCCGCTGTGACCACCCGCCCGCCCTGAGACCACCTGCTGTGACCGCCCGCTCGTGAGCCCCCGCCACGACCCCCCGACGCGAAGGAAGACCGCCATGACCGACTCCGACTACCCCCTGGAGCGGGTGCCGCAATCGGCCCGCTACTCCTGGTTCAACGTGGCCGTGCAACGCTTCGGCCAGCTCTCCGACCTGACGCAGTTCCTGCTGGGCGCCACGCTCGGCGCCGGGCTGTCGTTCTGGGGCGCGTTCTGGGCGTTCACGCTCGGCTCGGTGATCCTGGAGGTGGTGTGCATCTTCGTCGGCATCGCCGGGATGCGCGAGGGCCTGTCCACCTCCATGCTCGCCCGCTGGACCGGCTTCGGCCGGTACGGCTCCACGATCATCGGGGTGATCATCGCCCTGAGCCTGTTCGGCTGGTTCGGCGTGCAGACCGCGGTCTTCGCCTCGGGCCTGCACTCGATCATGTCCTGGCTGCCGCTCTGGGTGTGGGCCATGATCGCGGGCATCGGCGTGACGCTGCTGGTCATCCGGGGGTTCAAGGCGATGGGGATGACGGCGTTCATCACCGTGCCGGCGTTCCTCGGCCTGGCCGGCTGGGCGATGTGGGTGGAAATTTCGCGACATGACCTGGGGTCGCTGGTGGCGTCGCCGCCGTTCGGCGAGCCGATCAGCATCGCGACCGGCGCCACCATCGTGGCCGGCTCCTACATCATCGGCGCGGTCACCACGCCCGACATGACCAGGTTCAACCGCAACACCGGCGACGTCGTCAAGCAGACCCTCGTCGGCATCTCCCTCGGCGAGTACGTGCTCGGCCTGGCCGGCGTGCTCCTGGCCTACGCGGTCAAGTCCTCGGACGTGATCGCGATCATCACGGCGTCCTCCGGCGTGATCGGCGTCATCGTCCTCATCTCGGCCACCGTGAAGATCAACAACTGGAACCTGTACTCCGCCGCGCTCGGCCTGCTCAACGCCGTGGAGTCCACGATCGGGGTGCGGCTGAACCGGGTCGCCGTCACCGTCGGCATCGGCGTGCTGGGCAGCGTGCTGGCCGCCGCCGGGATCCTGGAGCGCTTCACCGACTTCCTGCTGATCCTCGGCGTCATCACGCCGCCCGTGGCCGGGATCATGGTCGCCGAGTACTTCGTGGTGCGGCGCTGGCGTCCGGTGCTGGACGCCTCGCGCGCCACGGGCACGCTGCCCGAGACCGAGCCGACCTGGGTGCCCGCCACGCTGGTCATCTGGGGCGCCTCCGCGCTCGTCGGCTGGCTCAGCGACCACTACCAGTGGATCGGCATCCCGGCCCTGAACTCCCTGATCCTCGCGGGCCTGGGCTACGTCGTCGCGGGCCGGCTCGGCCTGGTCCGCGGCACCCGCGAGGTCCCCGTCGAGCGGCCCGCGCTCACCGTCTGAGCCTCACCGTCCGAACGCTCACTGTCTGAGCCTCACCGTCTGAGCCTCACCGTCTGAGAAGAGAGAGTCCTCCCTGATGCGTATCGGCATCGACGTGGGCGGCACCAACACCGACGCCGCCCTCATCGGCGACGACGGCCAGGTGCTGGCCACCGTCAAGTCCCCCACCACCGCGGACGTCACGGGCGGCGTCGCCGCGGCCCTGGCCGGCCTGGGCGCCACCCGGGTGTCCGCGGTGATGATCGGCACCACCCACTTCGTCAACGCCCTGGTGGAGGCCGCCCGGCTGGAGCCGGTCGCGGCCGTCCGGCTGGGCCTGCCCGCCACCGCCGCGCTGCCGCCGATGGTGGACTGGCCCGAACGCCTGCGCCAGGCGGCCGAGGGCGCGGTCTACCTGTGCCACGGCGGCTGCGAGTACGACGGCGCCCCCATCTCCGCCCCCGACCCGGACGAGCTGCGCGGCGTCGCCGCCGACATCAGGCGGCGCGGCCTGCGCACGGTCGCGATCTCCTCGGTCTTCTCCCCGGTGAGCGACGCCCACGAGCGGCAGGCCGCGGAGATCCTGGCCGCCGAGCTGGGCCCGGAGGTGCACCTGTCGCTGTCCTGCGAGATCGGCCGGGTCGGCCTGCTGGCCAGGGAGAACGCCACGATCGTGAACGCGGCCCTGCGCCCGCTGGCCGACCGCACCGTGGCCGCCTTCGGCGAGGCGCTGCGGGTGGCCGGGATCGACGCGCCGCTGTTCCTGTCCCAGAACGACGGCACGCTCATGGACGTGGACCAGGCCCGCCGCTACCCGGTGGCCACGTTCGCGTCGGGGCCGACGAACTCGATGCGCGGCGCCGCGTACCTGTCGGGGCTGACCGACTGCGCGGTGGTGGACATCGGCGGCACCACCTCCGACGTGGGCATCCTGGTCGGCGGCTTCCCGCGCGAGGCCGCCGGGGAGGCGCTGGTCGCCGAGGTGCGCACCAACTTCCGCATCCCCGACGTGCTGTCGATCGGCATCGGCGGCGGCTCGCTGGTCGCCGAGGACGGCACCACCGGCCCGCGCAGCGTCGGCTACCGGCTGACCGAGGAGGCGCTGGTGTTCGGCGGCGGCACGCTGACCGCCACCGACCTGGCCGTGGCCGCCGGGCTGGCCGACATCGGCGACCGCGCCAAGGTCGCGCACGTGGACCCGCAGCGCCCGCTCAAGCTCATCGCCGAGCGCGTCTCGGAGGCGGTGGACCGCATGCGCACCTCGTCCGCGCCGCTGCCCGTCGTGCTGGTCGGCGGCGGCAGCGTGCTCATCCAGGACCTGCCGGGCTTCGACGACGTGCGCCGCCCGGCGCACTTCGAGGTGGCCAACGCGGTCGGCGCGGCCATCGCCCAGGTCGGCGGCGAGGTGGACCGGGTCTTCTCCGGCCCGCGCGAGCGCATCCTGGAGGAGGCCAAGAGCGAGGCGATCATCCGCGCCGAGCGCGGCGGCGCCCGCGCGGGCAGCGTGCGGATCGTGGACGTGGAGGAGCTGCCGCTCGCCTACCTGCCCGGCGACGCCACCCGGATCAGGGTGAAGGCCGTCGGCGACCTGGACCTGGAGAAGATCGATGCGTGAGATCGGAATCGACCGGCTGGACGACATGGCCCGCGGGGCCGGCATCCTCGGCACCGGCGGCGGCGGCGACCCGTACGTGGGCAAGCTGCTGGCCCGCGAGGCCATCCGCAGGCACGGTCCAGTGCCGCTGGTGGCCATCGACGAGGTGCCCGCGGACGCCACCGTCGTGGCGGTCTCGGGCATGGGCGCGCCGACCGTGCTGCTGGAGAAGCTGCCGGCGGGCACCGAGGAGCTGACCGCGCTGCGCGCCCTGGAGGCGGTGCTCGGGCGTCCGGCCACGCACATCGTGCCCATCGAGGTCGGCGGCGTGAACTCGATGATCCCGATCGCCGCCGCCGCGCAGGCGGGCCTGCCGATCGTGGACGGCGACGCCATGGGCCGCGCCTTCCCCGAGGCGCAGATGGTGCTGCCGACGCTGATCGGCGTGCCGAACACGCCGATGGCCCTGGCCGACGACAAGGGCAACACGCTGGTGCTGGAGACGGTCTCCAACGTGTGGGCCGAGCGCCTGGCGCGGGCGGCGTGCGTGCAGATGGGCTGCCAGGTCTCCTGCGCCGACACCGTCATGCGCGGCGACCAGCTGCGCGACGGTCTCGTGCCGGCCACGCTGACGCTGGCCGAGGACCTGGGCCGGGCCGTGCGGCTGGCCCGCGCGGGCCACGCCGACCCGGTGGCGGCGGCCCTGGACGTGCTGGGCGGCCTGAAACTGTTCACCGGCAAGGTCGTGGACGTGGAGCGCCGCACGACCGGCGGCTTCGCCCGCGGCCAGGCCCGCCTGGAGGGCACCGGCACGCTGGAGCTCAGCTTCCAGAACGAGCACCTGCTGGCCCGCCGGGACGGCGAGATCGTGGCCACCACGCCCGACCTGATCTGCGTGCTGGACACCGACTCGGGCGAGCCGGTCACCACCGAGGCCATGCGCTACGGCCTGCGCGTCACGGTCATCGCCGTGCCCTGCGACCCGCGCTGGACGTCGCCGGGCGGGCTGGAGCTGGCCGGGCCGCGGTACTTCGGCTACGACTGCGACTACCGGCCGCTCGCGACGACCCCGGCGTAGACCCAGCGCCCGTCGAGCCGGACGAACCTGCTGTGCTCGTCGAGCACGCCCGGCACCCGCCGGTTGACGAAGTGGGCGCGGAAGCGCACGGTGCCCTCGGTGTGGACGGGGCTGCCGCCGGTGCTCTCCAGCACCTCCAGCTCCACCCAGGCGACCTTCCTGTCGAGGTCGAGGCGGGCCGGGCGGTCGGCGGGGTGCCAGGTGGCCATGAGGTAGGACTCGTCCCCCACGGCGAACGCGCTGAACCTGGACCGCATGAGCGACTCCGCGGTGGGGGCCGACCCCTCACCGCGGTGGTATCTCCCGCAGCAGTCCGCGTAGGACGCGGGCAGACCGCAGGGGCATGGACGAGGAGGCATGCCCCCCATTGTGCCGCCCCCGCACCGCCCCTGCGCCGTTCCGCACCACCCCCGCGCCGGCCCCGCGCCGGCCCTGCGCCGGCCCCTCCCGTGCCGCCCTGCGGTCCGCCGGGTGCGGGTGTGGGGTCAGAGCCGGGCGGTCAGCTCGGTCAGGGTCGCGCCGAGCGGGGCGTCGAGCAGGAGGGTGGCGTCGGCGTCGGCGCCGGTGGGGCCCTGGTTGACGATGGCGACGGGCAGCCCGAGCTCGGCGGCCCTGGTGACGAAGCGCAGCCCCGACCTGATCGCCAGCGACGACCCCAGCACGAGCAGCGAGCGCGCCCCGTCCACGAGCGCGAAGCACTCCGCCACACGATCCCTCGGCACGTTCTCCCCGAAGAAGATCACGTCGGGCTTGAGCAGCCCGCCGCAGGAGCCGCAGTCGACCACCCGGAACCCGGCGACCTGCGCGTCGGTGAGGGCCGCGTCGCCGTCGGGGTTGGCGTGGCCCTCGGCGGCCCAGCGCGGGTTGGCCGCGCTGAGCCGGCGCTCCAGCTCGGCGCGCGGGGTGCGCTCCCGGCACGACAGGCAGACGACGCGGTCGAGGCCGCCGTGCAGCTCGATCACCCGGCCGGCGCCGGCGGCCTGGTGGAGGCCGTCGACGTTCTGCGTGACGATGCCGGCCAGCAGGCCGCGCCGCTCCAGCTCGGCCACCGCGCGATGGCCGGCGTTGGGCGCGGCCCGGCCGATCTGCCGCCAGCCGACGTGACTGCGCGCCCAGTAGCGGCGGCGCGCCTCCGCGCTGCCGGTGAAGCGCTGGTACGTCATCGGCTCGGCGCGCCGGGACCGCCCGGTCGGCCCCCGGTAGTCGGGGATGCCCGACTCGGTGGACAGCCCGGCGCCACTGAGCACCACGACGCCGCCGCCGGAGACCAGCTCGGTCAGCGACGCGATCGCCGGTGACGTCACGGGCGCCGTCACGGGTGCTGTCGCAGTTTCTTGCACACCATCCATGATGCCCGGTCAGAGATAGTTGCTGAGCTCGACCAGGTTCCCGTCGGGGTCGCGCAGGTAGACGCTCCGGATGGGACCGAGCGCGCCCGTGCGCTCCACCGGGCCCTCCTCGATGCCGACGCCGTGGGCGGCCAGCTCGCCCATGACCGTCTCGATGGGGTCGGCGGTGATCAGGCACAGGTCGGCGCTCCCCGGCGCGGGCCGGGCGGCCTTCGGCTCGAACTCGTGGCCGGCCTCGTGCAGGTTGATCTTGCTCTGCCCGAAGGCCAACGCCCGCCGCCCTTCTCCGAACGTCACCGCCTCCATCCCCAGCACCGTGGTGTAGAAGCGCACCGCGGCCTCGACGTCGGCGACGGTCAGCACCAGGTGGTCCACGCGGTCGATCCTCATGTGGTCCCTCGTTCCTCGATCGTTTCCCCGTTCCATAGTCTGCGCATCTCGGGGCAGGTGCGCAGCAGCTCCGGCAGCGTCCCGTGACCGGCGACGCGGCCCCGGTCGAGGACGACCACCTGCTCGGCGCGTTCGAGCGCGGCCCGGCGGGTGGAGACCACGAGCAGGGTGGCGGGGCCGTGCCGGGCGACGCGCTCCCACAGCAGGTTCTCGGTCCCGACATCCAGGGCGGACGACACGTCGTCCACGACGAGCAGCTCGGGGGCGCGGACCAGGGCGCGGGCGGAGGTGGCCCGCTGTGCCTGGCCGCCGGACAGGCGCACGCCCCGGGGGCCGACGACGGTCTCCAGGCCGTCCGGCATGGCGGCCAGGTCCTCCTCGAAGGCGGCCAGCTCCAGCGCCCGGCCCAGGTCATCGTCGCCCGCCGGCAGGCCGAGGAGCAGGTTCTCGCGCAGGGTCTCCGAGAACAGGCGCGGGATCTGGCTCGCGTACGCCGCCCGTCCCGGCACCAGGAACGAGCCGGGGTCGGGCACCCGGCGGCCGTTCCAGGTGATCGTCCCGGCGTCGAGCGGCAGCAGGCCGAGCAGGGCGCGCACGAGTGTGGTCTTGCCCGCGCCGACGGCCCCGGTGACGACGGTGAACGTGCCGCGCGGCAGCGTCAGGTCCACGCCGTGCACGCCGCGCCCGCCGGGGTGCCGCACGGTCAGCCCCCGCGCCTCCAGCACCTCCAGCACCTCGCCGACCGGGGGCGTCTCCGCAGGAGGGGGCGGTGGGGTGTGGCGGAGGTGGAGGGTGCGGTCGCGGGTCAGGTCGGCGGCGTCCTGGTGCGGGGCGAGCAGCGCCGTCAGCCGCTCGGCCGAGACCTCCGCCCTGGGCAGGCGGTACAGGACGGAGCCGATCGTGCGCGGCAGCGCCGTCAGCCAGCCGACGTAGCTGGTGAACAGCGCCAGGTCGCCCACGGTGAACTCGCCCCGCCGCATCGCCCCGGCGGCCAGCAGCAGCACGACGCCGACGCCCAGCTCGACCGTGGTGCCCGTGGCGGCCTCCATCAGGTCGGTGGCCAGGCGGCTGCGTACGGCGGCGTCGCGGCGGCGGGCGTTGAGCGTACGCAGCCGGTCCAGCGCCGCCCGCTCGGCCCCGGCCGTCTTGATCGCGAGCACGCCGCCGAACAGCTCGCCGACGAAGGCCGTCACGCCCGCGCCCAGCTCCCTGGCCCGCTGGTGCCGCCGCCCGACCACCCGTCCCATGAGCCTGCTCAGCAGGCCGATGGCGAGCATCGGCACGACCAGCGTCACGGTGACAAGGGGGTCGATCGAGACCATGACGGCCAGCGCCGCCCCGCCGAACAGCACGCCTCCGGCCAGGGGGACCGACTCGTCGGCGAGCTCCACCAGCTCGGCCACGTCGTCGCGCAGCCGGGCCAGCGACTCGCCCGGGGAGCTCGGCAGGCGGGCGGCGACCGGGCCGCGCGCCGTCAGCACCGAGCCCAGCACGTTGGCGCGCAGCAGGGTGGCCGCCGCGTCCCACCAGTAGGAGCCGTAGGCCCAGGCGAACGTCAGGACGACGCCGCGCAGCAACTCGACGCCCGCGAACGCCGCGCACAGCCACAACGACTGGCGCAACGTCGCCGGGCTGTGCCCGCTGACCTGGTCGAAGAGCTGCCGCAGCACCAGCCCGCCGCCGAGCGGGAGCACGTGGACCGGCAGCCACAGCAGGATCTGGAGCACGTACAGGCGCGGGTCGAAGCCGATCAGGCGGCCCGTCACGCCCAGGGCCCGGCGCGGGCTCATCGGCTCACCCCCGCGGCGTCCAGGAGCCTGCCGAACCTGCTGTGCGGGTCGGCGGCCAGGTCGGCGCGGCGGCCGTACTCGACGAGCTTGCCGCCGTCCAGCACGGCGACCTTGTCCACGTGCGCCAGGGAGGAGAGCCGGTGGGCGATGAGCACGCCGGTCCTCCCGTCCAGCAGCCGCCGTACGCCGTCCTCGACGTGCCGTTCGGTGGCCAGGTCGAGCCTGCTGGACGCCTCGTCGAGAATGACCAGGCCGGGGTCGGCCAGGAACGCCCGCGCGAAGGCGAGCAGCTGCGCCTCGCCGGCGGACAGGCCGCCGGGTTCGCCGTCGAGCCCGCCGGGCAGGGCCGACAGCCAGCCGCCCAGCCCCACCCCGGCCAGCACGTCCCGCAGGCGGTCGTCGTCGTCACCGGAGAGCGCGCCGAACAGGGTGAGGTTGTCGCGGACGCTGCCGGCGAACAGCCGGACGTCCTGGGTGACCACGCCGACCCGGCGGCGCAGCGACTCCGGGTCGGCCTCGCGCAGGTCCAGACCGCCGAGCGCGACCGTGCCGCCGGTCGGGTCGTACAGGCGCAGCAGCAGCTTGGCGAGGGTGGTCTTGCCGCTGCCGGTGCGTCCCACCAGGCCCAGGCGTTCGCCGGGGGCCAGGGTGAGGGTGATGCCCGACAGCGTGGTCTCGCCGTCGTCGGGATAGGCGAAGCTCACGTCGTCCAGCCGCAGGGCGAGGGCGCCGGAGGCGGGCAGCGTCCGGGGCGCGGCGGGTGCGGGCAGCGCGGGCCGCTCGGCCAGCAGGGCGCCGATGCGGGCGAACCCGGCCAGCGCCCCCTGGAACTGCCTGAGCTGGTCGATGAGCCGCTCGAACGGCGTGCGGATCATCATCGTGTACTGGAAGAGCAGCACGGCGGCCCCGACCGTGAGCGCGCCCGCGTCCAGCAGCCAGGCGGCCAGGGCGAGCATCAGCGCGGTCCCTGCCGCGAACGCCACGTTCGTGGCCGCGAGCAGGCCGCCCGCGATGCGGGAGCCGTGCCACTCGGCGCGGAACCACGCTCCGGCCACCTGGTGGAAGCGGCCGAGCGCGTGCCGGCCTGCGCCGTTGGCCCGCAGGTCCTCGGCCCCGGCCAGCCGCTCTTCGAGGTGGCCGTAGAGCGCGGCGCTCGCCTCCCGCGACCGGGTCGCCGACGGCACGGCGAGCCGCTGCGCGACGGCCATCCCGAGCCCGGCCGCCAGGCAGTACGCCAGCAGCGCCGCGCCCAGCCGCCAGTCGACGGTGAACACGACGGCGAGCACACCGGCCAGCAGCAGCAGCCCGGCCACGACGTCGAGCACGAAGGCGACGACGAAGTCGGCCACGGCCGCCACGTCGCCGTCCACGCGTTCGATCAGCTCGCCGGGCGAGTGGCGGGCGTGGAAGGCCAGGTCGAGGCCGAGCGCATGCCCGGCCAGGTGTTCGCGCAGGCGGTTGGTACCGTCCCAGGCCAGGCGGCCGGCGAGCCACGCGGTGGCCATGCGGACGGCCTGACCGGCGGCGGCCAGGGCGAGGTAGCCGAGCGCGATCAGGATCAGGTGGCGCAGCCCGGCGCCGCCGGCGGCGTCGTCGACGAAGCGGCGGGTGATCTGGGGCGCGGCCAGCGGCAACGCCGTGGCCGCGGTGGTGGCGGCGGCCAGCGCGAGCGCGGCGCGCGGGCCGGGGAGCAGGTGGCGCAGCGCCTGCCGGGCGGGTCTATCTACATGCGGAAACGTCTCGGTACGCGGAGATGTCAAGAAGCGTCATGCCCTCTGAATAGGTGGGATTCCTGTGCTGAAAGGTCATGAACGCTGTTCTCATCGTGCCGCTCCTCCGGCCGGTTACTGGTGCCGCCGGGAAGTACAACAGCCGCCCGCGCCGCGCCGCAACGGGTTTTCGGCCGTCTACGGGATCTATACGCCGCCTATACAGCCGCTGATCACGCTGAGCACCGAACAGCCTTACACCCCCCGCGGAGGTTGGACGGTGTTGAAGAAACGCAGGCGGCTGACTCCCTTACCGCCGATCCTCGTCCTGTTGCTGACGTCCACGGCCCTCGCGCCGCTCCCCGCGCGGGCCGCCCCGCCCGCGCCCGCCAAGGCCGCGGCGACCGCGGTCTGCCCGGACGAGATGCCCACCGAGATCTCCGCCCGGCTGGCCGCCACGGTCTGCGGCAAGCGGATCAAGGCGGTCTCGCTGACCACCGAGACCGACGAGTTCTTCGTCAACCCGGCCGGCACGGTCACCCAGGAGCACCGCTACCGCCCGGTCCGGGTCAGGCGGGGCGAGGCGTGGGTGCCCGCCGACCCGACGCTCGCCCTGGACCAGGACGGCACGGTGGCGCCGAAGGCCGCCGCGGTCTCCTACCGCTTCTCCGGCGGCGGCGACGGCCCGCTGGTGACCGCCACCGAGCGGGGCACCCGGCTCAGCCTCGGCGCGCCGCTCGGCGCCCTGCCCAAGCCGGTGCTGGACGGCGCCACCGCCACCTACCCCGAGGTGCTGCCGGGCGTGGACCTGGTGCTGACCGCGGACGTGGACGGCTTCGCCGAGAAGCTCGTCGTCAAGACCCGGCAGGCGGCGGCGAACCCGGCGCTGAAGGAGCTGACGTTCGCCACGTCGGTGAAGAAGGGCGAGGCCAGGACCGACAAGCACGGCAACGTCTCGATCCTCGACGCCGAGGGCGAGCCGGTGTTCGGCTCGGCGGCCCCGGAGATGTGGGACGCCGCCACCGAGTCGGCCATGACCCGCAACCCCGCCACCCCGGCGCTGGCCGCCCAGCCGGGCCGGCGGGCCAGGATGGGCGTGCGGCTGTCGGGCCGCGAGCTGCGCGTCACCCCCGACGCCGCCCTGCTGGCCGACCCCGCCACGGTCTTCCCGGTGACGATCGACCCGAGCTTCACCTCGGCCAAGTCCGGCTGGACGTACGTGGACTCGGCCTATCCCACCAGCGCGTACTGGAACTCGACGAACGACGCGACGGCCGGCACCAGCAACGGCGGCGGCTACAAGCGGCGCTCGTTCTTCAACATGGGCCTGTCGGGCCTGGCCGGCAAGCACATCACGGCGGCCACCTTCAACATCAAGGAGACGTGGGCCTGGTCCTGCTCGGCGCGGAACGTCGAGCTGCACAGGACCGCCGCCGTCGGCTCGGGCACCACGTGGAACAACCAGCCCGCCTCGAACCTGAACGTCGGCGCCAGGAACGTCGCCTACGGCTGGTCGTCGGCCGGTCAGGGCGGCGCGTCGACCTGCCCGGCGGCCTGGGTCGGCTGGGACGTCACCAGCGCCGTGCAGAGCGTGGTGAGCGCGAACGGCACGTCGGTCACCTTCATGGTCAAGGCCGGGAGCGAGACCGACAACTACTACTGGAAGCGCTTCGCCAACAACCCGAACATCGCCATCACCTACAACTCGCTGCCGGGCACGCCGTCGGCCCTGGCCGTCGCGCCCTGCTCGGTGTGCGCCAGCCCGGCCATGGTGGGCGCGGCGCAGCCGACGTTGTCGGCCAAGGTGAGCGACGCCGACGGGCAGGCGCAGCGGGCCGACTTCGAGGTCTGGACGGCCGACCACGCGACCAAGGTGACCGGCGGCTCGGCCGCGAACGTCGCGAACGGCGCCACCGCGTCCTGGAAGGTCGGCACGGCCCTGGCGAGCACGTCCTACGCCTGGCGGGTGCGCTCCCATGACGGCACCGACTACGGCCCCTGGTCGGCCTGGTTCGCGTTCACGGTGGACGCCGCCCCGCCGCCCGCCCCCGAGGTGTCCTCCGGCGACTACCCCGAGGACGCGTGGGCCAAGGGCGCCGGTCAGCCCGGCCAGTTCACCATCACACCGGCCTCGGCCGACGTGTCCTCGGTGTCGTGGTCCTTCGACGGCGGCACCCAGCAGTCGGCGGCGAGCAGCGGCTCCCCGCACACCGTGAGCTGGACGCCGCCCGCCGACGGCCCGCACACCCTCAAGGCGTGGGTCAAGGACAAGGCGGGCAACCTGTCGGAGGCGACGACGTACGCGTTCAACGCGGGCGGCTCGGCGGTCACCTCGCCCAAGGACGGGCAGTCCACCGCCCGCCGGACGGTCCTGGCGGCGACGGGCAGCGCGGGGCTGAGCGCGGTCACCTTCTCCTACCGGCGCGGCGAGGCCGACTCCTGGCACCAGGTGCCGGCGGCCGACGTGCGCAGGAAGTCCGACGGGTCGGCGGTCGCCTGGCCGGTGGCGATGAGCGCGGGCGCCTCGCCCGAGCTGGTCTGGGACACCACGCACACGCTGACCGAGGACGGCTCGATCGAGATCAGGGCCGAGTTCACCACCTCCTCGGGCACGGCCGCCTCCCAGCCGGTGGACCTGGTCGTGGACCGGGACGGCGAGGGCGCCTCCACCCAGCCGGTCGGCCCGGGCTCGGTCAACACGCTCACCGGCGACTTCAGGATGGCCGCGACCGACGCCAATGTGTACGGCATCGGCCTGATGCGCTCGTTCTCCTCGCGTGACCCGCGCAAGGGCTCGGCGCTGCCGGGCGTGGCGGCCGTCTTCGGCACCGAGTGGACGCCGACCGGGCTCGCCCAGTCGGGCCAGGGCACGTTCGCCCAGCTCCGGGCCACCTCCTCCACCTCGGTGGAGCTGAGCGGCGAGGGCTCGGCGCTGGCCTTCACCAAGAACGCCGACGGCTCGTACGAGCCGCAGCAGGACGCGGCGAGCCTGAAGCTGACCTTCGACGCCGCGGCCGACCGCTACACCCTGTCGGACACGAACTCGGCCGAGCGCACGGTGTTCGCCAAGGTGGACGCCGCGGCGCCGATCTATCTGGTGCGGGCGGTCTACCCGGCCAGCGGCAAGGGCAGCACGGCGTTCGTGTGGCAGTCGGTGACCGGCTCCGACGGCAAGGCGCTGGCCCGGCCGGTCAAGATCATCGCGCCGTCGTACACGCAGGCCGACTGCGACGTGGACACGCTGGCGAGCCTGCCCCAGGGCTGCCGGCTGATCAAGCTGGACTACGCCACGACCACGACCGCGGGCGCGCAGCTCGGCGACGTGGCCGGGCAGGTCAAGGCGATCAGCCTGTGGGAGGGCGGCGCGAGCGCGCCGATGGGCCTGTCGGAGTACCGCTACGACGACCTGGGCCGCCTGCGCGAGCAGTGGAACCCGGCCACCCCCGAGATCAGGACGCGCTACGACTACGACCTCGGCGGCCGGGTGAACCGCTACACCCCGCCGGGCGAGCTGCCGTGGACGTTCACCTACGGCAAGGCGGGCAACGCCGACACCGCCGCGGACGGCATGCTGCTGGCCGTCTCCCGGCCGACGCTGCGGCCCGGCACGCCGAGCGAGACGAACGGCACCGCGGTCACGTCGGTGGTCTACGACGTGCCGATCAGCGGGGCCGGGGCGCCGTACGGGCTGGGCGAGACGGCCACGGCCGCCTGGGGGCAGAGCGACTCCCCGGTGGACGCGACCGCGATCTTCCCGGCCGACCAGGTGCCGGCCAACCACACCGGGCGGGGCGGGCTGGCCGCCTCCGACTACGGCCGCGCCACGATCACCTACCTGAACGCCTCCGGCCAGACGGTCAACCGGGTGGAGCCCGGCGGCGCGGTCTCGACCAGCCAGTACGACGCGCAGGGCAACACGGTGCTGTCGCTGTCGGCGGGCAACAGGGCGCTCGCCCTCGGGCAGTCGCCGAACGCCGGGACCGAGCTGACCCGGCTCGGGCTGCTCAACGCCTCGACCGCCGACCGGGCGCGGCTGCTGGCCGAGGAGTCCGCCTACAGCTCCGACGGGCAGCGGATGGTCTCCGAGCTGGGCCCGCTGCACCTGGTCACGCTGAACGGCACGCAGGCCGCGGCCAGGAAGCACACGGTCAACACCTTCGACGAGGGCCGGCCGGCCGACGCCAAGGTGTCGAACCTGGCCACGACGGTCGCGGTGGGCGCGTACGTGCCCGGCGCGGCCTCCGACGCCGACGTGCGAACGAACCGGACGTACTACGACTGGAACACCGGTAAGAGCGTCAAGACCGTGGAGGACCCCGGCGGTCTGGCGATCACCAAGACGACCGTGTACGACTCCGACGGCCGGGTGGCCGCCACCACGATGCCGAAGTCGTCCGGCGACGACGCGGGCACCACGACCAGCGAGTACTACACCGCCGACGGCACCGGCGCGTGCGGCGGCAGGGCCGAGTGGGCCGGGCAGCTGTGCCGGACGAAGTCGAAGACGGGCGTCGGCGACAACGGCACCCGTCCGGCCGAGCTGGTCACCAAGGTGTACGCCTACGAGCCCGGCGGCCGCGTGTCGTCGGTGACCGAGACGGCGAACGGGGTGACCAGGACCACGACGACCACGTACAACCCGGCGGGCGACATCGTCAAGACCGTCGTGAGCGGCGGGGCCGGCACGGCGGTGCCGGAGGTGAGCACCACCTACGACGCGGCCGGACGGGCCGTCAGGACCACGGCCTCCAACGGGACCGTGATCACCCGCGAGTACGACGCGCTGGGCCGCCAGACGGCCTACACCGACGCCGACGGCGGCGTGACCAGGGTCGAGTACGACGCCCTCGACCGCATCACCAAGAAGACCGACGGCGCCCCCTCGACGGTCACCTACGCCTACGACGACGTGCGCGGCGCGCTGGCCACCATGACCGACTCGGTGGCCGGGACGTTCACCGCCACGTACACCGTCGACGGCTCGATCAGCCACGAGAACCTGCCGGGAGGCATCTCCTACGACCTCACCCGCGACCCGTCGGGCGCGCCCTCCACCCGCGTCTACCAGACGGCGGCCGGGGTGCGGCTGCTGGACGACTCGGTGACCTGGACGATCCACGGTCAGCAGGTCACGCACAACGGGCTGTCCGCGCAGAAGATCGGCTACGACAAGCTGGGCAGGATCGCCTCGGTGGACGACACCGTCAGCGGCACCTGCTCGCGCCGGGCCTACGGCTACGACGCCAACTCCAACAGGACCGGGCTGACCACGAGCGCCTGCGACGGCTCGGGGGCGGTCACCGAGAACCACGCCTACGACGGCGGCGACCGGCTGGCCGACGCCGGTTACGAGTACGACGCCTACGGCCGCACGACGGCCACGCCGGCCGGGCTGAAGGCGGAGTACTACACCACCGACCTGGTCAGGCAGATGACGTCCGGCTCGGTGCGGCAGTCGTACACGCTGGACCCGGAGCTGCGCCGCAACACCACCACGCTGGAGCAGCTGTCCGGCGGCACGTGGAGCCCGGCCGGCAAGCGGGTCGAGCACTTCGACGCCGACGACGACACGCCCGCCTGGGTCGTGGAGGGCGGCGCCGTCACCAGGAACGTGCACTCCATCTCCGGCGGCCTGGCCGCGGTCACCTCGGCGACCGGGGACGTGCGGCTGCAACTGACGAACCTGCACGACGACATCAACGTGGTCTACGCCGGCGGCGTGCCGCTGGCGCTGGACTTCGACGAGTTCGGCAACCCGCGCGCCGGCCAGCCGGCGATGCGGTACGGCTGGCACGGTGCGGCCGAGCGGGCCGCCGACACCCCCGACGGCACGATCCTCATGGGCGTCCGGCTCTACCAGCCCAAGCTGGGACGGTTCCTGCAGACCGACCCGGTGGAGGGCGGCAGCGCCAACGCCTACGACTACGCCAACCAGTCGCCGACCTCCAACGCCGACCTGGACGGCAAGAAGTGGTACTGGTGCACCAACTTCTGGCACTTCGCCTTCAACCACTGCGGCGTCAGCTACGCCTACTACCACGGGAGCTGGCGTTACGTGCAGTGGAAGAAGACGCCGGCCGGCTGGTGGGTGCGCGGCGTGTACTACGACTACTGCACCAAGTCCCCCGACAAGCCGCTCGGCTACGACTTCCGCCAGGCGTGCATGATGCACGACTACGGGTACGCCCTGCGCAACATGGGGTACGTCCATAGCAAGTACCAGGTGGACTACATCTTCTATTACGTCCTTTACTGGGGCGTCTGCTCCCACTACTTCTTCAAGGGGACATGTCGCAGCATCGCGTACGCGTACTTCCTTTCGGTGGTCGCCTTCGGCCACCCGTGACCTAGGATGAGCCACCGGCGGGAGCTACCACGAAAGGCTCCCGCCGGTGCCCTTTTCTCCCGGTCGGCACAGGGTTGACGGGAGTCGGACGTTGATGCACATTGAAGCAGCTTTGATCTTCCTTGTGCACCAACGTCCTTGCCGGGAGCGCGATGGAGTTCGCCGTACTTGGGCCGCTTCACGTCTCGGGTGACCAAGGGCCGCTGCCGCTCGGCGTCGGCAAGCAGCGCACCCTGCTGGCCGAGCTCCTGTGCCGGGCCGGCCGCCCGGTCTCCCCCGCCACCCTCATCGAGGCCCTGTGGCAGCAGCGCCCGCCACGCACCGCCGCCGACAACCTCCGCCTGTACGTCCACCAGCTCCGCCGCACGCTCGGCCAGGACCGCATCACCCGCACCGACGCCGGCTTCGTCCTGGCCGTGCACCCGGGCGAGCTGGACGCCGAACGCTTCGAGACCCTGGCCGGCCGGGGCGGCGCCGCGCTGACCGGCGGCGACCACGAACGGGCCGCCGCGCTGCTGCGCCAGGCGCTGGAGCTGTGGCGCGGCCCCGCGTACGCGGGGCTGAACCTCACCGCCGGGCTCCGCGACCACGCCCGCCGCCTGGAGGAGGAGCGCCTGGCGGCGCTGGAGCAGCGGATCGAGGCGGACCTGGCCCGCGGCCTGCACGCCGTGCTCATCGCGGAGCTGACCGAGCTGGTCGCCGAGCACCCCCTGCGCGAACGCCCGCGCCGCCAGCTCATGCTCGCCCTGGCCAGGTCAGGACGGCAGGCCGAGGCGCTGGCCACCTACCGCGAGGCCCGCCGGGTGTTCGCAGCCGAGCTGGGCCTGGACCCCGGCGACGAGCTCAACCGCCTGCACCAGGCCATCCTCACCGGCACCCTCGACCCGGCCCCCGCCGGCGCCGCGACGCCCGCCGCGCGGCCGCCCGCCCAGCTCCCGACCGACATCTCCGACTTCACCGGCCGCGACGAGCAGCTCGCCCAGCTCGCCGCCCTCCTCGGCGACGAACCGCCGCAGGGCCCCGGCCAGGTGCGCATGTGCGTGATCGCGGGCATGGGCGGCGTCGGCAAGACCACGCTGGCCGTGCACGCCGCGCACCGCATCGCCCGCCACTACCCCGACGGCCAGCTGCACACGAACCTGCACGGCGCCGAGGCCAACCCCGCCGACCCCGGCCAGGTGCTGGCCGCCTTCCTCACCGCGCTCGGCGTGCCGCGCTCCACCCTGCCCGAGACCGTGGACGAGCGGGCCGCGCTGTTCCGCAGCAGCCTGGCCGAGCGGCGCATGCTGATCGTGCTCGACAACGCCGCCTCCGAGCAGCAGGTGCGCCCGCTGCTGCCCGGCACGTCCGGCTGCGCCGTCGTCATCACCAGCAGGGCCAGGCTGAGCGGCCTGTCCGGCGCGGCCCTGATCGAGCTGTCGGTGCTGCACCTGCGGCAGGGCGTGCGCCTGCTGGCCAGGATCGCCGGCGCCGGACGCGTGCAGGCCGAGCCCGAGGCGGCGGCGGAGATCGTCCGGCTCTCCGACGGGATCCCGCTGGCCGTGCGGGTGGCCGGGGCCCGGCTGGTGGCCCGGCCGCACTGGCCGCTGACCCGGCTGGCCGGCCAGCTCAAGGACGAGCGGCGGCGGCTCGACCAGTTCGCGACCGGCGACCTGGCGGTCCGGGCCAGCCTGGCGCTCAGCTACGTGGGGCTGGAACCGGCCGCGCGGCGGGCCTTCCGGCTGCTCGGCGCGCTGGAGGTGCCCGACTTCGCCGGATGGGTGGCGGGCGCGCTGCTGGACGTGCCCGTACCGGTGGGCGAGGAGCTGGTGGAGTCGCTGGTGGACAGCCAGCTCGTGCTGATCAGCGGCGTCGACCCGGCCGGGCAGCCGCGCTACCGCTTCCACGACCTCGTCCGCCTGTACGCCCGCGAGCGCGCCGAGCTGGAGGACCGGCCCGAGGCGGTCGCGGCGGCGCTCGGCCGGGCCTTCGGCGGCTGGCTCGCACTGGCCGAGCAGGCGACCGAGCGCGTCCAGGGCAGCTCCTCGGCCATCATCCACGGCTCGGCCGCGCGCTGGAGCTCGCCCGACGGCACGCCGTGGGAGATCCGGCAGGACCCGATGGCCTGGTTCGACACCGAACGCACCGCGCTGGTCGCGGCGATCCGGCAGGCGTGCGCGCTCGGCCTGGCCGAGGTCGCCTGGGACACCGCCTGCTGCGCCGAGCGCTACTTCGACGTGAGCGGCCTGTTCGACGACTGGCGGGCGCTGCACGAGCGGGTGCTGGCCGCGTGCCTGGCCGCCGGCGACCGGCTGGGCGAGGCGGTGATCAGGCGCGGCCTCATGCACGCCACCACCTGGACCGAGACCGGCGAGGCCATGGCCGCCCAGTACGACGGCGCCGAACAACTCATCGCCCTGTTCACCGACCTGGACGAGCGGCGCGGCCTGTCGGACGCGTACGTGCTGCGCGCCTGGGGCGAGGCCGCCAGGGGCGACATGGCGCAGGGCCTGCGCTCGGGCCGCCTCGCGCTGGAACTGGCCGAACGCAGCGGCCACCAGGGCGGCGAGGCCAGGGCGCACGTGTGCATGGCCGTGGCCTACGGCACCAGGGACATCAAGATGGCCATCGTCCACCTGCTGCGCGGCCTCGACCTGGCCACCAAGCTCGGCAACCCGCGTTTCGAGGCCACGACCCTGCAGTTCCTCGGGCTCGCCCACGCCCACGCCAAGGAGTTCGAGGCCGGGCTGGAGTACATGGTCCGGGCGCTGGCCATCTACCGGCAGATCCGCGACCCGCTGCTGGAGGCGATGGGCCTGGTCGCGCTGGCCAAGCTGTACGCCGGGCACCACGACCCGCGGGCCAGGGCGGTCGCCGAGGCGGCCGAGCTGCTGAGCCGCTCCCACCGGCTGGCCCACCACCGGGCCGACGCGCTGTGGGTGCTGGGCGGGGTGGACCTGGCCGAGGGCCGGGTGGGCGAGGCGGTCACGCACCTGGAGGAGTCGGTGCGGCTGTGGCGCACGCGGGGGTGGCAGGAGTTCCTGGCGGGGGCGCTGGGCAGCCTGGCCGAGGCGTACACGGCGGCGGGCGACCACGCGGCGGCGGCCACGGCCCGCCTGGAGGCCGAAGAACTCGCCGGCTCCCCTCAGCCGGGCTGAGCCAGGCGGCCCGCCTGCTTGCCTGCTCTCCCCAGGCGGGTCGAGCCGACGCTTGCCTGTTCTCCTCAGGCGGGTTGAGTAGGTGAGCGCTCGTGTCCCCGGGCCCGGCGCGGGCATGCTGGCCCTCAGGACCAGTGTGAGGAGTGAGATGCCGCGTTCCGCCCTGCTGTGGGCAGTGATCCTGATCGCCGGAGGCGTCGCCGCCGTCGCCGTGTGCGTGCTGACCGCGCCCGCGGTCGCCCCGGACGCTCCCAAGGACGTCCTCGACTCGCCCGCGCTGCTTCCGGCCTTCGCCGCGCTGGCGGTCCTGGCCGGGCTCGCCGCGTGGGCCGTCCCGCATCCGCTGTGGGGGGCCGTCGCCGCCGCGCCGTTCTTCGTGCACTTCGCCGCCGGGGTGGTGGGCGAGCTGCGGTCGGGCGGGCAGGGGTTGTGGCCGGTCGGGCTGCTGTTCCTGGCCGGCCTGACGCTGCTGCCGCTGGCCGCCTCGCTCGTCACGTCGTTGATCGCCCGGTCCCGCTGATCGCCGGTTTTCCTGGAGCCCACGGCCACCGTATGGCGTACGGTACGATCGCCTACCCTGCTCCCCATTTGATGTGACAAGAAGGGATTCCGTGGCCACCAGCGCCAAGACCGACGCCGTACGCGCCCGCTCCTCCGATCACACCGCCGCCGACAGCCACGACATCATCCAGGTACGCGGCGCCCGCGAGAACAACCTCACCGGCGTCGACCTCGACCTGCCCAAGCGCCGCCTCACCGTGTTCACCGGCGTGTCCGGGTCCGGGAAGTCCTCGCTCGTCTTCGACACGATCGCCGCGGAGTCCCGGCGGCTGATCGACGAGACGTACACCACGTTCGTCCAGAACTTCATGCCGAGCCTCGCCCGTCCGGACGTCGACTCGCTGCGGAACCTGAGCGCGGCGATCATCGTGGACCAGGAGCGGATGGGCGCCAACGCCCGCTCGACCGTGGGGACCGCCACCGACACGTACACGATGTTGCGGATCCTGTTCAGCCGGCTCGGCTCTCCGCAGGTCGGGCCGCCGTTCGCGTTCAGCTTCAACCGCGCCGAGGGCATGTGCCCCGAGTGCGAGGGGCTCGGCAAGGTCGCCGGCGTCGACGTCGACGAGCTGGTCGACCGGGACAGGACCCTGAACGAGGGCGCGATCAAGGTCCCCGGTTTCGCGGTGGACACCTGGTACTGGCAGATCATGGTCGGCTCCGGCCTGTACGACCCCGACACCAAGCTGCGCGACTTCACCCCCGAGCAGTGGGCGGACCTGCTCGACAAGCCCGCCACGAAGATCAAGTACGGCACGAGCAACTTCACCTACGAGGGGCTCGTCACCAAGGTCAAGCGCCAGTACCTGGCCAAGGACCGCGAGTCGATGCAGCCGCAGGCGCGCGCCTTCGCCGACCGGGCGCTCAAGCTGACCGGCTGCACCGCCTGCGGCGGCTCCCGCCTGAACGAGGCCGCCAGGTCCTCCCTCATCGGCGGCCACAACATCGCCGACTGCTCGGCCATGCAGATCAACGACCTGGCCGAGTTCGTCAAGGGCATCGACGAGCCGAGCGTCGGCCCGGTGCTGCTCGGGCTGCGCGACACGCTGGACTCGCTGGTCGAGATCGGCCTGGGCTACCTCAGCCTCGACCGCGAGTCCGGCACGCTGTCGGGCGGCGAGGCCCAGCGTGTGAAGATGGTGCGGCACCTGACCTCCAGCCTGACCGACGTCACCTACGTCTTCGACGAGCCGACCGCCGGGCTGCACCCGCACGACATCCAGCGGATGAACAACCTGCTGCTCCAGCTCCGCGACAAGGGCAACACCGTGCTCGTGGTCGAGCACAAGCCCGAGGTGATCGAGATCGCCGACCACGTCGTGGACCTCGGTCCCGGCGCGGGCACCGGGGGCGGCCGCATCTGCTACGCCGGCGACCTCGGCGGGCTGCGCGACTCCGGCACCCTGACCGGCCGCTACCTCGGCCACCGGGCCGCGCTGCGCACCGGCGTCCGCCCGGCCAAGGGGCACCTGGAGGTCCGCGGCGCGACCCTGCACAACCTGCGCGGCGTCGACGTGGACATCCCGCTCGGGGTGCTCACCGTCGTCACGGGCGTGGCCGGCTCGGGCAAGAGCTCGCTCATCCACGGGTACGTCTCCGGCCGCGAGGGCGTGGTGGTCGCCGACCAGTCGCCGATCCGCGGGTCCAGGCGCAGCAACCCGGCCACGTACACGGGCGTGCTCGACCCCATCCGCACGGCGTTCGCCAAGGCCAACGGGGTCAAGCCGGCCCTGTTCAGCGCGAACTCCGAAGGCGCCTGCCCGGCCTGCAAGGGCATCGGCCTGATCTACACCGAGCTGGCGATGATGGCCGACGTGGCGTCGGTGTGCGAGGCGTGCGAGGGCCGGCGGTTCACGCCGGAGGTGCTGACGTACCGGCTGCGCGGCAAGAACATCAGCGAGGTCCTGGAGATGCCGGTGGCCGAGGCGCGCGAGTTCTTCACCACCGGCCAGGCCAGGACGATCCTCGACCGCCTCCACTCGGTCGGCCTGGGCTACGTCGGGCTCGGCCAGCCGCTCACCACGCTGTCGGGCGGCGAGCGCCAGCGGCTCAAGCTGGCCATCAACATGGCCAGGAACGGCACCACGTACGTGCTGGACGAGCCCACCACGGGCCTGCACCTGGCCGACGTGGACAAGTTGCTGGCCCTGCTGGACCGGCTGGTGGACGACGGCAACACGGTCATCGTGATCGAGCACCACCAGGCCGTGATGGCCCACGCCGACTGGATCATCGACCTCGGTCCGGGCGCCGGCCACGACGGCGGCCAGGTGGTGTTCACCGGCACCCCGGCGCGGCTCGTGGCGGAGGGCGACTCGCTCACCGCCGTGCACCTGCGCGACTACGTGGGACACCAGGCCCCGTAGCGGGCCGGACCTCCCGGGCCGCCGAGCCCGGGGAGGTCCGCGCGTCAGCCCGGCGTGCCGCCGCTCCCCCGCTGCCGGGACCTGACGACCGCCACCACGTCGGAGGCGCGCAGCAGACCGAAGTGCCGCGAGTCCACGCTGCGCCGCGGGTTGTCACCCAGGACGGCGATCCGCCCGGCGGGCACGCGCCCGCCGCCCAGGACGGCGGGCAGCCGCTCGCCCCCGCCCGCGACCAGCCGCTTGACCAGCAACGGCGGGTTGGGGGCGGTGGCGTTCGGGTTGCGCACGATCACGATGTCGCCGGTCGTCCCCTCGGCCCGCCGGGCCAGCAGCCGCTGCCCCGGCCGCAGCGTCGGCTCCATGCTGACGCCCTCGACCCGTACCGACAGGAACCGCCGTCGCGCCCACACCAAGGCGGCGGCGGCCACCACCAGCACGAGCCCGGCCAGGTAGCTCATCCGGCCGGCTCCTCGACGTAACCGGCGGACTGCAGGGTGAAGAGCCGGGCGTAGGGGCCCTGCCTGGCCATCAGCTCCTCGTGCCGTCCCCGCTCGGCCACCCGTCCCTCCTCCAGCACGACGATGAGGTCGGCGTCGCGGACGGTGTTGAGCCGGTGCGAGACGAGCAGCCCGGTACGCCCCGCCCGCCCGGCCCGCATCCGGACGTGCACGTCGTGCTCGGCCTCGGGGTCCAGGCCGGAGCTGGGCTCGTCGAGGATCATCAGGTCGGGGGCGTCGCGCAGCAGCGCGCGGGCTATGGCGACGCGCTGCCACTGCCCGCCCGACAGCTCGACCCCGGCCTGCGCGCCGTCTCCCTCTCCGTCGTCGCCGACGAAGAGCCTGGTCAGCGGGGTTCGGTAGCCGTGCGGGAGGGCGGCGAGCGTGTCGTGCACGCCGGCCTGCCGGGCCGCGGCCTCGATGGCGGGCCGGTGGCCGAGCTGGGCGAGGTTGCCCAGGCCGATGTTCTCGGCGGCGGTCAGGTCGTAGGCCATGTGGTCCTGGAAGACGGCGCCGATGCGGGCGCGCAGGGTGGCCGGGTCGAGGCGGCGCAGGTCGGTCCCGTCCCACAGGATCGTGCCCCTGGTGGGGTCGTAGAAGCGGCACAGCAGCTTGACCAGGGTGCTCTTGCCCGCGCCGTTCAGGCCGACCAGGGCGAGGCTGTGGCCGCGCGGGATGAACAGGCTCACGCCCCGCAGGATCCAGGGATGCTCGTCGCCGTAGCGGAACCACACGTCGCGCAGTTCGATGCCGTGCCGCAGCTCCGGCGCCGGGGCCGCCGCCACGGGCAGGTCGGAGGGGGTGCCGGCGACGTCCAGGTAGTGGCCGAACAGGCGCAGGCTCTGCGCCATCTGCGCGATCATCTGCACCATCGTGTTGAGCCCCGCCTGCGTGCCGGCCATCGCGCCGATGAACATGGCCACGTCGCCGACGCCGATCCGGCCCGCGCCCGCCGCCACGCCCGCCCAGAGCAGCCCGCCTCCGGCCACCAGCGCCGCCAGCAGTTCGAGCGCGCCGTTCGCGGCCAGGCGGCGCAGGTCGAGGCGGCGCTCGGCGCGGTCGATGCGGGCCCGTTCGGTCAGCATCCGCCCGCGCAGGAACCCGCCGATGCCGAACAGCCGGACCTCCTTGGCGGCCTCGGCGCTGGTCAGGAGCTGGCCGTAGAACAGCTCCCGCCGCTCGGCATGGCTGGTCTGCCAGAGCATCGCCACCTGCCTCCTGGCCAGGCGCAGCTGTACGGCGAGCGCCGGCACCAGCGAGGCCAGCACGACGGCCGCCAGCCAGGGATCGACCACGGCCAGCACGCCGAGGAACCCGGTGACCGTCAGCGCGGCCCTGCCGACGTCGAAGGCGGACCCGAGCAGCGTGGGACAGGTGACGGTGGCCTGCTGCGCCAGCCGCAGCCGGTCCAGGAACGCGGGGTCCTCGAAGTGGCGCAGTCCGGCGAAGCGTTCGGTGGCGGCGAACAGCCGGTCGGTGGCGCGCAGCCCGGCGGCCCTGCCCAGGGCGGCGTTGGCGTAGCCGGACAGGCTCGGCAGCACGCCGGCGGCCAGCCCGCTCGCCGCCAGCCCGAGCGCCGGGCCCGTCACCGATCCGCCGTGGGCGGTCAGCACGTCGAACACGCTCTTGGTGAACCAGGCCGCCGCGATCGGGACGGCGGCCTGCGCCAGGGTGGCCGCCAGGTAGCCGACGACCATGGCCGGCGCGCTGCTCCAGGCCAGCCGGGCCACCGCGAGCGGCCCGGACCGCTCAGCCACGCGCGACCGCCGTCACGCCGGCCAGGTCGTGTCCGGCCGCGAGCACGGTACGGCTGTCGTCGACGAGGAAGACCTTGGGGAAGACCTCGACCTTGAACGCCCGCGCCGGCTGCCCTCCGTCGGGCTCGCCGGCGAAGACCGTGGCCACCGGGTCGAGCAGTGCGCGCATGGGCTCCGCCTCGCCGGGCGGGCCCGCGATCACGGCGACGACCTGCGCGCGCGGCATCGTGGCGGCCAGTTCGGCGAACCGGGGGGCCAGTTCCTCGCACGGCGCGCAGGACGGGGAGAAGAAGCCGACCAGCGTGCGCGCGGGCAGGTCGGCCCCCGGCAGGAACTCCGCGGCCGTGTCGCCGGGTTCGAGCGAGGGCGGCGGGCCGCCGGCGGATCCGTCCAGGGCGTCGAGCCGTTCGGCGTGCGCCCGCAACCGGCGGACGATCCCCAGGCCCACCATCAGGTTGAGCACGGTCAGCGCCGCCAGCACCAGCACGGCCGCCGCCAGGGCGTGAATCACTGAGACCTCCTCGTCACGGGGGACAGCGGGCCGGACCCCGTCGGCGGAGCCCGGCCCGTCACGTCAGATCGCGGTGCCTACAGGCAGTACGTCGACCAGCCGTTGCACCTGACGCCCTTGTCGCCGTAGTCGCAGCAGCGGCGGCACAGACCGTTCTTCCGCTCGACCCAGCAACCGGCCGCCGCGGCGGTCACCTGGGGGACGAGACGCGCGACGAGACGGTCGCAGAATCCGGTGAGAATACGCATGTACCCCTGCCTTCCGTGATCCCCGCCGGATCCGGCCCGGCGGGAGGACGAACTGACCCGGGCAGCCTCACCCGGCCGTCTGAGCGATTTCTCAATGACTTCTCAATGCCGTCTCGAAGACGTGACAACGCGGGATGAACCGGTCCCCCTTGATTAGGCTCGAAGATCATGATGATTCGGTTGCTCGGACCGGTGGAGCTGGAGCGCGCGGATCAGACCAGGCCGGTACGGCCTCCGCAGGCCGCGCTCGCGCTCGCCGCGCTGGCCTGGGAGGTGGGCCGGGTCGTGCCCGCCGAGACGCTGGAGGCCCGGATCTGGGGCGAACGCGTGCCGCCGGGCGCGCGGAACACGCTGTACACGATCATCACCCGGCTGCGTCGCGAGGTGCTCGGCGACGAGGGCCGCGTGCTGCGCCGGGTCGGCGGCTATCAGCTCGACGTGGCCGAGCCGGGCGTGGATCTGCGGCGCTTCCGGAGCCTGGCCGAGGTGGCGGCGACGGCGGCCGATCCTCGTCCACCGCTGGAGGAGGCGCTGGCGTTGTGGCGCGGCGACCCGCTGACCGGGCTACCGGGCGAGTGGACGGAACGGGTGCGCCGGCGGTTGTGGGAGGAGCGCAAGGAGGTCGTGCTGCGCTGGGCCCGTACGGTGTCGGCCGAGGACCCCGGGGCCGCGGTCGCGGCACTGTCGCCGCTGGCCGAGGCGTACCCGCTGGACGAGCTGGTGGCCGTCGCGCTCATCGAGGCGCTGCACGAGGGCGGCCGGACCGCCGAGGCACTGGCCCGCTACGCCGGCGTACGTCGCACAATCGCCGAGGAACTGGGCGTCGAACCCGGCGCCGCCCTCCGCGACCTCCACCACCTGCTCCTCCGAACAGGCGGGACAGGCCGGACAACCGGAACAGGCCGTCAGGCGGCACCGGAGCGTCGGCCAGGCCCTCCGGGCGGGGACGCTCCGGGCGGGACGGCGCCGGGCGTGGACGCGCCGCCGGTTCCCGCGCAGTTGCCCGCCCGGCTCGCCGGTTTCGTGGGCCGCAAGGCCGAGCTGGAGCGACTGGCCGGCTCCGCGGCCGTCTGCGTGATCTCGGGACCGCCCGGCGTCGGCAAGTCCTCGCTGGCGCTGCACTGGGCGCATCACCACCGCGACCGGTTCCCCGGCGGCCAGCTCCACGCCCACCTCGGCGCCCTCGACCCGGCCGACGCCTCAGCCGTCCTGTCCCGCTTCCTGGGCGCGCTCGGCGTGCCGGAGACCCGGATCCCGCCGGGCGTCGAGGACCGGACCGGGCTCTACCGCAGCCTGCTGGCCACCCGCCGGGTGCTCGTCGTGCTGGACGACGTCCGCGCCGCCGAGCAGGTCACCCCACTCCTGGCCACGGCGCCCGGCTGCCTGACCGTGATCACCAGCCGGACGGAGCTGCCCGCGCTGTCGGTCACCGTGGGCGCGTCCCTGCTGCACCTGGACGTCCTGTCCGCCGACGAGGCGCACGGTCTGCTGGCCGCCCGGGTGGGCGCGGACCGCCTGGCCGCCGAACCCGAGGCCGCGGAGCTGATCGTCGACAGGTGCGGCCGCCTGCCGCTGGCCCTGGCCATCGTGGCGGCCCGTACGGTCCGCCGCTCCGACCTCCCCCTGGCCGAGATCGCCGCCGGTCTGGACCGCGCGGGTGCGGATCTGGAGCCGTTCGCCGACACCGATCCCGCGATCGACCTGCGGACCGTGTTCGGCCGGTCCTACCGCGAGCTGCCCGAGGAGGCCGCGCGGCTGTTCCGCCGGCTCGGCGGCCAGGCCGGACCGCACCTCGCGCTGGCCGCGGTCGCGAGCCTGGCCGGCCTGCCCGTGGAGCGCACCCGCGGGCTCGTCGACCAGCTCGACCGCGCCAACCTGGTCGAGCTGTCGGCCCGCGGCCGGCCGCGCCTGCACGACCTGCTGCGCGCGTACGCCGCCGAGCAGGCACGGGCCGCCGACCGCCCGGCCACCCGCCGGGCCGCCACGCGCCGCCTGCTGGACCACTACCTGCACTCGGCCTGCGCGGCCAGCGCCGCCTGCTACCCGCACCGCGAGCACCTCGCCCCGGCGCGGCCCGCCCGCGGCGTCACCGTCGAGCGCTTCACCGCCCCGGAGGAGGCCCTGCGCTGGTACGCCGCCGAGTCGGTGGCGCTGCCCGCGCTGGTGGCGGAGGCGGCGCGGGCCGGGCTGGACCGGCACGCCTGGCAGCTCGCCTGGGGGTTCGGCGAGTTCATGCAGCGCCGCGGCCCCTGGGAGGAGATCCTGGGCGTCCAGGAGGTGGCGCTGGAGTGCGCGGAGCGGCTCGGCGACCTCCTGGCCCAGGCGGGCTGTCACAGCCGCCTGGCCCGCGCCCACGCCAAGCTCGGTGCCGACCAGCAGGCGGTCGCGCACTTCGAGCGGGCCGTCGAGCTGCACCGCGACCTCGGGGAGCCGGTCCTGGAGGCGCACCTGCACCTCGGCCTGGCCGTTCCGGTCAGCCGGGTGCGGCCCGGCGAGGAGCTGCGCCACGCGCTGCGGGCCCTGGAGCTGTTCGAGGCGGGCGGCGACGCCATCGGCCAGGCCCGCGCGCTGAACAACGCCGGCTGGTGGCGCGCCCAGCGCCGCGAGTACGACCAGGCGTACGCGGACTGCAGCCGGGCGCAGCGCATCCTGGCCGACCTCGGCTACGCCCAGGGCGAGGGCCACGCCTGGGACAGCGTCGCCTACGTCCTGGACGCCATGGGCGACCACGGACGGGCCGTGGCCTGCTACGAGCGGGCGGCCGAGCTCCTGCTGGCCTGCGACGACCCGCACCCGGCCGCGGAGACGCTGGTGCGGCTCGGCGACACGCACGCCGCCGCCGGCGACCCCGCCAAGGCCCTGAACGCCTGGAGGCGGGCTCTGGAGTGCTACGACACCCTCGGGGACGCCCAGGCGGAGTCGGTCCGCGCCCGCTGCGCGGCCCTGCGCCACGGGGAACACCCGCCGCGGGGCCGGTGAGCCGTCCGGCGGGTCAGACGGCCAGGCGGGCGATGATGCGGGCGAACTCCGGCGGCGGCGTCACCACCAGCCTCGTCTGCCCCTGCTGCACCACGATGTCGGCCCGGATCAGCGTCAGCCGCCCCTGGTGCCACCAGTAGACCTGCGAGCTCAGCCCACCCGTACGCGCCGCGTGCACCCGCAGCCGCTCGATGGCCCGCACCACCCCGATGC
This sequence comes from Nonomuraea sp. NPDC049607, assembly GCF_040675375.1. NCBI lineage: Bacteria > Bacillati > Actinomycetota > Actinomycetes > Streptosporangiales > Streptosporangiaceae > Nonomuraea > Nonomuraea sp. NPDC049607. Next base: position 35,341 of record NZ_JBFAOV010000029.1, read on the forward strand.
CGTCCACCGGGTGCACCAGCATCGTGTACGGGTCCGGCAGCACCACCAGCACCCCGTCGGCGGGCACCGCGAGGTGGTCGCCGAGCCAGCGCAGATGGGTGGCGGCCGCCGGGGTCATGCCGGTCAGCCGGGTCACCGGCGTGCCGCCCAGCTCGATGCTCTCGGCCCGCAGCCGCTCCTCCCGCCGGACGTTCGCGACGGCCAGGTCGAGCGCCTGAGCGGTCGGGACGGGCCAGCAGCCGGCCTCCTCGGGCCGCACCAGGCGGGAGCCGACGGTCAGCAGCTCCACCAGGTCGGCGTTGAGGTGCCGCCCCACCACCCGGGTCAGGTCGGCGACCTCGTCGACGGCCTCCACCCGGGTGCGCAGCAGGGACGCGACCTGGTCGAGGTCGCAGGCGTCGTAGCGCTCGTCGGCGGTGGCGAGGGCGTGCGCGAGGTGCTCGGAGACCAGCACCGGCCAGTCCTCCCTGGCCCGGCGCCCGGCCTCGCGGCGCAGCCCGGTCAGCTTCACGACCAGCTCGGCGATGCCGTCGCCGCGCAGGGTCAGCGACGCGCCATCGCGGGCGAACTCGCACACGAACCGCAGGGACTCCGCCACGAGGCCGAGCAGGGAGTCGAGGTCGACGTCCTCGATCGGCCGGCGGGAGGGCTCAGGGTCGCGCCTGAAGAAGCTCACACACCGTCCCTTCTGTCGGGTTCGTCCCTTTACGTGTCTTCCTACCTTGCCTGCTCCCCGTCGCGGAACGGACCAGCCAGGGAGCACGATTCGGTATCGATAGCCCCAAGCTCCCCCAGCCACACGCTCATCTGTGGTGACCCGTGTCCCACCGGAAGCCCGGCCACCACGGGCACCCCGAGCGGCGCCAGCCGGTCCACCAGCACCGGGTACGGATCGCCGCAGTCCACCCACGACCCCAGCACGATCCCGCGCACCCCGTCGAACGCCCCCGCCTGGAGCAGTTGCGTCACCATCCGGTCGATCCGGTACGGCTCCTCCCCGATGTCCTCCAGCAGCACCAGCCTGCCGTCGAACGAGGGCTGGTACCGGGTGCCGCACATCGAGGCGAGCAGCGACAGGTTGCCGCCGGTGAGCACGCCCTCGGCCCGGCCGGGCACCAGCACCCGGTCGCCGCGCACGGTCGCGCGCTCCCCGGCCAGCGCCGCCCACAGGCTCTCCCACGAGCTCGGCTCGGGGCCCTGCTCGCCGGCGATGAGGTCGCAGGCCGGCATCGGGCCGTGCAGCGTCGGCACGCCCAGCTCGATCGCGAAGGCGTTGTGCAGGGCCGTGATGTCGCTCGACCCGACGAGCACCTTCGGCCCGGCCGCGCGCATGGCGTCCCAGTCGAGCAGGTCGAGCAGCCTGGCCGCGCCGTAGCCGCCCCTGCCGCAGAAGACCACCGAGACGGCCGGGTCGCACCAGGCGGCCTGGAGGTCGGCGGCGCGGGCGGCGTCCTCACCGGCCAGGTAGTCGAGGTCCTGGCGGTCGAGCGCGTGCGGCCCGGCCACCACCTTCAGACCGCGGGCCTCCAGCCGCTCGACACCCCGCCCGAGCAGGACGGCCGAGGGCGGCCCCGACGGCATGACGATCGCGACGGTGTCACCTTGCTGCATCGATCAACTCCTGGACGCCTGGGAGCGCCGGGGCCCGCGTAAGCACCGAAACGCTGATTGGCTCGTTCACCTGCCAAACGGTGTCACACTTGTGGTCCAGTATGCGACTTCCGCCCCACATCCTCGTGGTCAACGGCATCAAGGTCCGCAGGCCCGTCTTCCTGCTCGGCGCCCCGCACTCCGGCGCGGACCTGCTGGCCCGTGCCCTGAAACGCTCCCCGGGCTTCCACGTCACGATGGGCCGCGCGAACGTGGCGCACGTCGTGTACGCCTTCGCCCGCAAACCGTCCATCGGCCGCACGTCGGGGGCGGTCCGCGTGCTGCGCGACGCGCTGGCCGAGTCCTGGCAGGTCTCCCCGCGTTCGTGCGCGCAGTGCGCCGAGCCGTGCCGGGAGGCGGGCGGCGTGACCGGCAGCGGCCCGTGCGTGGCGGCGGAGGAGGTGACGCGGTTCGGCGACGGCAGCCCCGACCTGCTCTACAGCGCGCTCGTGCTGCTCCAGGCGTTCCCCGACGCCCGTTTCGTCCAGTTGATCAGGGACGGCAGGGACGCCGTCGCCGGCATGCTCGGCGACCCGGCGTGCCTGGCCTGGTTCAAGCCCGCCATGCTCTCCGAGAGCACCGAGTTCCCCAACACCTTCCTCGGCGTCAACAAGGACGAGCACCTCGACCGGTGGAAGGGCATGCCCGCGGCGGGCAAGGCGGCGCTGCGCTGGCGCAGCGCCGTGCGGCTGAGCGCCGAGCTGCGCCGGGAGCTGCCCGAGCAGCAGCTCCTCACCGTCCGCTACGAGGACCTGGCGCTCAAGCCCGCCGAGACGATCGCCGCGCTCACCGGCTTCCTGGAGACGCGGGTGTCCAAGATCGCCCTGTACGGCTCCCGCGCCCCCGAGGTCGGCGCCTGGCGCGAGCGGCTGCGGCCGGCCGACCTGGAGCTGGTGGAGAAGGTGGCCCGCCAGGAGCTCACCCGGCTGGGCTACCTCCCGAGCTGAACTGCGTGCGGTAGAGCTCGGCGTAGTGGCCGCCGCGCTCCAGCAGCTCCTCGTGCCGGCCGCGCTCGGCCACGCGCCCGTCGTGCACGACGAGGATCTCGTCGGCCTCCCTGATCGTGGACAGCCGGTGGGCGATGACCAGCGACGTACGGCCCTGCAGTGCCTTCTTGAGCGCGAGCTGCACGGCCGCCTCGGACTCGGAGTCGAGGTGCGCGGTCGCCTCGTCGAGCACGACCACCCGCGGTGCCTTCAGCAGCAGCCTGGCCAGCGCGAGCCGCTGCTTCTCGCCGCCGGACAGCCGGTAGCCGCGGTCGCCGACGACGGTGTCGAGCCCGTCGGGCAGCCCCTCGACGAGGTCGCCGATCTGCGCGGCGCGCAGGGCGTCCCGGATCTCCTCGTCGCTCGCGCCGGGCCGGGCGTAGCGGAGGTTGGCGCCGATCGTGTCGTGGAAGAGGTGGGCGTCCTGCATGACGACGCCGACGGTGTCGCGCAGCGAGTCGAGCGTGGCCTCGCGCACGTCGAGCCCGTTGATCCGGACGGCCCCCGCGCCGACGTCGTAGAGGCGGGAGACCAGGGAGGTGATGGTGGTCTTGCCCGCGCCGGAGTGGCCGACCAGGGCGATCATCTCCCCGGGACGGGCGGTGAACGAGACGCCCTTGAGCACCTCCTGCGACGGCCCCCCGGAGTCCTGCCGGGCCACCGACTCCAGCGAGGCCAGCGAGACCTCCTCGGCCGACGGGTAGCGGAAGCGCACGTCGTCGAAGTCGATGGTGACCGGCCCCTCGGGCACCGGCCGCGCGCCGGGCCGCTGGGCGACCATCGGCTTGAGGTCGAGGATCTCGAAGACGCGGTCGAAGCTGACCAGCGCCGTCATCACGTCGACGTGCACGTTGGACAGGGACGTCAGCGGGCCGTACAGGCGCATCAGCAGGGCGGTCAGGGCCACCAGGGTGCCCAGCTCGAAGGCGCCCCCGACGGCGAGCACGCCGCCGATGCCGTAGACCAGCGCGGTGGCCAGGGCGGCGACCAGGCCGAGCGCGACCCGGAACACCGTGCCGTACATGCCGACGGTCACGCCGACGTCGCGGACGCGGGCCGCGCGGGCGGCGTAGGTGGCCGCGTCGTCCTCGGGCCGGCCGTAGAGCTTGGCGACCATGGCGCCGGCCACGTTGAAGCGTTCGGTGGTGACCGAGCTCATCTCGGCGTCGAGCTGCATCTGCTCGCGGGTGAGCGCGGACATGCGCCGGCCGACGTACTTGGCGGGCACGATGAAGATCGGCAGCAGCACCAGCGCGACCAGCGTCACCTGCCACGACAGCGCCAGCATCGCGCCCAGCACCAGGACCAGGCTGACCACGTTGGACACCACCGACGACAACGTGCTGGTCAGCGCCCGCTGGGCGCCGATCACGTCGCTGTTGAGCCTGCTGACCAGCGCGCCGGTCTGGGCCCGCATGAAGAAGGCCACCGGCATGCGCTGCACGTGGTCGAACACCTCGGTGCGCAGGTCGTAGATGAGCCCCTCGCCGATGCGCGCGGAGAACCAGCGTTGCGCCAGCGTCAGCCCGGCGTCGAGGACCGCGAGCGCGGCGATGGCCACGGCCAGGCCGATCACCACGCCGGTGCGCCCGGTCAGGATGCCGTCGTCGATGATCGCCTTCATCAGCAGCGGGTTGGCGACCACGATCACCGCCCCCACCGTCACGAGCAGCAGGAACGCCACGATCTTCCTGGTGTGCGGGCGCGCGTGCCGCCCGATGCGCCGGACCGTGCCCGGCGCGATGCGCTGCTTGGTCACCGAGCCGTCACGGCGCAGCGACGTCCAGACATGAGGGCCGAAGCCCCCTCCCATCATCGCCATACGGGGGATCCCTCCTCCTCCCCCGGGTCAGCGTCACGAGGACACCCGGCGATTCCACGATCCGCTCACGGCGAACCAGAGCCCCGCCCCCGAGCGGTGGCTCTAACGCGGTCCGAACAGGGATCTGATGCGCTTGGCCTGTTCCCTGCCCTCGGCCGCACTCTGCTCCTCCAGGGAGCGCGCCCGCGCCCCCTGGAGGAGGCGCTTCGTCGCCACCGCCGCGTCCCGGTTCGTCGACAGCAGCTCCGCGATCTTGTTCTGTACGGTCTTGTCCAGGTCGCCCCCGGCGACCACCTGCTCCGCGAGGCCGATGCGCATGGCCTCCTCGGCGTACACGTTCCTGGCGGTCAGGCAGATGTCGATCGCCTTGGCCAGTCCGACCAGCTCGACCAGCGGTTTGGTCCCCGTCAGATCCGGGACCAGGCCCAGTGCGGGCTCTTTCATGCAGAAGGTGACGTCGTCGGCCACGATGCGCAGGTCACAGGCGAGCGCGAGCTGGAATCCCGCGCCGATCGCGTGCCCCTGCACGGCGGCGATGGAGACGATCTCCGGGCGGCGCAGCCACAGGAACCCGTCCTGGGCCTGACGTATGCGCTGCTCGAAGGTCTCGCCGTCGGTTGCGGCGGCCGAACTGAACGAGCCCTGTCCGGGCACTCCCTCTGGTGTGAACATCCGCAGGTCGATTCCTGCCGAGAAGGACGGTCCCTCACCTTTGACGACGACGACGCGCACCTGCTCGGGCAGGCTCTCGCCGATGCGAGCCAGCGCCGACCATGTCGCGAACGTCTGTGCGTTGCGCTTTTCCGGCCGGTCCAGCGTGATCGTCGCTATCTCACCGTCCACCTCATGACGAAGCCCGATCTCCGCCAGCCTTTCGGCAGAGACGTCCTCCGCGTTCCCCCCGCGCTGTTGCGCCTGTGCTTCCGCCATCGCCTGCTCCCTCCGTCCGGTCGCGCACGGGGTGCGAGACCAAGGCTGACCGTCGCGCCCGAGCTTACAGAATATGATTCTGGCTCGGGCGCGACAGCGACTGACAAGGGACGGGCGGCTGCGGTCGCACGTACCGAGGCAGCCGTCAGCGCTTGGACTTGCCTCGAGTCGCCCCGCCGCGCCCGCGCAGAGTCACACCGGACTCGCTAAGGATGCGGTGGATGAACCCGTAGGACCGACCGGTCGAAGCGGCCAGGGCGCGGATGCTCTCGCCCTGCGCATAGCGCTTCTTGAGATCGCCGGCCAGTTTTTCCCGGTCGGCCCCGGTGACCCGGGTGCCCTTCTTCAGTGTCTCGGCCACGAGTACCTCCTGTAGTGCCGGACTTCCGCAGCGTTACTCCGCCATGATCAGTCATTTCAGCGGGATCGGCTACCTACTCCACGGGAAAAGATCCGTACCCACTCAAATTAAGATCAGGCAAGTGCCACAAGATCGGAAAATTCGTCGCTCCACGCGTCTTCAGTTCCGTCAGGCAGCAAGATCACCCTATCCGGTGACAAGGCGTCAACGGCACCCTCGTCATGGGTGACGAGGACGATTGCTCCTGAATACGACCTCAGAGCGTTGAGAACCTGCTCGCGGCTGACCGGATCGAGGTTGTTCGTGGGCTCGTCGAGCAGCAGGACGTTGGCGCTCGACAACACCAGGATGGCCAGCGCCAGCCGGGTCTTCTCGCCGCCGGACAGGACACCGGCGGGCTTGTCGACGTCGTCGCCGGAGAACAGGAACGAGCCGAGGACCTTGCGCAACTCGGTGTCGGTGAACTCGCCGCCCGCCGAACGCATGTTCTCCAGCAGCGTACGAGAAGGGTCGAGAGTCTCGTGCTCCTGGGCGTAGTAGCCGACCTTCAGGCCGTGGCCGGGCTTGAGGTCGCCGGTGTCGGGGGACTCGATGCCGCCGAGTATGCGCAGCAGCGTGGTCTTGCCGGCGCCGTTGAGGCCGAGGATGACGACCCTGTGACCTCGGTCGATGGCCACGTTGACGTCGGTGAACACCTCAAGGGAGCCGTAGGACTTCGACAGGCCCTCGGCCATGAGCGGCGTGCGGCCGCACGGCCGGGGCTCGGGGAAGCGCAGGCGGGCGACCTTGTCGCTCTGGCGCTCCTCCTCGGTGCCGGCCAGCAGGCGGTGGGCCCGGCGCATCATGTCCTGGGCCGCCTTGGCCTTGGTGGCCTTGGCGCGCATCTTGTCGGCCTGGGCCAGCAGCGCGCCCGCCTGCTTCTCGGCGTTGGCCCGCTCGCGCTTCCTGCGCTTCTCGTCGGTCTCGCGCTGGGCCAGGTAGGCCGTCCAGCCGACGTTGTAGTGGTCGATCACCGAGCGGTTGGCGTCGAGGTGGAGGACCTTGTTGACCGTGGCTTCAAGAAGGCCGACGTCGTGACTGATGATCACCAAGCCACCTTGATGAGAGCGCAAAAAATCACGAAGCCACCCGATTGAGTCCGCATCTAGGTGGTTTGTCGGCTCGTCTAGAAGGAGAGTTTCCGCTCCGCTGAAAAGAATTCGCGCCAATTCCACGCGACGCCGCTGACCGCCGGAAAGCGTTTGCAACGTCTGGCCGAGGACCCGGTCGGGCAGACCGAGGCTGGAGGCGATGGAGGCGGCCTCGGACTCGGCCGCGTAGCCGCCCAGCACGTGCATCTGGTCTTCGAGCCGGCCGTACTTCCTGACGGCCTTCTCGCGGGTGCGCTCGTCGGCCGAGGACATGCCGACCTCGGCCTCGCGCAGCTTGCGCAGGACCTCGTCGAGGCCGCGCGCGGACAGGATGCGGTCGCGCGCCAGCACCTGCAGGTCGCCCTGACGGGGGTCCTGGGGCAGGTAGCCGATGCTGCCGGAGGAGGTGACCGCGCCCGCGGCGGGCAGCGCCTCGCCCGCGAGCACCTTGGTCAGCGTGGTCTTGCCCGCGCCGTTGCGGCCGACCAGACCTATCTTGTCGCCGGGGTTGACCCGGAAGGAGGCGTTCTCGATGAGCAGACGCGCGCCCGCGCGCAGCTCGATGTCACTGGCGATGATCATGTTGGCGGACACTCCCGAGCTAGGAAACGAGGATTGGGCGTGCGACCGCCGGTCAATCGGGAGTATGCATACAGATCAGTGTAGGGCCCCCGTGCCAGGCGCTACCTCTGCTTATAGGGGCTCCAGGTGCCCCGCGGTACGCGTGGGACGGGCGGTCTCAGCCGGGAAGAGGGGTCGCCGCGCCGGCGGCCATCCCGTCGAGCATGAGGTGCAGATACTTCTCCGGACGGGCGGCCACCGGACCGGGCAACCCGTCCGGATGGCAGGTGAAGACGTTGAGCAGGCTGACGACGTCCTCCCAGGTCACGTCGTGACGCATGCCACCCTCCGACTGGGCCCGGCGGACGAGCCCCTGGAGCAGGCCGAGCCAGCGCTCCTTGCTCTCGGCGAACTCCGCCGTGCCCGCGATCGCCTCCCGCGGCAGGTGGGCCAGCGCGGCGGCCAGCGCGACGCGTCCGGGGGCGGCGGCCCACAGCACGAAGCCGCGCAGCGCGCTCCAGGCGTCCCGCTCGCCGTCCGTGGCGTGTTCCAGGGCCTCGGCCAGCGACTGGACGTAATGCTCGCCGAGCGCGGCGATGAGCGCCTCGCGATCGGGGAAGCGGCGGTAGAGGGTGCCCACGCCGACGCCCGCGTGCCGCGCGATGAGCTCCATGGGCGCGTTGACGCCGCGTTCGGCCATGACCTGGGCGGCGGCGTCGAGGATCTTGACCAGGTTCCTTCTGGCGTCCGCGCGCACGTGGCGACCTCCTAAGTGGACGAATTGTTTCCGCTTAGTGTACCGTCCAGCCAAGCGGACGAAGAGATTCCACTTAGGAGGCCATCATGATCGTGATCACCGGCGCGACCGGTTCCATCGGCCGGGCCCTGGTCGCCCAGCTCGCCGGCCAGGACGTGCTCGCGGTGTCCCGTAAGCCCGCCGACCTGGGCGTACGGCACGCCGTCGGCGACTTCACCGCCCCGGAGACGATCGGCAGGCTGCTGTCCCCCGGCGACCGGCTGTTCCTCAACAGCTCGCCGTTCCCCGCGTTCGCCGAGCGGCTCAACGAGGTGATCGACCTGGCCGCCGAGGCGGGCGTGGCGCAGATCGTCGAGGTCTCCGTACGCGACGCCGCCCCCGGAGCCGCGCTCAGCGCCGGACCCCACGGCGAGGTCGACGAGCACCTGCGGGCCTCGGGCGTGCCGCACGCGATCCTCCAGCCGACCGGGTTCATGCAGAACCTCCTCGGTGAGGTGCGCGGCGACCGTTTCCACGGCTCCTGGGGCACCGGCGGCATGAACTACATCGACGCCAGGGACATCGCCGCCGTGGCCGCCGCCCTGCTGACCCGGCCGGTGGGGGCCTCGGGCTCCTACCTGCTGACCGGGCCCGAGTCGCCCAGCCACGAGGAGATCGCCGCGACGATGACCGGCGTGCTCGGGCGTCCCGTCTCCTACGTGGACCTGCCGGCGCCCGAGATGGCCGCGCGGCTGGCCGGGCAGGGCATCCCGGAGCCGTTCGCCACCGAGCTGGCCACCGCGCAGGCGACGCTGAGCCGGACCGGCTGGGCGGAGATCACCACGACCGTCGAGGAGGTCACCGGCCGGCCACCGCGCACCCTGGCCGCCTTCCTCGCCGACCACGCCGACGCCTTCCTCCCCGCCTCCTGACCGCTCCCCGGCCTTCTGCCCGCGCCACCGACCGACCGCTCCCCCGGCCTCCCGACCCCGCCACCGACTACCGCGCGGTCGCCTCAGGACGGGTCGACCACGCGGATCCGTACGGCACGGAACTGGGCGGGCGTCTCGCGCAGGACCGCGAGCCGCGGGTCGGGCACCGTCAGGAACGGCTCGCTCTCCAGCGCGAACACCGGCGCGAGCCGCCGGTCGCCGCGCAGCGCGTCGACCGCCCGCCGGTCGCCGCCCAGCACCACCGCCGCCAGCTCCCCCAGCCGCGGCACGAGCACCCGCACGGCCGTGTCCGCCGCGCTGTCGTACGCCTGGGCCGCCTGCTTCTGCCGCCTCCTGGCGAAGCGCTGCTGCGACCACCCGCCGGCCGCCGTACGCCCCTGCACCAGCCGGGAGCCGACCTTGGACTCCAGCAGCTCGGCGCCGTGGAACACCCCGGCCGCGTAACCGCCGAGCCGCACCAGCAGGACGCCCACCCGCCGCGCGGCCCGCGCGTGCGCGACCAGCCCGGTCACGTACGGCGGGCCGGGGGCCATGGGCGGGAACGGCGCGTGCAGCTCGGCCAGCGCGCCGTCGACGGCGGTCAGGCGGACCACGCGGTCGTCGCCGGCGGCCTCGAAGGGCCCGTGGCGGGCGGCGAACCCGTCGATCCAGGGGTGCACGCGCTCGGGCGGCACCGTCACCCACCGGCCGCCGCCTCTGGCCGGACGCGCGCTCATGCGGGAAGGGTAACCGAACGACATTCCCTTCACGGAAAGGGGGGAACTATAGCGGAAATGTCGGTGAACTTCGTTTCGGGGGACTTCTGCCGTACCCGTGCCGGCCGGATCATCTGAACGTGTCCTCCCTGCTCACCAGCCCCATGGTGGATCTTGACACCGGGGCAGTCATCGCGCAGCCCGCGGTCGTCGACCCGGCGGGCGTCCTCCGGGCGGCACCGCTGCCCATGGTGCTGGAACTGCCCCTGCACGTGGTGCTCGCGGGCGCCGGGGCGCTGGCCCCCCTCCACGAGGCCCTCCGGCGGGCGGGCAGGCACCCCCGGGAGGCGATCCTGATGCTCACTGGATCGTGCCAGGAGTCGGACCGCCCGCTGCTGAAGGTCGGCCTCGACGGGCTGCGCACGATCGGCTACCTGCTGGGCTTCGCCGACGTGGGCGCGGGCGGCCCGGCGCTGGACGTCGTCACCGACTCCGCGCCGTACCTGCTGGCGCTGGACGAGGAGCTGGTGACCAGGTTGCCGGGCGACCACCGGGCGGCGGCGGTGGCGCGCGCGGTGGTGACGCTGGCCCGCGGGATCGGCGCGCACGTGCTGGCCCCCGGCGTCGAGCGCGAGGGGCAGGTGGCGGTGGCCAGGGGGCTGGGCGTGCGCCTGGCCCACGGCCCGCTGCTGGCTCCCGGCCCGGACGGCAAGATCCGGGTGCCGCTGCCCGTGGCCGACGAGTCGCCGGACACGCTGATGCTCGGGCCGCGCGTGCAGGAGATGCTGCTCCCGGCGGTGACGCTGCCGGCCGGGGCCAGGGCGGAGGAGGCGGTGGCGGCGTTCGGGCACGAGCCCACGATCACCAGCGTCATCCTGGTGGACGAGTACCAACGCCCCAAGGGCAGCCTCGACCGCAGCCGCTTCCTGCTGTCGTTCGCCGCCCGGTACGGGCACGCCCTGCACGGCTCCAAGCCCGCCCAGCGCCTGGCCGACCCGCCGCGCACCGTCCCGAGGACGACCCCGGCCATCGCCGCCATGCAGGCGGCGGGCCGGGACGCGGCCCGCGTCTACGACGACCTGGTGGTGACCGACGAGCTCAATCGCTGCCTGGGCATCGTCCGGGTGGCGGACCTGATCCGGCAGATCGCCGCGATGCGGACCTGAGCCCCGGCCGGACCCGGCCTGAGGCCCGGCCTCAGACCCAGCCCTGCGCCCTGGCCCGGCGCACGGCCTCGATGCGGTTGCGCGCGTGCGTCTTCTGGATGGCCGAGGACAGGTAGTTGCGCACGGTGCCCTCCGACAGGTGCAGGCGCAGGGCGATGTCCCCGATCGTGGAGCCGTCGGCGGCGGCGGCCAGCACGTCGCGTTCGCGCGCCGACAGCGGGTTCGGCCCCGCGCTCAGCGCCGCCGCGGCCAGCCCCGGGTCGATGACCCGCTCCCCCGCCTGCACCCGGCGGATGGCCGCCGCGAGGTCCTTGGCCGGACTGTCCTTGACCAGGAACGCCACCGCCCCGGCCTCCATCGCGGTCCGCAGGTAGCCGGGCCGCCCGAACGTCGTCAGGATCATCACCCGGCAGCCCGGCACCCGGCCGGCGATCTCGGCGGCGGCGGTGAGCCCGTCCTTGCCGGGCATCTCGATGTCCAGCAGCGCGATGTCGGGGCTCACGGCGAGCGCGACGGCGACGGCCTCGTTCCCGTCGGCGGCCTCGCCGACGACCTCGATGTCGGGCTCCAGGCCGAGGAGCGAGGCCAGCGCGCCGCGGATCATCCCCTGGTCCTCGGCCAGCATCACCCGGATCACGCGGCCGTCCCCACCTGGGCCGGGACGAGCACCCGCAACCGGAACCCGCCCTTGGGCGCGCTGCCGGCCTCCATGGTGCCGCCCGCGCCCGTCACCCGTTCGCGCAGGCCGCTGAGCCCGCTGCCGGTGCCCTGCGGCTCGCCGCCGCGTCCGTCGTCCATGATCTCCAGGGTGGCGCTTGATCCGTCGTACGTCACCTGGATCTCGCAACGGGCGGCCCGCGCGTGCCGCACGACGTTGGTGACGCCCTCGCGCACCCCCCAGCCGAACAGCCCGTCGAGCAGGTCGGGCAGCGGCGTTCCGGACACCCGCACCTCGGCCCGCACGCCCGCCGCCCGCAGCACCGACCGCGCGCCGTCGAGCTCCTCCGACAGGCTGCGCTGCCGGTAGCCGGTGACCGCCTCGCGCACCTCCACCAGCGCCTGCCTGGCGACGGACTCGATGTCGGCGATCTCCTGCCGCACCTGCGGCGACTCCTCGGCCAGCCGCCCGGCCAGCTCGCTCTTGAGCACGATCAGCGACAGGCTGTGGCCGAGCAGGTCATGCAGGTCGCGGGCGATGCGCAGGCGCTCCTCGGTGGCCGCCAGCCTGGCCACCTCGCCCTGCGCCTCGTGCAGCCTCATCGTCAGCACCCTGCTGTTGCGGATGCTGATGAACAGCACCCCCAGCGTGACGACCTGAAGCCCCAGGACGATGACGCCGGCGAACTCGTCGCCGGTCACCAGCCCGGCCGCCACGACCACCGCCAGGTTCACGCCCACCCCGGCCAGCGCCCAGGCGGGCGGCAGGGTGAACCCGTAGAGCACGACCGTGTAGACCGGCAGGGTGAGCCAGGCGCCGCCGAAGGCGAACGCGCTGACCAGCGCGATCGACGAGGTCACCGCGAGCAGGGGGAAGGTGGCCCGCGAGCGCTCGTGGAAGCTCTTGGCGCTGACCACCGTGCCGACGAAGCAGCCGACGAAGGCGAGCAGCGCCACGGCCCCCCACACCGCGCGGGCGCCCGTGACGCCGCCCGCGACGATCTCGGCGATCGGGAAGACGAGGTAGACCATGCCGACGGACATGCCGAGCAGCCTTCGTCTGGGCGAGGGCCGCCCGTCCCCGAAGTGCAGCTTGTCGGCGAAACTCATGCCCGAACAGTAGCCCGGCGGTAGAGGTAGGCGGCAGCCCCGCCCAGGACGACCGCCCATCCGGCGACGACCAGCACGTCCGTCAGCTCCACGCCGTGCCCGGCGACGATGCTCCAGCCGAGGCTGGCGTAGTGGTAGGAGGGCATGACGTTGGCGACGGTCCGCATGGTCTCGCCGAACACCTCGGGCGGGAACCACAGGCCGCCCGCGATCGCCAGCACGAACATGCAGATCATCGAGGCCGGCTGCGCCGCGTCGGCCGTCAGCAGCGACCCGATCGCCAGGCCCAGCGCGATGAACGGGATCGTCCCCAGCCACATGGCCAGCATCAGCGGCACCCACTGGCCGACCGGCATCGACACGCCCTGCTGGACGACGCCGACGACGGCCACCAGCAGCAGCGAGGGCAGCACGAGCAGCATGGCGGTGCCGAGCTTGGTGGCGATGATCATCCAGTTCGGCAGCGGGGTGATCTGGAGCTGGCGCAGCCAGCCGGACTGGCGTTCGGTCGCCCACGGCACCGCCGAGCTCATCATCGACGAGGCCAGCGCCCCGTACGCGGCCATGGAGACCATCAGCACGACGCTGTAGCGCACGCCGGCGCCGTCGGTCTGCTTGCCGTAGATGTTGGCGTTGATCAGGTACAGCACGACCGGGAAGACCACGACGAAGATGATGTAGCGCCGGTTGCGCAGCATGCGCATGGCCTCGGTCTTGGCGTAGAACAGCATCAGGACTCCCTGGTGAGCGCGAGGAAGGCGTCTTCGAGGTCGGCGCCGGCGAGCTGGATGCCCCGGATGTCGAGCTCGGTGCCCCGGTACAGGGCGGCCACGGTCGCGTCGGGGTCGGAGGTGTGCAGCGTGGCGGTGCCGGCGGCGACCTCGACGGCGGTGACGCCGGGCAGCCGGTCGAGCCCGGCCGCGGGCTGGTCGCCCAGGGTGAAGCGGACGACCTGCCCGCCCACGCCCGCCTTGATCTCGGCGGCGGTGCCGTCGGCGGCCAGCCGGCCGCGGGCGATGACGATCACCCGGTCGGAGTGCTCGTCGGCCTCCTCCAGGTAGTGGGTGGCGAACAGCACGGTCCTGCCGCCGGCGGCGTAGTCGTGCATGCTGGCCCAGAAGCGCAGCCTGGACTCCACGTCCATGGCCGCGGTCGGCTCGTCCAGCAGCAGGATCTTCGGCGCGCCCGCGATGGCCAGAGCGAACCGCACGCGCTGCGTCTGGCCGCCGGACAGCTTGTTCGCGCGCCGCTTGACCAGCTCCGACAGGTCGGCCAGCTTGAGGATCTCCTCCAGCGGCAGCGGGTCGGGGTAGAGCCTGCGGACCAGGTCGATGAGTTCCTTGACCGACAGTTCGGGGATGAGGGCGCCGTTCTGGAGCATCGCGCCCAGCTCACCGGCCCGCACCGCGTGCTCGGGCGAGCGGCCGTGGATGGTGACCGTGCCGCTGCTGGGCCGCAGCAGGCCGAGCAGCATGTTGATCGACGTGGACTTGCCCGCGCCGTTGGGGCCGAGCAGGGCCACGGTCTTGCCCGGCTCGATGGCGAGCGAGAGGTCGTCGACGGCAAGCACGTCCCCGTAGCGCTTGCTGACCTGGTCGAACACGATGGCGTTCATGTCAGCAAACGCTACGGGCGCGGCCTTTTCCCCGTTAGTGCGATCCTTCCGGGGTTGACCGTGACATTTGTCAGAGGCGGCAGGCGTAGATGTCGGTGACCAGGATGGCCCGCGCGCCGATGTCCCAGAGCTGGTCCATCACCTGCTGGTGGCCCTTGCGCCGGACCATGGCCCGGACGGCGACCCAGCCCTCGCGGTGGAGCGGCGAGACCGTGGGCCCCTCCATGCCGGGCGTGAGGGCGATGGCCTCCTCGATGCGCTCGGCGCGGATGTCGTAGTCCATCATGACGAAGTCGCGGGCGTGCACGACGCCCTGGAGGCGGCGTACGAGCTGGCCCATGCCCGGCGTCTCCGGCGCGCTCTGCCGCTTGATCAGCACGCCCTCGGAACGCATGATCGGGTCGCCGAACACCTCCAGGCCGACGTTGCGCAGCGTGGTGCCGGTCTCCACGACGTCGGCGACCGCGTCGGCGACACCGAGCCGGATCGCGGTCTCGACGGCGCCGTCGAGCTTGATCACGCGGGCGTCGACGCCCTGGTCGGACAGGTACTTGTCGAGCAGCCCCGCGTAGGAGGTGGCGATGCGCTGCCCGTCGAGGTCTTTGACCGACGACATCGTGCCCGCCTTGGCGGCCAGGCGGAAGGTGGAGCCGCCGAAGCCGAGCGGCATGATCTCCTCGACCGGCGCGCCGGAGTCGATCAGCATGTCGCGGCCGGTGATGCCGAGGTCGAGGGTGCCCTCCCCGACGTAGACGGCGATGTCGCGGGGACGCAGGAAGAACAGCTCGCAGCCGTTGTCCTCGTCGAGGACGACGAGTTCCTTGCTGTCCCTGCGGGGCCGGTAGCCGGCCTCCTTGAGCATGTTCTGGGCGGCATCGCTGAGCGCGCCCTTGTTCGGTACTGCCAGACGCAGCATGTTCGGGTCTTCTTCCTCACTCATGGATCGACGGGACGCCGGGGCGGGCGCGGAAGCGCCCTAGAGATGCTTGTACACCTCGTCGAGCCCGATGCCCTTGGCGATCATGAGCACCTGCACGTGGTAGAGGAGCTGGGAGATCTCCTCCGCCGCCCTGTCGTTCGACTCGTGCTCGGCGGCCATCCAGCTCTCGGCGGCCTCCTCGACGACCTTCTTGCCGATGGCATGCACGCCGGCGTCGAGCGCGGCCACGGTGCCCGAGCCCGCGGGCCTGGTACGCGCCTTGTCTGACAGCTCGGCGAACAGCTCTTCGAAGGTCTTCATGGTCTCTCTCGTCGGTCGGTTGGCGTGCCTGACAAGCCTAGTCTGCGCACGACGATGACACCGCCCGGAGTCCGCCACGCGAGACGGCGACTTCCTGCCCGCCGTACGGGGGCGGCTTGGCCGGGGAGGGCCGTTCTAGGCTGGTGGTCATGGACATCGCGACCGTGGGCAAGCTCTGGGACGCCGATCCGGGCTGGCTCAACACCCCTTCGTACGGCCTTCCGCCGCGTCCGGCCTTCGAGGAGCTGCAGGCCGTGCTGACCCAGTGGCGGCACGGCAGCAGCGACTGGACGCCCTGGGACGCCTTTGTCGGCCGGGCCCGCACGGCCTTCGCGCACCTGGTCGACGCCGACCCCGCCGACGTGACGATCGGCTCGACGGTGTCGCAGATCATGTCCACGGTGGCCACCGCGCTGCCGCCGGGGGCGCGGGTGCTGGTGCCGGAGATCGAGTTCACCAGCAACCTGTTCCCGTGGGCGGTGGCGGCCGAGGTCGAGACCGTGCCGGCCGACCGCCTGGCCGACGCCGTCACGAACCGGACCGACGCCGTCGCCTTCAGCCTCGTGCAGTCGGCCACCGGCTACGTCACGCCGCTGCACGACGTCGTCGCCGCCGCCCGCGCCCATGACGCGCTGGTCATCGCCGACGGCTCCCAGGCGTGCGGGTGGCTGCCGGTGTCGGTGGCCGACGGGATCGACGTGCTGGCGTGCGCGGCGTACAAGTGGCTCATGGCACCGCGCGGGGCCGCGTTCGGCTACCTGTCTCCCCGGGTGCGCTCCCGGATGCGCCCGCTGGCGGCCAACTGGTACGCCGGCGAGGACCCGGGCGGCTCCTTCTACGGGCCGCCGCTGCGGCTGGCCTCCGACGCCCGCGCCTTCGACCTGTCGCCGGCCTGGTTCTGCTACGTGGGCGCGGCGCCCGCGATCGAGCTGCTCAACGAGATCGGCGTCCAGCGCGTCCACGAGCACGACGTCGCGCTGGCCAACCGCTTCCGGGCCGGGCTCGGGCTGGAGGCGTCCGACTCGGCGATCGTGTCGGTGGAGGCTCCGGGCGAGCGGCTGGCGGCGGCCGGCATCCGCGCCGCCGTACGGGCCGGCCGCGTCCGCGCGGGCTTCCACGTCTACAACACCCCCGACGACGTGGACCGCGCCCTTGACGCCCTGACCTCGTGACGTCCCGACCTCGTGACGTCGCCGACCTCGTGACGTCTCCGGGAACGACGAAGCCCGCCGCGCCTTCCCCGGAGGGAGGCGCGACGGGCAGTCGGTCGTTCAGGCGGGATCAGCGCTCGAAGCGGCGGCCGCCGCCGCCGTTGTTGCGGCGGAACCCGCCGTTGCCGCGCTCCTCGGGACGGTAGCCGCCGCCGGAGCGGAAGCCGTCGCGGGGGGCGCGCTCGTCGGAGCGGGCGGGCCGGTCACGGTCGCCCGAGACCGGACGGCCGCGGTCGGCGCCGAAGCGGCCACGGTCGTCGGACCGGAAACCGCCGCCGCGCTGGCCGTCACGGTAGCCGCCGCCACGCGGGCCCTCGGACCGGTAGCCGCGGTCGTCCTGACGGAACGGCCGGTCGTCGGAGCGGAAACCGCCACGGTCGTCCTGACGGGCGGGACGGTCGTCGGCGGGACGGAACCCGCCGCGGTCGTCCTGACGCGCGGGACGGTCGTCGGAGCGGAAGCCGCCGCGCCTGCGGTCGTCGCCGAACGTGCGCGGCTCGGAGGAGCGCTGCCCGCCGCCGAACGGCCGCTCGCCCTCGGCGTGCCGGCGCGGACGACGGTCCTCGCCACCGGACTCCTCGTGGCGGCGCGGACGGCGGTCGTCGCCACCGGCGAAGGAACCGTCCTCGTGCCGGCGCGGACGACGCTCGCCGTCGAACTCGCGGCGCGGACGACGCCCGCCCCGGCGCTCGGCGCCGCCGTGACCGCCCTCACGGCGCGGGCGCAGCGGCTTGCGCACGTCGGGCTCCCACACGGGGATGGCCTCGCCGCTCGGCGTCCTGGCCCCGGTCACCTCGGCCAGCCGGGGGTGCCCCGGGGTGGCCTTGAGCCGGAACGGGTGGATCCCGGCGCGCCTGGTCAGCGCGTCGGTCGAGCGGCGCTCGTTGGGCAGCACCAGCGTGACGACGGTGCCCTTCTCGCCCGCGCGGGCGGTACGGCCGCCGCGGTGCAGGTAGCTCTTGTGGTCCTGCGGCGGGTCGACGTGCAGCACCAGGCTGATGTTGTCGACGTGGATGCCGCGGGCCGCGACGTCGGTGCAGACCAACACGTTGATCGAGCCCTCGCGGAACTCGGCCAGGATGCGGGTGCGCTGGTTCTGGCGCTTGCCGCCGTGCAGGCCGCCGGACTTGATGCCGACCCGGGCCAGCTGCTTGCACAGCCGGTCGACGCCGTGCTGGGTGCGGACGAAGATGATCGTCCGGCCCTCGCGGTTGGCGATCTCGGCCGTGACGTCGAACTTGTCGTCACGCGTGACCTGCATCACGTGGTGCTCCATGGTGTCGACCGGAGAGGTCGCCGGGGCCACGGAGTGGGTGATCGGGTCCTTGAGGAAGCGGCGCACCAGCTTGTCGACGTCGCCGTCGAGGGTGGCCGAGAACAGCAGTCGCTGCCCCTCGGGCGCGGTCTGGGCCAGCAGCTCGGTGACGACCGGGAAGAAGCCGAGGTCGCACATGTGGTCGGCCTCGTCCAGGACGGAGACCTCGACCTGCGCGAGCGAGCACTCGCCCTGCCGGATCAGGTCGCCCAGGCGGCCCGGGGTGGCGATCACGATGTCGACGCCGCGGCGCAGCGCCTCGATCTGCTTGCCCATGGACATGCCGCCGACGACGACCTTCATCCGCAGCCCGAGGCCGCGTCCGAGCGGTTCGAGCGCGTCGTGCACCTGAAGCGCCAGCTCACGGGTGGGCACAAGGATCATCGCGCGCGGGTGGCCGGGAGCGGGCCGCACCCCCGCGATACGCGCCATGGTCGGCAAACCGAAGGCCAGGGTCTTGCCCGAGCCGGTCTGGCCGCGGCCGAGGACGTCATGGCCGGCCAGCACGTCGGGGATCGTCGCACTCTGGATGGGGAAAGGGCTGTCGATGCCCTGCTTGGCCAGACCGCTGATGAGCGGCTTGGGAAGGCCGAGCAGTTCGAACTCCGACGGGCCCGTCTCGGGGGCGGTCTCGTCGAACGCGGGCATGACAGAGTCAAGCATGGTCACGAAATTCGTGCCTTTCAGTCGAAGTGGCGCGTCACTTCTGCGAAAGGACGAGCCGGGACATACGGCCTGATGCCGTACACGTTGCAGTACGCCCGCCATCGAGGCGGGACTTCACAGGGGAGATACACCGGGGCACCGGCCGCAGGCGGCGCGATGACGCGAGATGAGGCGTCTGGTGTATACCTGGTGCCAACGCCGGGGATGTTAGCGGATATTCCCTGGCTGGTTACGGACCTTCCGAAACCCCTCCTTGGCACACTGAAACGGCTGACGCCGAACGCCAGCCATTTCAGCTAAAGATCAGACGTTGAAGCCTAGCATACGGAGCTGCTCACGCCCCTCGTCAGTGATTTTGTCAGGGCCCCACGGCGGCAGCCAGACCCAGTTGATCTTGACGTCGGAGACCATGCCCTCAAGGGCCGAGTGGGCCTGGTCCTCGATGACGTCGGTCAGCGGGCAGGCCGCGCTGGTCAGCGTCATGTCGATGGTGGCCACCGGCTGACCACCCTCGGACGGGTCGAGGTTGAGCCCGTAGATCAGCCCCAGGTCCACGACGTTGATGCCGAGCTCGGGGTCGACGACGTCCTTGAGCGCCTCCATGACCTCCTCGACGGTGGTGTCACCGTCGAAACCGGTCGGAGTCTCCACAGGCTTGCTCATCGGGCACTCCTCACAACAGCGTCCTTGTAGGCCATCCACGACAGCAGCGCGCACTTGACGCGCGCCGGGAACTTGGCCACGCCCGCGAACGCCACCGCGTCCCCGAGCACCTCCTCGTCGGCCTCGACCTGCCCCCGGCCCTGCATGAGCCGGGTGAACTCGTCGACCACCGACAGCGACTCCTCGACCGTCGAGCCGGTGGTCAGCTCGTGCAGCACGGAGGCGGCCGCCTGGCTGATCGAACAGCCCTGGCCGTCGTAGGAGACGTCTTCGATCTTACCGGCGTCGCCCACCCTGACCCGCAGCGTGATCTCGTCGCCGCACGTCGGGTTCACGTGGTGAACCTCCGCGTCGTACGGCTCGCGCAGCCCCCGCCCCTGCGGGTGCTTGTAGTGTTCCAGGATCAGCTCCTGGTACATCGACTCGCCGATCATGGCTATGCGAACACCTTCTGAACGTGATGGAGGCCGCGCACCAGGGCGTCGATCTCGCCCGTGGTGTTGTACAGGTAGAACGACGCCCGGGTGGTCGCCGGTATTCCGAACCGCAGGTGCAGCGGGCGCGCGCAATGGTGCCCGACGCGTACGGCCACCCCGAACTGGTCGTCCAGGATCTGCCCCACATCGTGGGGGTGTATGCCTTCCAGCGTGAACGACAGCGTGCTGCCGCGCTGGTCGAGCGAGTCGGGCCCGATCAGGCGCAGCGACGGCACCTCGCGCAGGGCGTCGAGGGCGTAGGCCGTCAGCGAGCGCTCGTGCGCCTCGATGGCGTCCATGCCGACCCCGGTGAGGTAGTCGACCGCCGCGCCCAGGCCGATGGCCTCGACGATGGGCGGCGTGCCCGCCTCGAACTTGTGCGGGATCGGCGCGTACGTCGAGCGGTCCATCCAGACCGCCTCGATCATCTCGCCGCCGCCCAGGAACGGGGGCATGGCCTCCAGCAGCTCGGTACGGCCCCACAACACGCCGATGCCCGAGGGGCCGACCATCTTGTGACCGGTGAAGGCCACGAAGTCGGCGCCCAGCGCGGCCATGTCCACCGGGTGGTGCGGCACGGACTGGGAGGCGTCGAGCATGATCAGCGCGCCGACCTCGTGCGCCCGCGCGGCCACCGCGGCGACCGGGTTGACCGTGCCGAGCACGTTCGACTGGTGGGCGATCGAGACGATCTTCGTCCGCTCGGTGACGACGGCCGGGTCGAAGTCGAGCCGCCCGTCGTCGGTGACGCCGAACCACTTCAGCGTCGCGCCGGTGCGCTGCGCGAGCATCTGCCACGGCACGATGTTGGAGTGGTGCTCCATCTCGGAGATGACGATCTCGTCGCCGGGGCCGAGGGCGAAGCGGGGGTCGGTGTTGGCGGGGTTGCCGAAGGAGTAGGCCACGAGGTTGAGGGCCTCGGAGGCGTTCTTGGTGAAGATCACCTCATCGCGCGAGCCCGCCCCGACGAACGCCGCCACCTTGTCGCGCGCGCCCTCGTACGCCTCGGTCGACTCCGCGCCGAGGACGTGCATGGCCCGCCCGACGTTGCTGTAGTGCAGCGCCAGGTGGTCGCGCATGGTGTCGATGACCTGGTTGGGCTTCTGTGAGGAGTTGCCCGAGTCGAGGTAGACGAGCGGTCGCCCGTCGGGCAGCTCGCGGGAGAAGACCGGGAAGTCCTTCCTGATCTTCTCCACGTCCAAGCTGGTGGAAGTCATGCAGACGCCTTCGTGTACTGCTCGTAGCCCTCGGCCTCAAGCTTGTCGGCCAGCTCCGGCCCACCCTCCTCGACGATCCGGCCGCCGGCGAAGACGTGCACGAAGTCGGGCTTCACGTACCGCAGGATGCGGGTGTAGTGGGTGATCAGCAGCACGCCGGTCTCGCCCGTGGAGCGGAAGCGGTTGATGCCCTCGGAGACCACGCGCAGCGCGTCGACGTCGAGGCCGGAGTCGGTCTCGTCGAGCACGGCGATCTTCGGCTTGAGCAGTTCGAGCTGGAGGATCTCGTGGCGCTTCTTCTCGCCGCCGGAGAAGCCCTCGTTGAGGTTGCGCTGGGCGAAGGCGGCGTCGATGGACAGCGCGTCCATGCCGGCCTTGAGGTCCTTGGCGAACTCGCGCAGCTTGGGCGCCTCACCGCGGACCGAGGTGACGGCCGAGCGCAGGAAGTTCGACACCGACACGCCGGGGACCTCGACCGGGTACTGCATGGCGAGGAACAGGCCGGCGCGGGCGCGCTCGTCGACCGACAGCTCCAGCAGGTCGACGCCGTCGAGCAGCACCTGGCCGCCGGTGATCGTGTACTTGGGGTGACCGGCGATCGCGTAGGCGAGCGTGGACTTGCCCGAGCCGTTGGGGCCCATGATGGCGTGCGTCTCGCCGGACTTCACCGTCAGGTTGACGCCGCGCAGGATTTCCTTGTCCTCGACGGCGACCTTGAGGTCACGGATCTCTAGGGTGGACATGTTGTTATGACTCCTTCGAGAGCGAGACGAGGACGTCATCGCCGTCGATCTTGACTGTGTAGACGTTCACGGGCTTGGTGGCGGGCGGGCCGGTCGGCTTGCCGGAGCGCACGTCGAAGCACGAGCCGTGCAGCCAGCACTCCAGCGTGCCGTCGTAGACCTCGCCCTCGCTGAGCTTCACCTCGGCGTGCGAGCAGACGTCGTGCAGGGCGAAGACGTCGTCGCCCTTGCGCACCAGCGCCACCGGGGTCTCCCCGACCTCGACGCCGATGACGCCGCCGTCGGGGATGTCGGCGATCTGGCAGACCTTCTCGAAACTCATCGCGCGAGCTCCGCCTCCACCGCGGCCAGCACCCGGTCGCGGATCTCCTCGATCTGGATCTTCTCGATGAGCTGGCCGAGGAAGCCCCTGATGACCAGGCGGCGGGCCTCGTCGTAGGGGATGCCGCGGGCCTGGAGGTAGAAGATGTGCTCGTCGTCGAGGCGGCCCGAGGCCGAGGCGTGCCCGGCTCCGGCGACCTCGCCGGTGAGGATCTCCAGGTTGGGGACCGAGTCGGCGCGGGCGCCGTCGGTGAGGATGAGGTTGCGGTTGAGCTCGTAGGTGTCGGTGCCCTCGGCCTCGACCCTGATGATCACGTCGCCGATCCAGACGGCGTGCGCGTCCTGCCCCTGCAGCGCGCCGCGGTAGTCGACGTTGCTCTTGCAGTTGGGCTGGGAGTGGTCGACCAGGAGGCGGTGCTCCAGGTGCTGGCCGGCGTCGACGAAGTAGACGCCCGACATGTCGGCATCGCCGCCCGGCGCGGTGTAGGCCACGCTGGGCGAGAGCCGGACCAGGTCGCCGCCGAGGGTCACCACGAAGCTGCGGAAGGTGGCGTCCTTGGCGAGCTGGGCGTGGTGGTGGGAGACGTGGACGGCGTCGTCGTCCCAGTCCTGGAGGCTGACGACCTTGAGGTCGGCGCCGTCGCCGACGACGAACTCGATGTTGTCGGCGTAGACGGCGCTGCCCTTGTGGTCGAGCACGACCACGGCCTCGGCCATCGGCTCCACCTTGACCACGATGTGGCCGTAGGCGGCGCCGTCGCCCTCACCGGTCAGGGTGAGCACGGTCGGCCGCGACGTGACGGCCTCGCGCGGCACCGTGATCACGGTCGCCTTCTCGAAGCTGTTCCACGCCTGCGCGCTGACCCGGTCGGTGGGCGTGAACGCCTTGCCGACGCGGGCGTCGTCGCGCCCGACCGTCTCCACGACGACCTCGGGCGCGGCCTCGACGTCGAGGCGCACGTGGCCCACGGGGTCGGCCTTGCCGTTGTGCAGGCCCTTCAGGCGGGAGAGCGGCGTGAAGCGCCACGACTCCTCGCGCCCGTTCGGGACCTCGAAGTCGCCCAGGTCGAAGGACGCCTTCTCGTGCAGGGTCGACAGGGGCTTCTCGTTCAGGCCCATCAGCCGACGGCTCCTTCCATCTGCAGCTCGATCAGCCGGTTGAGCTCGAGCGCGTATTCCATGGGCAGCTCACGGGCGATCGGCTCGACGAAGCCGCGCACGATCATCGCCATCGCCTCGTCCTCGCCGAGCCCGCGGCTCATGAGGTAGAAGAGCTGGTCCTCGCTGACCTTGGAGACCGTGGCCTCGTGGCCCATCGAGACGTCGTCCTCGCGCACGTCGACGTACGGGTAGGTGTCGGAGCGGCTGATCTGGTCGACCAGGAGCGCGTCGCACTTGACGGTGCTGGCGCTGCCGTGGGCGCCCTCCTCGATCTGCACGAGACCGCGGTAGGAGGTGCGGCCGCCGCCGCGCGCCACCGACTTGGAGATGACGCTGGAGCTGGTGTTGGGCGCCAGGTGCACCATCTTGGAGCCGGCGTCCTGGTGCTGGCCCTCGCCGGCGAAGGCGACGCTCAGCGTCTCGCCCTTGGCGTGCTCGCCCATCAGGTAGACGGCCGGGTACTTCATCGTGACCTTGGAGCCGATGTTGCCGTCGATCCACTCCATGGTCGCGCCCTCGTAGGCGACGGCGCGCTTGGTGACCAGGTTGTAGACGTTGTTCGACCAGTTCTGGATGGTCGTGTAACGGCAGCGGGCGTTCTTCTTCACGATGATCTCGACGACCGCGCTGTGCAGCGAGTCGGAGGAGTAGATCGGCGCGGTGCAGCCCTCGACGTAGTGGACGTAGGAGTTCTCGTCCACG
The DNA here is from genome assembly GCF_040675375.1 of Nonomuraea sp. NPDC049607. Classification (NCBI taxonomy): domain Bacteria; kingdom Bacillati; phylum Actinomycetota; class Actinomycetes; order Streptosporangiales; family Streptosporangiaceae; genus Nonomuraea; species Nonomuraea sp. NPDC049607. The sequence continues at coordinate 59,428 of NZ_JBFAOV010000029.1, forward strand.
ACGATCAGGGTCCGCTCGAACTGGCCCATGTTCTCGGTGTTGATCCGGAAGTAGGCCTGCAGCGGGATCTCGACCTCGACGTTCGGCGGCACGTAGATGAACGAGCCACCGGACCACACGGAGGTGTTGAGCGCGGCGAACTTGTTGTCGCCGACCGGGATCACCGAGCCGAAGTACTCCTTGAAGAGCTCCTCGTGCTCCTTCAGGCCCGTGTCGGTGTCGACGAAGATGACGCCCTTCTCCTCAAGGTCCTCACGGATCTTGTGGTAGACGACCTCCGACTCGTACTGGGCCGCGACGCCGGCGATGAGGCGCTGCTTCTCCGCCTCGGGGATGCCGAGCTTGTCGTAGGTGTTCTTGATGTCGGCGGGCAGCTCGTCCCAGGAAGCGGCCTGCTTCTCGGTCGAGCGCACGAAGTACTTGATGTTGTCGAAGTCGATGCCGGTGAGGTCGGAGCCCCAGGTGGGCAGCGGCTTCTTGTCGAACAGGCGGAGGCCCTTCAGGCGAAGGTCGAGCATCCACTCCGGCTCGTTCTTGAGCGCGGAGATGTTGCGGACGACCTCCTCGGACAGGCCACGCTTGGCCGCCGCGCCCGCGGCATCCGGGTCGGCCCAGCCGAACTTGTAATTCCCGAGGCCTTCCAGCTCCGGGCGGTCGGTGACAGTCACCTTCCGGTCTCCTTGCTCTTGTCTCTGTGTGCGGATTCAGCCAGCGACTTCGGGCTCACGTGGGTCGTGCAGACCCCGTCGCCGTGCGCGATCGTGGCCAGGCGCTGCACCGGGGTGCCGAGCAGTTGCGCGAACGCCTCCGTCTCGGCCTCGCAGAGCTGCGGGAACTCCGCGGCCGCGTGAGCCACCGGGCAGTGGTGCTGGCAGAGCTGGTCGCCGCCCGACTTGGCCTTGCTGGCCGAGGCGGCGTACCCCTCTGCCGACAGCGCCTGCGCCAGCACCTGTACGCGCTGGTCCGCCGGCACCGTCCGCATGACCGGCTCCAGCCGCGTCAGCAGGCTCGACACCTGCGAGCGGGCGAAGTCGGTCACGGCTTCTCGCCCCATGCGCTCGGCCAGGAAGCGGAGTGCGCTCCCGGCGAGGTCGTCATAGGCGTGCTCGAAAGCACTGCGCCCCGCGTCGGTGATGGCGAACAGCTTGGCGGGCCGTCCGCGCCCGCGCTGACCGCGCGGCCTGACCGTGCGAGGCTCTATCATTCCCTCGGCCAGCAACGCGTCGAGGTGCCTACGCACCGCGGCGGGCGTCAGCCCCAGCCGCTCGCCGAGCGAGGCGGCCGTCACGGGACCATGCTCGAGGATCAGCCTGGCGACACGCGCGCGTGTGCTGCGCTCGCTACCGGGCTCGATCGTGGGCATGTTTTTCACAACATCAGTGTGCCGTAATTCCTTCCCGGTTCACAAACGAATCGGAGCAGGCCACCAATGGAATTCCTCACGCAGGTTAGGCTTACCTAACCTTTCGGCGTCCCAGAAGGGCGAACGCGAGCGCCGAGCACGTGATCAGCCCGAGCATCACGCAGGCCATCGGCAGGGCCGTGCCCTCGCCCGCCAGGCCGACCAGCGGGGCCGCCACGGCGCCCAGCGCGAACTGCATCACGCCGAGCAGCGCCGAGGCGCTGCCCGCGATCTGGGCGGGCTGCCCGGCCAGGGCCAGCGCGCCGGTGCCGGGCAGGACGAGCCCCTGGCCCAGCATGATCACGAACAGGCCCGCCACAATGCCGGCCAGGCCGAGCCCGCTGAGCGCGGCGGTCAGCAGCAGCCCCGCGCCCACCAGGGCGGTGACCAGCCCGGCGACGACCAGGCGGGCGGGCTCCACGCGGCCCGACAGGCGGCCGCCGACCTGGGCCATCACGGTCAGGCCGAGCGCGTTGAGGCCGAAGATGAGCGAGTACTGCTGCGGGGTGGCGCCGTACACCTGCTGGAGCACGAACGGCGAGCCGGAGATGTAGCCGAACATCGCCGCGAAGGCCAGCCCGGCGGTGAGCGCGCAGCCCATGAACGAGCGGTCGCGCAGAAGCTGCCAGAAGGTGCGCACGGTGTGCGCGAGCCCGCCGCTCTCGCGCTGACCTGCGGGCAGCGTCTCGCGCACGCCCGGCAGCACGGCCAGCAGCAGCACGAGCCCGGCGAGGCTGAGCGCCACGAACACGCCGCGCCAGGAGGTGAAGGCGAGCAGCTGGGCCCCCGCGATGGGGGCCAGGATCGGGGCCAGGCCGCTGACCAGCATGAGCGTGGCGAAGATGCGGGCGATGGCGGCGCCGTCGTACAGGTCGCGGACGACCGCGCGCACGATGACCAGCGCGGCACCGCCCAGGACGCCCTGGAGCAGCCGCAGCACGATCAGCACGGGCACCGAGGGCGCGAACGCGCACAGCAGCGAGGCCACCATGAACCCGGCCACGCCCACGATCAGCGGGACGCGGCGCCCGCGCACGTCGCTGACCGGCCCGGCGACGACCTGGCCGACGGAGACGCCGATGAGGCACGCGGTGAGGGTGAGCTGGACCTGCGCCGGAGCGCTGAGCATCTCCTCGGTGATGGCGGGCAGGGCGGGCAGGTACATGTCGATGGACAGCGGGCCGATCGCCGACAGCGCGCCCAGGATGACCAGCAGCAGCCCCCGCCTCCCGCCCTTGGCCTCGCCCTTGCTTCCCATGGCGGCGGACGCGGCTTCTGCCACGGACATGCCCGAACCCCTCTCCCTCGCAGGCCGATGACCCACGAGGGCCGAGGGATCAAACCGGGATTCGGTCCTCCTAATTCCCGGTTATCAGATATTTCATGCTGTTTCGTTCAGTTGGATGACCCCGAAGGCCGCGCCCTGCGGGTCGATCAGCTGCGCGAACCGGCCGGGCGGCGCCTCGGTCACGCAGGTGAGCACGTCCGCGCCCGCGCCGGCGGCGGTGTGCAGGGCCACGTCGAGGTCGGCGACCGCGAAGTAGGTCAGCCAGAAGGACGGCAGGTCCGCCGGGGCCTCCTCGGGCATCGGCATCATGCCCGCCACGCCCGTCTCCCCCGCCGTCCATTCGGTGTAGGCCATGCCGCCCAGGTCCGACGTGCGCGACGTCCAGCCGAAGACCGCCGCGTAGAAGCGCTCGGCGGCCGGCACGTCGCGCGTGTACAGCTCGTTCCAGCAGAACGCGCCGGGCTCGTTGACCAGCTCGGCCCCCGCATGGGCGGCCGCCTGCCAGGCTCCGGCGTAGGAGCCGTCCGGGGCCAGCAGGACGGTCATGGTGCCCTCGTCGAAGATCGCCATGGGCTCGGCCACGACGGTCCCGCCGGCGTCCCTGACCCGGCCGGCCAGGGCGGCGGCGTCGTCGGTGGCGACGTAGGTGTTCCACATCGAGGCGGGGCCGCCGTCGCGGGCGGGGCCGATCCCGGCGACCTTGCTGCCCTCGTGGACGAACATCCCGTAGCCGCCGGCCGCCGGGTCGTCCACCATGTCGGCCCGCCAGCCGAACAGGTCCCCGTAGAACCGGACCGAGCCGGGGACGTCGGTGCTGGCCAGGTCCACCCAGCACGGGACTCCTGGGTCGTACTCACTGCGTCGCGACATGCAACCTCCTCAGACGTGGAGCTCATCGCCGCGCTTCCCCCCGTTCTCACGCCTTCGCGGGGAACGGTCCGGTCAAGAGCCGTCCATTTCCGGGCAGGGGGCCCGCCGCCCGTTCGCCGGGCGCGTACCTGGGGGCCGGACCGCCCGGCGCAGTCCCTAAACTCGTGCCATGGATTCCCCAGCCGTCGAGATCGTCGACCTGGTCAAACGCTACGGCGGCAGGACCGCCCTCGACGGCCTCACCCTGCGGGCCGGCCGCGGCGCGGTCACCGCCGTCCTCGGGCCCAACGGCGCGGGCAAGACGTCCACGGTCGAGATCTGCGAGGGGTTCCGCAAGGCCGACTCCGGCACGGTGCGGGTGCTCGGCCTGTCGCCCACGCTGCCCGAGCTGCGCCCGCGCGTCGGGGTGATGCTCCAGGCCGGCGGGGTGCCGCCGGCGATGCGCTGCGCCGAGTGGCTGCACCTGGTCTCGCGCTTCTACGCCCGTCCCCACGACCCCGGCGCGCTGCTGACCCGGCTCGGGCTGGCCGAGCACGCGCGCACCGCCTACCGGCGGCTTTCGGGCGGGCAGCAGCAGCGGCTCTCACTGGCCGCGGCCGTGATCGGCAGGCCGGAGCTGGTCTTCCTCGACGAGCCGACCGCCGGTCTCGACCCGCAGGCCCGGCACGCCTGCTGGGAGCTGGTCGGCGAGCTGCGCACCGCCGGGGTGTCGGTGGTGCTGACCACCCACCACATGGAGGAGGCCGAGCGGCTGGCCGACCACGTCGTGATCATCGACAGGGGGCGGGTGGTGGCCGAGGGCAGCCCGGCCTCGCTGACCGGGGCCGAGCGGCAGCTCAGGTTCAGGGCCAGGCCGGGGCTCACGCTGGAGGAGCTGCTCAACGCGCTCCCGGCGGGCAGCGCGGCCAAGGAGTCGCCCGCCGGCCACTACATCATCGAGGGCCAGGTCGGGCCCGAGCTGCTGGCCACGGTCACGGCCTGGTGCGCGGCCGAGGGCGTCACGGCCGACGACCTGCGCATCGAGCGCCGCACCCTCGAAGACGTCTTCCTCGAACTGACCGGCAGGGAGCTGCGATGACGCCCGCGCTCGACCTCTCGCCCGCTCCGGGCGCCGCGCCCTTCCCGCGCATGGTGCTCGCGCAGGCCGGCTCCGAGGTCCGCACGATGCTCCGCAACGGCGAGCAGCTCCTGCTCACGCTGATCATCCCGGTGCTGCTGCTGGTCGGTTTCTCGCTGGCGCCGCTGGTCGACGTCGGCGGCGGCCGGCGGGTCGACTTCCTGGTCCCCGGCGTGCTGGCGCTGGCCGTCATGTCCACCGCCTTCACCGGGCAGGCCATCGGCACCGGCTTCGAGCGCCGCTACGGCGTGCTGAAGCGGCTGGGCGCGACCCCGCTGTCCAGGGCCGGCCTCATGCTCGCCAAGACGGGCGCGGTGGTGGCCGTGGAGGTCATCCAGGCCGCGGTGATCGTGGCCGTCGGGCTGGCGCTGGGCTGGCGGCCCCACGGGTCTTTCCTGGCCGCCGCGGTGCTGGTCGTGCTGGGCACGGCGGCCTTCAGCGGCCTCGGGCTGCTCATGGCGGGCACGCTGCGGGCCGAGGCGACGCTGGCCGCGGCCAACCTGGTCTACCTGGTGCTGCTGGGGGCGGGCGGGGTGGTGTTCCCGCTGTCTAAGTTCCCCGAGGGCGCGCGGCCGGTCCTGGAGCTGCTGCCGATCTCGGCGCTGACCGGCGGCCTGCGCGCGGTGCTCGCCCAGGGGGCGGCGCTGCCGCTGGGGCCCGTGCTCGTCCTGGCCGGCTGGGCCGTGCTGACCCTGGCCCTGGTCTCGCGCCTGTTCCGCTGGGAGTGAGGGGCGCGCCACCCCCCTGTGCGGGGATGTCGTACGAGGTCAGTACTCTCTGACGACTGTCCCAGCTTCCTCCGAGGTGTTCCGTGACCGACTTCGCCCTCGACGATCCCTTCGATCGCCGGCAGGCGCTGCCCCGGCCCGGGCGCCTGCTGCGCCAGGCCGCGGACTCGATCCCGCCCTCGTCGCTCGTCCTGCTGTCCATCGTCTCGGTGCAGCTCGGCGCCGCGTTCGCCAAGGAGCTGTTCTCCGTCCTGCCGCCGAGCGCCGTGGTGTTCCTGCGCATCGCCGCCGGCGGTCTGATCATGGCGGCGGTGGCCAGGCCGAAGCTCAAGGGGCTGGGGTGGCGCGACTGGGCGGTCGGGGTCGGCTTCGGCCTGACGCTCGCCCTGATGAACCTGTCCTACTACGAGGCCCTGTCGCGGCTGCCGATGGGCGTCGCGGTGGCGATCGAGTTCCTCGGCCCGCTGGGCGTGGCCGTGGCCGCCTCCCGGCGCAGGCTCGACCTGGCCTGGATCGGCCTGGCGGGCCTCGGCGTGGCACTGCTGGCGCCCTGGGGGCAGCAGGCGTCGGCGAGCTGGTGGATCGGCATCGGGTTCGCCCTGGTGGCGGGCGCGTGCTGGGCGGGCTACATCCTGCTGTCGGCCGCGGCCGGAGGGCGGTTCCCCGGCACCACCGGGCTGTCGTTCGCGATGATCGTCTCTGCGCTGGTGATCGCGCCGGTGGGCGTCACGACCGGCGGCGCCGACCTGTTGCAGCCGTCCCTGCTGCTGATCGGGCTGGGCGTGGGGCTGCTGTCGTCGGTGATCCCGTACTCGCTGGAGCTCCACGCGCTGCGGCGCATGCCCAAGCACGTGTTCGGCATTCTCATGAGCCTCGAACCGGCGGTGGCGGCGATGGCGGGTGTGCTGGTGCTGGGCGAGGTCCTGCACGTGCAGCAGTGGGCGGCGATCGTGTGCGTCGTGGCCGCGAGCCTGGGCTCCACCCGGATGAACGGGCGATAGGGTGCCGCCGCGCGCCCGCGGGGATGGGGTTCTCTCGGGCGCGCGGCGGAGGGCTCGGCTTCAGGTGGGCGGGTCGCCGAGCCCGGGGAAGGCCAGCGGAGCGGGCTTCCGCGTGACCGGGCTTGTGCAGCTTCACGTAGATCAGTTCGTGAAAGCTTTCACAAACACATTACCCCAAAACGGACAAACCTTCTAAATTCGGACGGCAAAGAATCGCGGCCGGGTCAGTGCTCGGCCCAGATGCCCCGGACGTGGCCGATGTGCTCGCCCATGAGGTGGCCGACCGCCGCGCCGTCGCCGCTCTTGAGCGCGTCGAGCAGGGCCAGGTGCTCCCGGGCGGAGTCGGTCAGCGAGCCGCGCTCGGCGAGCTGGGACAGGCCGTAGAGCCGGGCCCGGTTGCGCAGGTCGCGCACCACGCCCACCAGGTGGACGTTGCCGGACAGGGCCAGCAGCTCCAGGTGGAAGCGCAGGTCGGCGTCGATGTAGGCGAGCAGGTCGCCCCGGTCGGCGGCCGAGACGATCTCCTGGGCGACCGGGCGCAGCCGTTCGAACTCCTCGGCACGGGCGCTGTCGGCCAGCCGCGAGACGGTGGGCACCTCGATCAGCTCGCGGATCTGGGTCAGCTCGTCGAGGTCGCGGTCGGACAGCTCGGTCACCCGGAAGCCCTTGTTGCGCACGGCCTCGACCAGGCCCTCCTTCGCCAGGTCGAGCATCGCCTCGCGGACCGGCGTGGCCGAGACGCCGAACTGCGCGGCGAGCACGGGCGCGGAGTAGACCACCCCTGGCCGCATCTCACCGGTGATCAGCGCGGCCCGCAGCGCGTGCGCGACCTGCTCGCGCAGGCTCTGCCGCTCCCCCACCATGGGCAGGTCGAGCCGGTCCTCGGCAGTCATCCGCCTTCCCTCCTACTTCCACGCCTCGTACGCGGCCGCGGCCACCACCAGGTCCTCCCACGCCATGCCGGTGCTCTTGAACACCCGCGGGCCGGGACCGGCCACCACCCTTCCGGCGATCAGCTCGGCGAGGTTTCCGGCGAGATGACCAGAGGTGATCGTACCGTGGCGGATCGGGATGATCACGTCGCCGGCCTCCTCCAGGGCGGCCGACCTGGCCTCGACGACCACGGTGGCGCGGGCGACGAGGTCGCCGTCGAGCTCCCGGACGCCGGGCTCGTGCGACCCGACCGCGACCACGGTGACGCCGTCGCGGGCGAGCTTACCGGGGAACAGCGGCTCGGCGGCGGTGGTGCAGCAGGCGACGAGGTCGGCGGCCCGGACCGCGTCCGCCGCCGCCGGGGCGTCCGCGCCATGGGCCTGCGCGGCCAGGCCCAGGTCGCGGCAGCGGCCGGCCAGGGCGGCGGCGCGGACGGGGTCGCGGCCGACGACCGTGACGTGCTCGACGGGACGTACCTCGCGCAGGGCCAGGACGTGGCCGTACGCCTGCGGCCCGCTGCCGAACACCACCAGGCGGCGGGCGTCCGGCTCGGCCAGGTGCGCGACGGCCAGCGCGGAGACGGCGGGCGTGCGCAGGGACGTGAGCGCGATGCCGTCCAGGGCGGCCAGCGGGGCCAGGGTGTCGCCGTCCAGCAGCAGGTACGTGCCCTGGACGCGGGGCAGCCCGCGTCCGGGGTTGGCGGGCGTGACGGTGACGGCCTTGACCCCGGCGTAGCGCCCGGCGGCCGCGGGCATGAGCAGGAGCTGCCCGGCCGGCAGGTCCACGACGGGCCGCCGGGGCGTCAGCTCGGGGTCGAGCCCGGCGCGCAGGGCCTGTTCGAGCACGGCCACCGCGCGCCCGACCGGCACCAGCCGCTCCAGGGTCTCCCCGTCGATGTAGGGCAGGTCGCTCATCGCAGCGTGAACCCCGTTCCGATCGGGTCGGCGGGATCGAGCTCGAAGACGTGCCTGCCGGTGCGGTAGGCCATGCCCTCGATCTCCGGCACGATGCCCTCGGGCGTCACCCCGGCCACGCGCGCCCGGAAGACGGACCCGACGATGCTCTCGTGGACCAGCGTGCCGCGCAGGCCCTCCTCGTGCAGCAGCGCCATCCTGGCGGCGGTGCCCGAGCCGCACGGCGACCGGTCCACCTCGCCGTCGGCGAAGACGGTGACGTTGCGCTGGCGGACGCTCCCGGCGGCGTCCGGCGGCTCGTCGCCCGGCAGGTCCTCGTGGAAGATCACGCCGTAGACGCCGGAGAGCCGGTCGTCGCGCGGGTGGCGGGTGGCGGGGTGGCCGGCCAGGGCGGTCTTGAGGCGGCGGGCGTGCTCGACGAGGGCGGTCAGATGGCGCGGCTCGACGGACAACCCGAGCGACCCTGCTGAAACAGACGCATAAATCGCCCCACCGTATGAAATGTCAACCTTGCTCCCGGCGGCCTCCACGTCCCGCGCGATCACGTACGACGGGACGCTCACGAACGTCACCCCCTCCACCCGTCCGCCCGAGCACCGCACCCGGGCCCTGACCCGCCCCGACGGCACGTCCACCACCACGTCGGTCTCCCCGTCGGCATCGGCCTCGACCAGCCCCTCGTGCACCGCGTACGCCCCGAGCGCGATCGTGCCGTGCCCGCAGGCGGTGGAGAAGCCGTCCTTGTGCCAGAACAGCACGCCCAGATGCGCCCCGGCGTCGTCGGGCGGGACCAGGAAGCAGCCGTACATGTCGGCGTGCCCGCGCGGCTCGTGGCACAGCAGCCGCCGGACGTGGTCGGCGTGGCCGGGGGCGTTCTCCCGCCGGGTGAGCACGTCCGCGCCGGGGATCTCGGGCACGCCCGCGGTGACGATCCGGAACGGCTCGCCGCCCGTGTGGTAGTCGACAGTAGTGATCACCTTGTGAACCCCTCCGGGCCGGGTCGAGGAAGCCGCCAGGAGTAACATGTCACATTGTCAGGCTGTGGAGAAGCCCCTGACGGGACCGTCCCACCTGGCCCGTACCATCGTTGACGTGAAGGAATCCACCGGCCGCCCCAACGTCCTCGTCCGCGCCCTGCGCTCGTTCTGGGCGCCGACCACGCGCTCGATGCGCGGCTGGGCGCTGGCCTCCGTGGTGGCCAACGCGGGCATCGCGGTGACCGGCGCGGGGGTGCGGGTGACCGGTTCCGGGCTCGGCTGCCCGACCTGGCCGAGGTGCACTCCCGACAGCTTCGTGCCGATCGCCCATCCCGAGATGTCGATGCTCACGATGCTCATCGAGTTCGGCAACCGGCTGCTGACGTTCCTGGTGCTCGCGGTGGGCGCGGCGTGCGTGCTCGCGGCGCTGCGCCTGGCCTCCCGCCGGCGGGCGCTGGTGCGCCTGGCGCTGCTGCAACCGGCGGGCGTGCTGGCCCAGGCCCTGTGGGGCGGGCTGGTGGTCAGGAGCGCGCTCAGCCCGTTCACGGTCGGCATGCACTTCCTGATCTCCATGGCCCTGATCGCCGCCTGCTGGATGCTCTACGCCCGCGCCGGCGAGGGCGACGGCCCGGCCGCCGGGGTCGCCCACCGCGACATCCGGCTGCTCGGCTACGCGCTGCTCGCGGCCACGGCCGTGCTGCTGGTGGCGGGCGTGGTGGTCAGCGGCACGGGCCCGCACTCGGGCGACGTCATCGCCTCCCGGTTCGGCTTCGACATCGAGACCGTGGCCCGGCTGCACGCCGACATCGTCTACGTCGTCGTCGGCCTGACCTTCGCGCTGCTGTTCGCGCTGCGCGTGACCGGCGCGCCGCGACCGGCCAGGCGGGCCGCGCTCGGGCTGTTCGCGGTCGAGCTGGCCCAGGGCGTGATCGGCTACACCCAGTACTTCCTGGCCGTGCCGGCCGCGCTGGTGCTGCTGCACGTGCTCGGCGCCTCGCTGGTGTGGATCGCCGCGCTGCGGGTGGTCACCGCGCTGCGCACCCGAGGCCCGCTGGAGGCCCCGGCCGCCGCCGCTCCTGCGGAAGCGCCCGCCACGGTCTGACCCCTTGTGCGAGGGTATGGGGTGTGCTGCGACTTCCTAGGCTCTCGCGCAGGCTGCTGCGCCGCGCGTACCAGGGGCTGGTGCTGGTCAGCGTGCTCGCCCTGGCGCCCATGACGTGGGCCTGGCTCGACAGCTCGCCCCACCGCGTGGTGGCCGACACGGGCGGCTGGCTGGGCCGGGTGCCGTCCACGCAGGCCGCGCTGGTGCTCGGCGCGGGCCTGTGGGGCGCGCAGCCCACGCCCATGCTGGCCCGGCGGCTCGACGTCGCCGCCGAGCTCTACCGGGCGGGCAAGGTGCGCGCGCTGCTGCTGTCGGGCGACAACAGCCGCAAGGACTACGACGAGCCCACCGCCATGCGCGACTACCTGGTACGCAGGGGCGTGCCGGCGGGCGTGATCGTGCTCGACTACGCCGGATTCGACACCTGGGACTCCTGCGTACGGGCCCGCCGGGTGTTCGGCGCCGAACGCGTCACCGTCGTCACCCAGGTCTTCCACCTGCCGAGGGCCGTGGCGCTGTGCCGGACGGCCGGGCTGGAGACGTTCGGCGTGGGCGACGACTCCACCCGCCAGTGGGCGGCCACCACGTACGTCTACGCCACCCGCGAGCTGCTGGCCACCGGCAAGGCCGTCGTCGACGCGCTGCTGCTGCACTCCGACCCGGTCTACCCCGGGCCGCGCGAGGTCTCGCTGACCGAGATCCTGGCTCAGCGCGGCGGCGGCGCGCCGGGCGCGTAGCCGGGCGGCGGGGTGCCCCTGGACATGCGGCGGGCGTGCACGGGCGGCACCGGGAAGTCGGCGCGGGCGGTGCTCATGCACTCCAGCAGGGCGCGCTGCTCCTCGTGGAAGGCCTGCTCGTCGACCATGTGGCGGGCCGCCCGCTCGTGCAGCAGGCCCAGCTCGGTGGCGGCGAGCTGGTAGTCGCGCATCGCGCGCACGCCCTTCTTGCCGCCGTAGGCCCTGGCCCACTGCCTGGCCTGGCGGCGCCTGGCGAACGTGGACAACATGTAGATGTCGGCCGCCCCGACCAGCTTGGTCGGCTCGTACGGCGGCAGGTAGGTCTGGATGAGCGCGACGATGCGCCGCCGGTCCCTGAACACCACGCCGATCAGCACGACGAGCACCACCAGCAGCGCCAGGTAGGCCACCACGAGCCCGGGGAAGCCGCCGTAGGAGGCCAGGCCGTTCCACAGGCCGTGCAGGATCATCGCCCCCGACCAGCCGGCCAGCACCAGGAAGACCCGCTCGGGCCCTTCGCGCTGGGCCGCGTACGCGACGGCCACCCCGATCATCGAGCTGAACAGCGGATGGGCGAACGGCGACAGGACGCCGCGCAGCACCACGGTGACGGCCAGGCTGCTGACGCCGTTGCCGTTGAGCGCCGACAGGTAGTAGCTGACGTTCTCGCTCATGGCGAAGCCGAGGCCGACCATGCTGGCGTAGATGATGCCGTCGGTGGGGCCGTCGAGCTCGGCCCTGCGGAACTTGAGCAGGCCGAGCAGTACCAGGCCCTTCATCGTCTCCTCGACCACCGGCGCGCCGAAGGTGGCGGCCAGGTTGCGGGCGCTGGTCGGCGAGAGCTTGGCGGTGTCGATGAAGTAGTGGAGGTTGAGCGAGTTGATCGCGCCGGCGACCAGCACGGCGATGCCCGCGCCCCAGGCGAAGGCGAAGATCAGGTTGCTGCGCGGCTCGGGCTCCATGCGGTCGAGCGCCAGCACGGCGGCCAGCAGCAGCGGCACCGGCGCCAGGGCGAGCACGAGCGCGATGAAGAACTGCACCGGCTCGCCGTTGATCACGTCGAAGGAGAACGAGACCAGGGCGCAGATGCCGGTGAGGACCAGCCCGGTGATCAACGCGAATGACGGGCGGTCCTTCAACACCCAGCGTGGATCACGGGTCGCCATACCGTGACTTTAACGGATCGAAGGGCCGGTGCCCGTGTGGGCCGCCCGCGCGGGACAGCCACTCCTCACCCTGCGGACACGCGCTCCGGCGGCGTCGCGGACGGCGGGCACGGGATCAGGCCAGCAGCGGGTCGATCGCGACGGCGAGGAAGAGCAGCGCGAGGTAGGCGTTGGACCAGTGGAAGAACCGCATCGGGCGCAGGTCGACGCCGCTCCTGCCGGCGTTGAGCCGGGCCAGCAGGCGGTGGACCTCCCACAGGCAGACCACGCCGAGCACCGCCGCGACGACCGGGTAGAACAGCGTGGTGCCGGCCACCGGCCACAACGCCAGCGAGCACAGCACGGTCGCCCAGGTGTAGGCCACGGACTCCAGGATCACCCGCCGCTCGGTGGCCACCACCGGCAGCATCGGCACCTTCGCCGCCGCGTAGTCCTCCTTGTAGCGCATGGCGAGGGTCCAGGTGTGGGGCGGCGTCCAGAAGAACACCACGCCGAACAGCACCAGGGGCGCCCAGTCGAGCCGCTCGGTGATGCCCGCCCAGCCGATCATGACCGGCATGCAGCCCGCGATGCCGCCCCAGACGATGTTCTGGGCGGTGCGCCGCTTCAGGATCATCGAGTAGACGATCACGTAGAACAGGATCGCGCCGGTGGACAGCACCGCTGCCAGCCAATTGGTGGTGACCCACAGGCCAACAGTGGACAAAATCCCCAGAACGATCCCGAACACCAGCGCGCCGCGCGGCGACACCTGGTGCCTGGCCAGCGGCCGGCGGCGGGTGCGCCGCATCTTCTGGTCGATGTCGCGGTCGACGTAGCAGTTGAGCGCGTTGGCGCTGCCCGCCGACAGGGTGCCGAACACCATGACGGCGACCGACCTCCACAGCGGCGGCAGGCCGCCGGCCGCGAGGAACATCACCGGCAGGGTCGTGATCAGCAGCAGCTCGATGATCCGCGGCTTGGTGAGCGCGACGTAGGCCTTCACGACCATGCCGAACGTGCGCGGCGCCCCGGACTCGGTCGAGGGGGCCGTGGCCTGCCTGTTGGTCAGCACCGTCAAGGCGCTTCCAGCCTGTGCGGAGTCAACGCGTAACCTCTGATTGGAGCGGATCGATGAGTGGCGCCGTGACGCCTCTGCGAACAAACAAACTGTAGTCGCAGGGCCGGACGGTCCGGCCAATGGGGGGCTTGAGCCATTCGTGGACACGCGAGGGTGGAATGGGAATCGATCGCCAGCTCCACTCGGTTAGGGTCCCGTGTGGGCGGGATAGCCAACAGGTACTGCCAAATGACAACTAGATTCCGGAGATCGAGCACTTGAGCACCGAACTCGTGCCAGCCCTTGAGTGGACCGACCTCGACAAGAAGGCCGTCGACGTCGTCCGGGCCCTGGCGATGGACGCAGTGGAGAAGGCGGGCTCGGGTCACCCCGGCACCGCCATGAGCCTGGCCCCCGCCGCATACCTGCTGTTCCAGCGCGTGATGCGCCACGACCCGAGCGACCCCAACTGGGCGGGCCGCGACCGGTTCGTGCTGTCGTGCGGCCACACCAGCCTGACGCTCTACATCCAGCTCTACCTGTCCGGCTACGGCCTCACGCTCGACGACCTGCGCCGCCTGCGCCAGTGGGACAGCCTGACGCCGGGTCACCCCGAGCACGGCCACACCGCCGGCGTCGAGACCACCACCGGCCCGCTCGGCCAGGGTCTGGGCAACGCGGTCGGCATGGCGATGGCGGCCCGCCGCGAGCGTGGCCTGTTCGACCCCGACGCCGAGCGCGGCGCCTCGCCGTTCGACCACCACATCTGGTGCTTCGTCAGCGACGGCGACATCGAGGAGGGCATCAGCCACGAGGCCAGCGCCCTGGCCGGCCACCAGAAGCTGGGCAACCTCGTCGTCGTGTACGACGACAACCACATCTCCATCGAGGACGACACCCTCATCGCCAAGTCCGAGGACGTCGTCAAGCGCTACGAGGCCTACGGCTGGCACACCGAGAGCGTCGACTGGACCGCCGGCGGCGAGTACGAGGAGGACGTCCAGGCGCTCTACGAGGCGCTGGAGGCGGCCAAGGCCGAGACCGACCGGCCCTCGTTCATCCGGCTGCGCACGATCATCGGCTGGCCGGCGCCGAACAAGAAGAACACCGGCAAGATCCACGGCGCGGCCCTGGGCGAGGCGGAGATCGCCGCGACCAAGGAGATCCTGGGCATGGACCCGGCCAAGAGCTTCGACGTCTCGGCCGAGGTGCTCCAGCACGCCCGCGAGGTGGTCGCCCGCGGCCGCGCCGACCGCGCCGAGTGGGACAAGGGATACGCGGAATGGCGCCTGGCCAACCCCGAGCGGGCCAAGGAGTTCGACCGCATCTCCCACCGCGAGCTGCCCGCCGGCTGGGCCACGGCCCTGCCCGAGTTCGAGACCGGCTCCTCGATGGCCACCCGCAAGGCCAGCGGCGAGGTGCTGGGCGCGCTGGCGCCGGTGCTGCCCGAGCTGTGGGGCGGCTCGGCCGACCTGGCCGAGTCGAACCTGACCACGATGAAGGGCGAGCCGTCCTTCATCCCCGAGGAGTACCAGACCAAGGACTTCCCCGGTAACCGCTACGGCCGCACGCTGCACTTCGGCATCCGCGAGCACGCCATGGGCGCGATCCTCAACGGCATCGCCCTGCACGGCGGCACCCGCCCGTACGGCGGCACGTTCCTGGTCTTCTCCGACTACATGCGGCCCTCGGTGCGCCTGGCGGCGCTGATGAAGCTGCCGGTCACCTACGTGTGGACGCACGACTCCATCGGCCTCGGCGAGGACGGCCCCACCCACCAGCCGATCGAGCACCTGTGGGCGCTGCGCGCGATCCCCGGCCTCGACGTCGTCCGCCCGGCCGACGCCAACGAGACCGCGTACGCGTGGAAGACGATCCTGGAGCACACCGACCGTCCCGCCGCCCTGGCTCTGACCAGGCAGAACGTGCCGGTCTACGAGGGCACCAACGCCGACGGCGTGGCCCGCGGCGGCTACGTGCTGCGCGAGGCCTCCGACGGCCAGCCGCACGTGATCCTGATCGCCACCGGCAGCGAGGTCGAGGTGGCCGTCCAGGGCCGCGAGCTGCTGGAGGCGCAGGGCATCTCCACACGCGTGGTGTCGATGCCGTGTGTCGAGTGGTTCAACGGGCAGGACTCCGCTTACCGGCAGACCGTCCTGCCGAGCGCGATCCGGGCTCGGGTCGCGGTCGAGGCCGGCGTCGCGCTCGGCTGGCACCAGTTCGTCGGCGAGTGCGGCGAAGTGGTCAGCCTGGAGCACTTCGGCGCCTCGGCGCCGTACAGGACGCTGTACGAGCAGTTCGGGCTCACGGCCGAGCGGGTGGCGGCGGCGGCCAAGGCGAGCCTCGCCAAGCTGGGTCAGGACAAGGGCGAGACGACGGGAAACTGAGAAGAAGATGAGCGACAACCTCAACAAGCTGTCCGGCCAGGGCGTCTCCGTCTGGCTCGACGACATCAGCCGCGAACGGCTGCGCACGGGCAACCTTGAGCAGCTGATCCGGGACAAGAACGTCGTCGGGGTCACCTCCAACCCGACGATCTTCGCCGGCGCGCTCAGCAAGGGCGACGCCTACAACGCCCAGCTCCACGACCTGGCCGTACGCGGCGTCACCGTGGAGGAGGCCGTACGCGCGATCACCACGTACGACATCCGCTGGGCCGCCGACGTGCTGCGCCCGGTCTACGACGCCACCGACGGCGTAGACGGCCGCGTCTCGCTGGAGGTCGACCCACGTCTGGCCCGCGAGAGCGAGAAGACCGTGGCCGAGGCCAGGGCGCTGTGGTGGATGGTCGACCGGCCCAACCTGTTCATCAAGATCCCGGCCACCCTTGAGGGCCTGCCCGCGATCACGCAGGCGCTCTCGGAGGGCATCAGCGTCAACGTCACGCTGATCTTCTCCCTGGAGCGCTACCGCGCGGTCATGGACGCCTGGCTGGCCGGTCTGGAGGCCGCGCAGGCCAAGGGCCTCGACCTGGCCGCGATCGAGTCGGTGGCCTCGTTCTTCGTCAGCCGCGTCGACACCGAGATCGACAAGCGGCTCGACCAGCTCGGCAAGCCGGAGCTGAAGGGCAAGGCGGGCATCGCCAACGCGCGCCTGGCCTATGCCGCCTACGAGGAGGTCGTCAGCTCCGAGCGCTGGCAGCGCCTGCGCGCCGCGGGCGCCCGTCCGCAGCGCCCGCTGTGGGCCTCGACCGGGGTGAAGAACCCCGAGTACTCCGACACCATGTACGTCGACCAGCTCGTCGCCCCCGGCACCGTCAACACGATGCCGGAGAAGACCCTCGACGCCACCGCCGACCACGCCCAGGTCACCGGCGACACCGTGCGCCCCTTCTACGAGCAGGCCTGGAACACCATGGCCGCGCTCAAGGACGCCGGTATCGACTACGACGACGTGGTGCGCGTGCTGGAGGAGGAGGGCGTCGAGAAGTTCGAGGCGTCCTGGAACGAGCTGCTCGAAAGCGTCACCAAGAATCTGGTGCCATGATCGAGGTGTCCTACCGCGAGGAGGGGGTGGCCGCGGCCGCCTCCTCCGTCGCGGGGCGCCTCGTCGCCGACGGCGTGCCCGCGCGGCTGGCCGGCGGCGACCCCACGCTGTGGGGCGAGGACGCCGAGGCGGTGGCGGCGGTCCGGCTCGGCTGGCTGACGCTGCCGCGCACCTCCCGCGAGCTCCTTCCCGAGCTGGGCAAGCTCGTGGAGCGGGCGCGGGCCGAGGGCCTGACGAACGTGGTGCTGGTCGGGATGGGCGGCTCGTCGCTGGCTCCCGAGGTGATCTGCCAGACCGCCGACGTGCCGCTGACCGTGCTCGACACGACCGACCCCGCGCAGGTCAGGCGGGCCCTGGACGACCTGCTGGAGTCCACGGTCGTGGTGGTGGCCAGCAAGAGCGGCTCGACCGTCGAGACCGACTGCCACCTGCGCATCTACGAACAGATCTTCACCGAGGCGGGCATTGCGCCCGCCGACCGGATCGTGGTCGTCACCGACCACGGCTCGCCGCTGGAGCAGCGGGCGATCGACGGCGGCTACCACCTGGTCCTGGCCGTTCCCGACGTGGGCGGCCGCTACTCGGCGCTGTCGGCGTTCGGGCTGGTGCCCAGCGCGCTGGCCGGGGCCGACGTCGAACGGCTGCTGGACGATGCCGAGGAGGTGCTGCCGCTGCTGTCGCAGGACGTCGGCAACCCCGGGCTCGACCTGGGCGCGGCGCTCGGCGGCGCGGCGCTGGCCGGGCGCGACAAGCTCGTCCTGGAGGACCAGCTCTCCGGCATCAACGGGCTGCCCGACTGGATCGAGCAGCTCGTCGCCGAGTCCACCGGCAAGCAGGGCAGGGGCATCCTGCCCATCGTCAACGCCGACCCCAACCACACCCACGACGAGCTGATCGTCGCGATCGAGTCCGACGACGGCGCCGTACGCGTCGACGGGCCGCTCGGCGGCCAGTTCCTGGTCTGGGAGTACGCGACCGCCGTGGCCGGGCTGCTGCTGGAGATCGACCCGTTCGACCAGCCGAACGTGGCCGAGTCCAAGGAGAACACCGCGGCCCTGCTGGCCCTGCCCGACCTGCCGCTCGGCGCGCCCACGCTGGTCGACGGGCCCGTCGAGGTCTACGGCGCGGTCCGGTCGCACGACCTGCCCGGCGTGCTGGCCGAGCTGCTGAAGGCCATCCCGCACGACGGCTACCTGACCGTGATGGCCTATCTCGACCGGCTGGCCGCCTTCGACGCGCCCATGCCCGAGGGGGCCGACTTCGAGCAGATGACCGACGCGTGGATGATGGCCGACGCCGCCACGCTGCGCGCCCTGCTCGCCATCCGCACCAACCGGCCGGTGACGTTCGGATGGGGGCCGCGTTTCCTGCACTCCACCGGCCAGTACCACAAGGGCGGGCCGCAGAACGGCGTGTTCCTGCAGATCACCGGGGCGGTGACCGACGACGTCGCGGTCCCGGGACAGCCGTACACGCTGGGACGGCTCCAGCTCGCGCAGGCGCTGGGCGACCTGGCCTCGCTGGAGACCCGCGGACGGCCCGCCGTACGCCTGCATTTGACGGACCGCGCGACGGGTGTCGCGCATTTGCTCGCAGCCGCACAGGAGGTTTGAGATGACTGATCAGGCATCTCCTGAGGAAGAGGTCGTCGCGGTGGCGGCGGCCGTGGCGAACACCGCCACGACATTGGAGGTCGCGGAGGCCAACCCGTTGCGCGACCCACGGGACAAGCGGCTGCCGCGGGTGGCGGGGCCGTGCGTGCTGGTGCTGTTCGGCGTGACGGGCGACCTGGCCAAGCGCAAACTGTTGCCGGCCATTTACGACCTGGGCAACCGCGGCCTGCTGCCGCCCGGTTTCTCGCTGGTCGGTTTCGCCAGGCGCGATTGGAAGGACCAGGACTTCGCCCAGTTGACGCACGACGCCGTCAAGGCGCACGCGCGTACGCCGTTCCGCGAGGAGGTCTGGAAGCAGATCCTCGAAGGCATCCATTTCGTGCCGGGCGAGTTCTCCGACGACGGAGCCTTCGACGCGCTGGCGATGGCGTTGGCGGAGATCGACCAGACCCGTGGCACGGGCGGCAACTACGCTTTCTACCTGTCGGTGCCGCCCAAGTTCTTCCCCGTGGTGGTCGAGCAGCTCAAGCGCACCGGGCTGTCCGACGCGCCCGAGGGGTCGTGGCGGCGGGTGGTCATCGAGAAGCCGTTCGGCCACGACCTGAAGTCGGCCCACGAGCTGAACGAGATCACCAACTCGGCGTTCCCGGAGAGCTCGATCTTCCGGATCGACCACTACCTGGGCAAGGAGACGGTCCAGAACATCCTGGCGTTGCGCTTCGCCAACAACCTGTACGAGCCCATCTGGAACCGCAGCTTCGTCGACCACGTGCAGATCACCATGGCCGAGGACATCGGCATCGGCGGGCGCGCGGGCTACTACGACGGCATCGGCGCGGCCCGCGACGTGATCCAGAACCACCTGCTCCAGCTCCTCGCGCTGGTCGCCATGGAGGACCCGACCTCCTTCGACGCCTCGGCGCTGCGCCGGGAGAAGGAGAAGGTGCTCAAGGCCGTGCGGCTGCCGTCCAACCTGGGGCTCAACACGGCCCGCGGCCAGTACGCGGCCGGGTGGCAGGGCGGCGAGAAGGTCGTCGGCTACCTCCAGGAGGAGGGCATCCCCGCCGAGTCGATCACCGAGACGTACGCGGCGATCAAGCTGGAGATCGCCAACCGGCGGTGGGCCGGGGTGCCGTTCTACCTGCGTACCGGCAAGCGGCTGGGCCGCCGGGTCACCGAGGTGGCCGTGGTGTTCCAGCGGGCGCCGCACCTTCCCTTCAGCAAGACCGACACCGAGATCCTGGGCCAGAACGCCCTGGTCGTCCGCGTGCAGCCGGACGAGGGCATCACCGTGCGGTTCGGGTCGAAGGTCCCGGGCACCGCCATGGAGGTGCGCGACGTGTCGATGGACTTCGCCTACGGCGAGTCGTTCCTGGAGTCCTCGCCCGAGGCGTACGAGCGGCTGCTGCTCGACGTCATGATCGGCGACCCGCCGCTCTTCCCGCACCAGCGCGAGGTCGAGCTGTCCTGGACGATCCTCGACCCGATCGAGGACTTCTGGGCCACGCAGGGACAGCCCGAGGGGTACGAGTCGGGCTCGTGGGGCCCGGAGTCGGCCGACGCGATGATGGCGCGCGACGGCCGCGTGTGGAGGAGACTCTAGTGACGACTTTCATGCTGTCGGACACGACGGCCGGCAAGATCTCGGCGCAGCTCATGCTGCTGCGCCACCAGATGGGCGCGCCCGCCATCGGCATGGTGCTGACCCTCGTGGTGGTCTCCGAGGAGCGCCACCAGTACGACGCGCTGCGCGCCGCCACCGAGGCGGCCCGCGAGCACCCCTCGCGCATCATCGTGGTGATCAAGCGCGAGGAGGCCGAGCCCAACCGGCTCGACGCCGAGCTGCGCATCGGCGAGAACACCCCCGGCGAGGTCGTGGTGCTGCGCCTGTACGGCGAGCTGACCCAGCACGCCGACTCCGTGGTCAGCCCGCTGCTGCTGCCCGACACGCCCGTGGTGGCCTGGTGGCCGGGCGCGGCGCCCGACGTGCCGTCCAAGGACTCGATCGGCGCCCTGGCCCAGCGGCGCATCACCGACGCCAAGGGCTTCGAGAACGGCGGCGTCAAGTCGCTGGTGACCCGGGCCAAGGGTTACGCCCCCGGCGACACCGACCTGTCGTGGGCCCGGCTGACGCCGTGGCGCAGCCTGCTGGCCGCCGCGTTCGACCAGCCGGTGGGCAAGGTGCGCAAGGGCGTGGTGGAGGGCAGCCCCGGCCACCCGAGCGCGTCGCTGCTGGCGGCGTGGCTGTCGGAGCGACTGGGCGCGCCGGTCAAGGTGGCCGAGTCGGCCGGTCCCGGCCTGACCGCCGTGCGGCTGCAGGTGAGCGAAGGCGAGCTGACGGTCGTGCGCTCCGACGCGCGGCTGGCCACGTTGTCGCGTCCCGGTCAGCCCGACCGGAACGTGGCCCTGGCCAGGCGGCACACCTCCGAGCTGATGGCCGAGGAACTGCGGCGGCTGGACAGCGACGAGGTCTACGAGGCCGCCGTCAAGCGTTTCGCCCGTTCGTACAAGGGTTGACCCCCCCTTCACTCCAGAAAGAAGTGTCGTGAGCGTTCCCAACGTTGTCGTGCACCGCGACGCCGACGTCCTGGCCAAGGCCGTGGCGGCGCGCATCATCACGCGCCTGGTCGACGTGCAGTCGGCCAGGGGGTCGGCCTCGATCGTGCTGACCGGCGGCACGGTCGGCATCGCCACGCTGGCCGCCATCGCCGCCACGCCCGCCCGCGACGCCGTCGACTGGCGGCGCCTGGACGTCTGGTGGGGCGACGAACGTTTCGTGCCCACCGGTGACAAGGAACGCAACGAGACCGGCGCCCGCCAGGCGCTGCTCGACCACGTGGACCTGGACCCCGACCGGGTCCACGTCATGCGCGGCCCCGACTCGGGCCTGACGGCCGAGGAGTCGGCCGACGCGTACGCCGCCGAGCTGCGCGCCGCGGCCCGCCCCGAGGACCACGGCCCGGTGCCGGCCTTCGACGTCATGCTCCTCGGCATGGGCCCCGACGCGCACGTGGCCTCGCTGTTCCCCGGCATGCCCGCCCTGTACGACACCCGCCCGGTCGTCTCCGTGCACGGCTCCCCCAAGCCGCCCCCCACCCGCATCTCCCTGACCCTGCCCGCCATCCAGGCGGCGCGCGAGGTGTGGGTGGTGGCGGCCGGCGAGGAGAAGTCGGGCGCGGTACGCCTGGCGCTGTCGGACTCGGGCCCCGTCCAGGTGCCGGCCGCCGCCGCCCGCGGCCGAGCCGGCACCCTGTTCCTCCTGGACCGCGCGGCCGCCGGCAAGATCCCCCCAGAGCTGGGCCGCCTGGCCTCCCCCTGAGGTCAGAGGGGGTCGGGAGCGGGGGTACAGGCGAACGTCCCGCCGTACCTCCGCTGCGCGACCGGCGGCTCCGGCGGCGGTCAGGCGGTCGTGGTGAGGGTGTCGATCTCCTTGAGGAGAGTCTGCTTGCGGTCGGCGGCCAGGTAGGAGGCGTTGACAGCGTTGCGGGCGAGTTGTGCAAGTTCGGGGGCGCCCAGGCCGAGCACGTGGGCGGCGGCCCGGTACTCCCCGGCCAGGGTGGTGCCGAACATGGGCGGGTCGTCGCTGTTGAGGGTGACGTACAGGCCCTCCTCCAGCATCCGGGGCAGCGGGTGGGCGGCGAGGTCGGGCACCTGGCCGGTGCAGACGTTGGAGGTGGGGCAGACGTCCAGGGGGAGCTGGGTCTCGCGCAGGTGGGCGACCAGGCGGGGGTCGGACAGGCAGTTGATGCCGTGGCCGATGCGCTCGGCGCCGTAACCCTCGATGACCTCCCACATCGTCTCGGGGCCGCTCATCTCGCCGCCGTGCGGAACGCTGTGCAGGCCGGCGGCGCGTGCGGCGGAGAAGGCGTCGCGGTAGGCGTCGCGGTACTTGGGACGCTCCTGTTCGATGCCTCCGATGCCGAAACCTACCAATGCGGCGGGAGGTTCGCTCAGGGCGTGCTCGACGGTGACCCGGGCGGACTCCTCGCCGTACTCGCCGGGGATGTCGAAGATGTAGGCCATCTCCACGCCATGCTCGGTCAGGGAACGCCGGGCGGCCAGGTCGAGGGCCTCGGTCACCTCGCGCATGGGCATCCCGACCACGTGGTGGGCGTACGGGGTGACCTGGAGCTCGGCGTACCGGCCGCCCTGGGAGGCGAGGTCCTTGGCCAGGCCGAGGACGAGGGTGGCGACGTCCTCGGGCTCGCGGACGAGGCTGTTGACGGCCTGGTACACGCGGGCGAAGTGAGGGAAGTCGAGGAAGGTGTAGAAGCGGCGCAGCTCCTCCTCGGTGGTCGGGACCTCGCTTCCGGGGTGGCGACGGGACAGCTCCAGCACGGTGGCTACCGAGGCCGAGCCGACCAGATGTACGTGCAGTTCCACCTTGGGAAGCGCGTCGATGAAGGCGTCGATGGTCATGGCGACGACCATAAGCCTGAGATTTCGCCCTAAAACAGGGAAAGGGGTGAAATTTCACGTGAAGATGTTAGATTTCGGCTCCGGGGTAGGCTCGTGGCCCGTGAGGGACCCTGAGGCCTACGACCGCGGCTTCGCGCGGCTCAGCTCGCACACCGTCGAACCGCTGCTCGCCGCCCTGGCCCGCGGTCCGGGACAGCACCCCGGACAGCACCCCGGACAGCGCCCGGGGCGGCGTCGAGAGCGGCGTCCCGAGCGGGTGCTCGACGTCGGGTGCGGCACCGGCGTGGTCACGGCCGCCGCGCTCGCGACCGGCGCCGCGGTCACCGCCGTGGACGCCGACCCCGCCATGCTGGAGCTGGTCGCCCGCCGCCACCCCGGCGCCACGGTCCGCCGGGCCACCCTGCCCGTCCTGCCGTTCGAGGACGCCTCCTTCGACGCCGTGGCGGGCAACTTCGTCATCAACCACGTCGCCGACACCCCGGCGACGCTCGCGGAGCTGCACCGCGTGCTGCGTCCCGGCGGCGCCGTCGCGCTGACCTGGTGGAAGTCCGACGAGATGACGGCCACGAACGTCTTCGCCGAGGCCCTGGCGGCGGCAGGGGTCCCGTACGAACCCCCGGCCCGCCCCTTCGCCGCCGTGGACCGGCCCGAGCGGTTCGCCGGGCTGCTGGAGGCGGCGGGCTTCACGGGGGTGGGCGTGCGGACCCTGCGCTGGCGGCACCGGGTGGACGTCGCCGCCTGGTGGACCGGCGTCGTCGAGGCGGGCGGCCCGCGCTTCGAGACGATCGCCCGGCAGCCGCCGGAGACCGCCGCCCGCGTCAGGGCCTGCTACGACCGCCTGGCCGCCCCGTACGCCGCCACGGGCTTCCCCGTCTGCGCCCACCTGGCCCACGGCCTGCGCTGACAGGCCAGGACTGGCGGCATGTGGGCGCGCAGCGTCCGGGCCGGCTCCCGGTTGCACACCTAGCACGTCCGTCAGCGGTGGGTGAGCTCCTCGAACCGTACGCCCGTGAGCTGCGTAGACACCTCGCACAGCCGCCGGGCGAGGTCCTCCGACCTGGCCCTCGCCGAGGGCGTGAGCAGCTTCAGCCGCGGGCCGACGAACTCCCGCCGGTGATGCGGCGGCTTACAGGGAGGGGACGGCACCCGACTGCAGGAACACGCCCAGGAGGGGCTGTAGGGGCCCCAGCTTGAAGATGTGGGTCGCGGTGGTGCCCGGGTGGGCGGCCACGCTGGTCAGGCTCGCACCGGCCAGGCCGGCGCCTCGCTGGAGACCGTCACCACGCGGACACCCGGGGCGGCCAGGAGCAGTGGCAGGAGCAGCCCGGTGAGCGCGAAGTGGCCGAGGCGGTTGGTGGCGAACTGCAGTTCCCAGCCCTCCTCGGTCAGGCGGCGGGGGTCATGGCGATGCCGGCGTTGTCGACCAGCAGGTCCAGCTCGTCCATCGTGCCGCCGACGGCGGGCCGGCTCGCGGGCGGTGGGCAGGCCGAGGCCGCTGTTGGCGCCGGTCACGACGGCCGTTCTGCCGGTGAGGTCCGGGATGTCGGCGGGCGTCCAGGGGTCATCGCCCCTCCTTCCGGCGTACGGAATTCGTCCACCTCAGCCCAGCCGCTGCCGCGCGTGGCGTTCCTCGCGGCGGGTGACCTGGAGCCGTTGCCGGACCTCCTCCAGCCTCTTGCGGGCCTTGGCGAGCTTGCGTTCCAGTCGGGCGACCTTCTCGGCGCGTTCGTCGTACTCGCGGGTGACCGACTCCAGCGTCTCGGCCCACTCCCGGTGGGCCGCCTCGGCCTCCTCCCGCTCTCGCGCCTTACTGGCTTCCCGCGCTTGCCTGGCCTCGGCCTCCGCGCGGGCCTTCTCCTCGGCCGCCGCGTCCTTCCCGGACGGTCCGCGCCTCCGCGACGGCTCGGATCGGGGCGCGGTGACGGGGGCGGGGGCGAAGCCGCTGTAGCTGAGCGGCCTGGCCAGGCGGCCGGCCCGTACCTGGTCGGCGGCGCCGGCGTCCACGACGGCGGCGTCCAGCGTCTGGTCCACCTCCGTGGCGGCCGCCGCCGACAGGCCGCCCGCCTGCCTGGCCAGCCTCGCCACCTTGGCGGTGACCTCGCCGCGCCGCTGGGTCAGCTCGGCCAGCGCGTCGGCGTCCTGCGCCTGCCAGGCCGCGCGCAGCCGCTCCCCCACGCCGAGCAGGTCGGCCAGCTCACCGGGGTGCTCCCGGGCCAGCCGGTTGACCACCCAGGCCGAGACGGTGGGCTTGCGCAGCTTCGCGATGTCGCGGGAGAGCCGTACGTCGCCCGCCGCCTTGGCCGCGCTCGCCTCGGCCGCGCGGGCGGCGGTGAACTCCGCCGGCGGGACTGCGTAGAGGCGGCCGGCCACCTCGTCAAGATCCACACAGGACAAATACCCCACACGCCGCGGTTTGTAGCGCATAGTGGAGGCAGCCCCAGTCGAACGGAGGCCCCCCGGTGTTCGAGCGCTTCACCGACCGCGCGCGCAGGGTCGTCGTCCTCGCCCAGGAGGAGGCGCGGCAGATGAGCCACAACTACATCGGCACCGAGCACATCCTGCTGGGCCTCATTCGCGAGGGCGAGGGGCTGGCCGCGCTGGTGCTCGACGGCTGCGGTGTGGAGCTGGAGGGCGTACGGACCTTCGTGGAGCGCGAGGTGGGCCGCGGCGCCAGCTCGCCGAGCGGGCACATCCCCTTCACCCCGCGTGCCAAGAAGGTGCTGGAGCTGTCCCTGCGCGAGGCCCTGCAACTGCGCCACAACTACATCGGCACCGAGCACATCCTGCTCGGGCTGATCAGGGAGGGCGAGGGGCTGGCAGTCCAGGCGCTGGTGGAGGCCGGCGCCGACCTGGCCGACGTACGCCAGCGCCTGCTCGACCGCGTGGGCCGCGGCACCAGGGAACGCCCGACGGAGGTGTACTTCGGCGGCGGCTCGGTGCTCGGCGAACGGCTCACCCGCATCGAGGAGAGCCTGGAACGCATCGAACGCCACCTCGGCATCGGACCAGCCGCCGGACCCGCCGAGAAGGACGAGCCCCGCGAGGAGGGCCTAGGCTGAGGCCCGCACGCCGACCGGCAGCCGCGCCTCCACGACCCCCGGATCCTCGGTCTGGCCGAGCGCGGCGCCCAGGGTGGTCAGCAGGCCGCGCATACGCGCGTTGTCGGCCAGCAGGGTGGCTCTGACCTCGGCGTACCCCAGGTCACGAGCCTGCCGCACCAGCATCCCGGCCAGCACCGTACCCAGGCCGCGCCCCTGCCAGCGGTCCTCCACCAGGAAGGCCATCTCGGCGATGCCGGGGTCGGGGGTGAACATGAGGTTCGCCATGGCCACGACCTGGCCGTCGTGCCCGGCGACCAGCGAGAAGCCCCTGTCGCGGTCGCAGAGCCGGTCGAACGTGCGCGGCGGCAGCGCGGGCATCGAGGTGAAGTAGCGGAACCTGCGGGCCTCGGGCGAGCACCTGTCGTGCAGGTCGCGCACGGCCTCGCGGTAGATCGAGGTGAGCGGGCGCACGGTGACCTCGGCGCCGTCGGCCAGTTTCACCGCGCGTTCGGCGGGGGTCCGGCCGGGCGCGGGCTGGGCGAGGCGGGCGAAGGAGGCCGCCCGCGCGGCCTCGGTCAGCGTGAACGGCAGCCCGGCGCGGCGCAGCCGTACCGCGCGCCGCTGGGCCACGGGCACGACGAGCAGGGTCGGGTCGGGCAGATCGTTCACCGGTTCACCGTAGACCCAGCGGGCGTCGTCCGCGCGCAGCAGCTCGGCCAGCAGCTCGGGGAGCCGCCAGGGCGTGGAACGCAGCCGGGAGGCCAGCAGCAGCGCCCTGGTCGGCTCGTCGGTCAGCTCGTGGGCGGTGGCCGGCACCACCTGGACGCGCCGGCCGCCGGCGGCCTCCAGCGCCTCGCGCACGGCCTCGGGACCGGCCGGGATGTCGGCGACGAACTCGTCGACTGTGCCGTCGGCGTCGGACTGGACGCTCAGGCCGAGGATGTTGCCGCCCCTGGCGGCCAGGGCCGAGGCCAGCGAGGCCAGCCGTCCGGGTCGCTCGTCCACCGTGGTCCGGATGCGCAAGAATCCCATATGGGAGAGCATGCCCGGCATGTGTTACATGCCCGCTAACGACGGGTTTCATGACGAATTTCGTCGCGAGATGCGCCACCTGATCCCGATATAGCAGGATATGGGGCCATGAATGCGCGAGTTCCCTTGTCGTCCGGATTCGTCAACGGTGACGTCTCCTTCTGGTACCGCTCGTCCGGGGTGCCGGAGCCCGGTCCGCGGCTCGACGGCGACCTGGACGCCGACGTGGCGATCGTCGGGGCGGGCTACACCGGGCTGTGGACCGCGTACTACCTCAAGAAGGCCCGCCCCTCGCTCCGGGTGGTGCTGCTGGAGCAGGAGTTCGCCGGGTTCGGCGCCTCGGGGCGCAACGGCGGCTGGCTGACCGGCGACCTGGCCGGCTCCCACGAACGGTACGGCTCGGACGCCCGCCGCCTCCAGCGCGAGATGTACGCCTCCATCGACGAGGTCATCGCGGTCTGCCGGAACGAGTCGATCGACTGCGACATCGTCAAGGGCGGCGTGGTCAACGTGGCCCGCACCCCCGCCCAGGCCGACCGGCTGCGCGACTCGGTGGCCTCGGCCCGCGCCTGGGGCATCGAGGAGGCCGACCTGCGCCTGGCCGACCCGTCGGAGCACGTACGGGTGTCGGGGGCCCTGGCGGCCTCCTGGAGCCCCCACTGTGCCCGCATCCAGCCCGCCAAGCTGGCCCAGGGGCTGGCCAGGGCCGTACGCGACCTCGGCGTCCCCGTCTACGAGCGCACCCCGGTCACCGAGATCGCCCCGGGGAGGGCGGTGACCCCGTACGGGACGGTCAGGGCGACGTACGTCATCCGCGCCACCGAGGGCTTCACCGCCCGTCTGAACGGCCTGCGCCGCCAGTGGCTGCCCATGAACAGCTCCATGATCGTCACCGAGCCCCTCCCCGCCTCCTTCTGGGACGAGGTCGGCTGGCGGGGCGCCGAGCTGCTCGGCGACCTCGCGCACTACTACATGTACGCCCAGCGCACCGCCGACGACCGCATCGCCTTCGGCGGCAGGGGCCGTCCCTACCTGTACGGCTCCCGCATCGACGCCCGCGGCCGCACCCACGAGTGGACGGTCGAGGCCCTGTGGCGGCTCCTGGTCGACTTCTTCCCCCAGGCCCGCTCCTCCTCGGTCGCGCACGCCTGGTCGGGCGTGCTGGGGGTGCCGCGCGACTGGTGCTCGACCGTGCACGTGGACCCCGCGACCGGCCTGGGCTGGGCCGGCGGGTACACCGGACACGGCGTGACCACGACGAACCTGGCCGGGCGCACGCTGCGTGATCTGATACTCGGGGAGGAGACGCGGCTGACGTCGCTGCCCTGGGTGGGGCGCAAGGTGCGCTCCTGGGAGCCCGAACCGCTGCGCTGGATGGGCGTGCACGCGATGTACCGCCTGTACCGGGTGGCCGACCACCGTGAGCGTTCCATGCCCAGGACCTCGGCCCTGGCCCGCTTCGCCGATCTGATCACCGGCCACTGACGCCGTCCCGAGAAAGGGAGAACCCCCATGAACATCCTCTTCCGCGGTGGAGCCGCCTTCATCGGCGGCGCCGTGCGGCGCGACGCCGTACTGGTGCGGGACGGGGTGATCGCCGCCGTCGGCCCGGAGGGCGAGCTGTCCCGCGGCGCCCCCGGCCACGACACGGTCGACCTGGACGGCGGCCTGCTGACGCCGGGCTTCACCGACGCGCACATCCACCCGGTACAGGCCGGACTCGAACGAGCAAAGTGCGACTTGTCAGAGATCTTCGGCCTAGACGCCTACATCTCCAAGATTTCCAACTACGCCACGAAAAATCCCGAAAAAGAGTGGATCGACGGCGGAGGCTGGGACATGTCAGCCTTCCCCAACGGTCTCCCCCACCGCTCCCAGCTCGACTTCCTCGACCGGCCGGCCTACCTGATCCAGCGTGACCACCATGCCGCCTGGGTCAACTCCCGCGCCCTCGACCTGGCCGGCATCACCCGGGACACCCCCGACCCCGCCGACGGCCGCATCGAGCGCGACGCCGACGGCACCCCGTCCGGCGTGCTGCACGAGGGCGCGATGGACCTCGTCGGCCTGCTCACCCCGCGCCCCACTGCCGAGGACCAGGCGCGGGCGCTCACCGAGGCCGAGCAGCACCTGTTCTCGCTGGGCATCACCGGCTGGCAGGACGCCATCGTCGGCTCGTACGCCGGCTCGGACGACCAGCTTCCCACCTACCTCGACGCCGCCCGCGCGGGACGGCTGCGCGCCCGCGTGGTGGGCGCGCTGTGGTGGGACAGGACGCGCGGCGAGGACCAGATCGAGGACCTGGTGCGCCGGCGGGCCGCCGCCGAGGGGCTGGACCGGTTCGCCGCCACCTCGATCAAGATCATGCAGGACGGCATCACGGAGAACTTCACCGCCGCGACGCTGGAGCCGTACTGCCGGTGCGGCGGCACGGGCCTGTCGTACGTCGACCCGGGCAAGCTCAAGCAGTACGTCGCCGAGCTGGACCGGCTCGGCTTCCAGGTGCACTTCCACGCCATCGGCGAACGCGCCGTGCGCGAGGCCCTGGACAGCTTCGAGGGCACCGACCCGGCCAATCGCCACCACATCGCCCACCTGCAGATCATCGAGCCCTCGGACGTGCCACGCTTCGCCGCGCTGGGCGTGACGGCCAACCTGCAACCCCTGTGGGCCACCCACCACGCCCAGATGGACGAGCTGACGCTGCCGTTCCTGGGCGAGCCGCGCTCGTCGTGGCAGTACCCGTTCAGGGATCTGCAGGCGCACGGCACCCGGTTCTGCGCGGGCAGCGACTGGCCGGTCTCCGAGCCCGATCCGATCCAGGGCATGCACGTGGCGGTGAACCGTACCGAACCGGGCGGATCGGTGCACGCGGGCTACCCGACGGCGCAGACGCCGTTCCTGCCGGGCCAGCGCCTCGACCTGGCCACGGTGATGAGCGCGTACACCGAGGGGTCGGCCTGGATCAACCGCTCGCCGGCGGGTGTGATCGCGCCCGGCCGACCGGCCGACCTGGTGGTGCTCGACCGCGACCCCTTCGACCTGCCCCCGGCCGACATCTGGACGACGCGGGTGCGCATGACGTTCGTCGACGGCGTGGCGGTGCACGGGCGATGACGCGCGAAGGGCCCCGGTGACCAGCACCAGGGCCCTTCCGCCGGCTCGCCTACCAGGGGGACTTGTTGTTGCGCAGGCGCTCCAGTGCCTCCTCGAGGATCGCCTTGCCGTCCTTGTCGCTCCGGCGCTCCTTCACGTAGGCCAGGTGCGTCTTGTACGGCTCGTTCTTGGGCGGGGCAGGCGGGGCCTCCTCGTCCTGTCCGGCTGGGAGGCCGCAACGTGGGCAATCCCACATCTCGGGGACCGCCGCGTCGCTGGCGAAACTGGGGCGCGTCTCGTGCATGTTGGCGCACCAGAACGAGACCCGCACTCTCGGAGCTGCCTCGCCGCGTTCGGCCTCCCCCATAGGGCCGGCGCCGACTCGGCTGCCACGGATCGCGTTGCCACTACCCACGGATGAACTCCTCGCTAGATCGCCCCGCGTCGTGACACGGGGGGAGAATCACTGTCACGCGTTAACCAGTTGTTGTCTCAGGGCCGCATGAGCAGGCCGAGAGCGATGATGCAGACGAACCAGACGGTGCCCGTGATGACGGTCAGCCGGTCGAGGTTGCGCTCCACCACCGAGGAACCACCGAAGTTCGACGAGAAACCGCCGCCGAACATGTCAGACAGGCCGCCACCCTTGCCCTTGTGGAGCAGGACGAGCAGGATCATGAGACCGCTCGCCAGGATGAGGGCGATGGAGATTCCGATTTCCACGGTATGCCTGTTCCTTCAGTGCTCTGTTACGCGTGACGATTCAAACTTGCCTCTTGAGGGTACGGCCTGCTGTCAAGTCGCACCCTCAGAACGACTCAGTTAGCCAGGCAATTCGGAGAATCGGCAGATCTTGGCGAACTCCCCTGCGTCGATGCTGGCACCGCCCACGAGCGCGCCGTCGACATCGGGTTGAGCCATGATCCCCACGATATTGCCGGACTTGACCGAGCCACCGTAAAGGATACGGACCGCGGAGGCCACTTCGGGGTCGTAGAGCTCTGCGAGTCTCACCCGCAACGCTCCGCAGACCTCCTGGGCGTCCTCCGGGGTGGCCACCTCGCCCGTGCCGATCGCCCACACGGGCTCGTAGGCCACCACTATCGATTTTGCCTGCTCGGCGCTGATTTTGCGCAGGGCGCCGTCGAGTTGGCCGAGACTGTGCGCGATGTGGCCGCCCTCTTGGCGTACGGCCAGCCCCTCGCCCACGCACAGGATGGGCGTGAGCGAGTGCCGGTAGGCCGCCTGCACCTTGGCGTTGACGAGATCGTCGTCCTCGCCGTGGTACTGGCGCCGCTCGGAGTGGCCGATGACCACGTACGTGCAGCCGAGCTTGGCCAGCATGACGCCCGACACCTCGCCGGTGTAGGCGCCGCCGTCGTACTGGGACAGGTCCTGGGCGCCGTAGACGATGCGCAGCTTGTCGCCGTCGACCAGCGTCTGGACGCTGCGCAGGTCGGTGAAGGGCGGCAGGACGGCCACCTCGGCCTTGTCGAAGTCCTTGTCGCTGAGCGCGAAGGCCAGCTTCTGGACCAGGGCGATGGCCTCAAGGTGATTGAGGTTCATCTTCCAGTTGCCGGCGATGAGCGGCTTGCGCTGCTGGGCCACCTCAGTCCTCCAGAGCCGCGAGTCCGGGAAGGGTCTTGCCCTCAAGGTATTCCAGGCTGGCCCCGCCGCCGGTGGAGATGTGCGAGAAGCCGTCCTCGGGCAGGCCCAGCCTGCGCACGGCCGCCGCGGAGTCGCCGCCGCCGACCACCGTGAAGGCGTCGGAGCCGATCAGGGCCTCGGCCACCGCCCTGGTGCCGCCGGAGAACGCGTCGAACTCGAACACGCCCATCGGCCCGTTCCAGAACACGGTCTTGGCGTCGGCCAGCTTGCTCGCGAACAGCTCGCGCGTCTTCGGCCCGATGTCGAGCCCCTCGCGGTCGGCCGGGATCGCCGTGGCCTCGACCACCTCGTGCTCGGCGTCGGCCGCGAACGTGACGGCCGCCAGCACGTCGACCGGCAGCACGAGGTCGACGCCCCGCCTGCCGGCCTCGTCGAGGAAGCCGCGCACCTGGTCGAGCTGGTCCTCCTGGAGCAGCGACCGGCCCACCTCGTAGCCCTGGGCCTTGAGGAAGGTGTAGGCCATGCCGCCGCCGATCAGCAGCCGGTCGACCTTGGTCAGCAGGTTGGCGATGACGCCCAGCTTGTCGGAGACCTTCGCCCCGCCCAGGACGACCACATAGGGACGCTCGGTGTCCTCGGTCAGCCTGCGCAGCACCTCGACCTCGGCCACGACCAGCCCGCCGGCCGCGTGCGGCAGCAGCTTGGGCACGTCGTAGACGCTGGCGTGCCTGCGGTGCACCGCGCCGAACCCGTCGCCGACGTAGAGCTCGGCGAGCCCGGCCAGCTTCTCGGCGAACGCGCCGCGGGCGGCGTCGTCCTTGGACTCCTCGCCGGGCTCGTAGCGCAGGTTCTCCAGCAGGGCGACCTGGCCCTCCTGGAGGGCGTCGACCGTCTGCCGCGCGCTGTCGCCGACCACGTCGGCGGCGAAGGCGACGTCCTGGCCGAGCAGCTCGCCCAGGCGGGCGGCCACCGGCTTGAGCGAGTACTTGGGATTGACCTGCCCCTTGGGCCTGCCCAGGTGGGCGCAGACGACGACCTTGGCGCCGCGCCCGGCCAGCTCCCGGATCGTCGGCAGCGACGCCCGGATGCGGCCGTCGTCGGTGATCGTCTCCCCGTCGAGCGGGACGTTGAGGTCGGCGCGCACGAGCACGCGCCGCCCCTTGACGTCGAGATCGTCGAGCGTGCGCATGCTCATGCTCCTGTCCCCGCAGTGGCCTCGACCATGCTCACAGGCCGCGGCCGACCAGCTCGATCAGGTCGGCGAGGCGGTTGGAGTAGCCCCACTCGTTGTCGTACCAGCCGACGACCTTGACCTGGTTGCCGATGACCTTGGTGAGGCCGGCGTCGAAGATACAGGAGTGGGGGTCGGTGACGATGTCGGAAGAGACGATCTCGTCCTCGGTGTAGCTGAGGATGCCCTTGAGCGGGCCCTCGGCGGCGGCCTTGATCGCGGCGTTGACCTCCTCGACGGTGACCTCGCGGCTGACGTCGACGGTGAGGTCGGTGGCCGAGCCGGTGGGGATCGGCACGCGCATGGCGAAGCCGTCGAGCTTGCCCTTGAGCTCGGGCAGCACCAGGCCGATGGCCTTGGCGGCGCCGGTGGAGGTGGGCACCACGTTGAGGGCGGCGGCGCGGGCGCGGCGCAGGTCCTTGTGCGGGCCGTCCTGCAGGTTCTGGTCCTGCGTGTAGGCGTGGATGGTGGTCATCAGACCCTTCTCGATGGTGAAGGTGTCGTGGATGACCTTGGCCATCGGGGCCAGGCAGTTGGTGGTGCAGGACGCGTTGGAGATGATCGTGTGGCTGGCCGGGTCGTAGGAGCCCTCGTTGACGCCCATCACGATGGTGACGTCTTCGTTCTTGGCCGGCGCGGAGATGATGACCTTCTTGGCGCCGTTGTCGGCGTGCACCCTCGCCTTGGAGGCGTCGGTGAACAGGCCGGTCGACTCCACCACGACGTCGACGCCGAGGTCGCCCCACGGCAGCTTGGCCGGGTCGCGCTCCGCGAACGCCTTGATCGCCTTGCCGTCGACGGTGATCTCGTCGCTGGAGGCCTTCACCTCGTACGGCAGGCGGCCCAGGATGCTGTCGTACTTCAGCAGGTGGGCGAGCGTCGCGTTGTCGGTCAGGTCGTTGACCGCGACGATCTCGATGTCCTTGCCGCTGGCGGCGACCGCGCGCCAGAAGTTGCGACCGATGCGGCCGAAGCCGTTGACGCCTACGCGGATGCTCACGGAAACCGATCTCCTCGAACAGATGGCGGTTGAATCTCAACCACGAACACTATCGGACCCAAATTGGTTTAGACCACTGCAGGTACCGCCCTGCGTATCCCCGTTCAGGCGGCGTAATTTGCGAGCTTCGAGTAAAGTGCCCGACTCGTCGGAGTAAATTCGTGCATTCTCTGGGGGCTGAGATGTCACATGAGCGGTCCGGCCTGCTTCCTGGACTGATCGCGGGGCTGGTCGCCGCGCTCGTCTGCGCGGCGGCACTGGGGTTCGCGGTGCTCTTCCAGGACCGGCTGCCCAAGGCCGTGGCCACGCTGGGCAACGGCCACGCCTTGTCGGTGACGCTGTCACTCCTGATCGCGCTGCTGGTCGCCCTGGCCGTGGGCGCGGCCCGCCCGCGCAACCGGGCGCTGCCGGTGGTGGCCGCCCTGTACGCGGCGGCGGCGGTCGCCGGAGGGCAGATCTCGGGCGCGTCCATCATGATCGGCGCCGCGCGGCGCACGCCCGCGTCCGGCACGTCCTCCTCCCCCCGGCTCGGCGACGTCACGGCGGCCAACGCCGGCGAGGGACTGCCCCACGCCCTGGCGGTCTACCGCGAGCCGCTCGGGCAGACGTGGCAGATGTGGCTGTACATCGCGGTGGCCGCCGTGGCCGCGCTCCTGCTGGTCACGCTGCGCGTCTTCCGCGTACGCCGCGCCGACCGGGCCGCCCTGGCCCAGCAGGCGGCCGAGGCGGCCGACGAGCCCGGACAGGAGTACCGGGCGCCGTTCGAGCCGGCCCAGTCGCCCGCCCAGCAGGCCGCGCCCGCGGACCTGTTCACGCCGCGCAAGCCCGCCAAGGACTGAACGGCCCTCGCCGGGCCGGCGCACCTCCACGGAGGCGGCCCACAGGGCTCTCCGTCACGGCGAGCGGCCCGTGAGCCCTCACGACCGGCCATGACGGGCGGCCACGGACGTCGGCGCGTGCGGGCCACCGAGTAGGCCACCGAGTAGGCCACCGAGTAGGCCACCGTGCGGAGCCGTACGGGATGGGGGTCTCCCGGACGACGCCGCACGCGCCCGCACGGCGACGAACCCGCTACGGCGCCAGCATGTCGACGGTGAGATTGGCCTCGGTGTTGGGGATGCCCAGGTCGGAGGCGCGCTTGTCGGCCATCGCCAGCAACCGCCTGATGCGCCCGGCGATGGCGTCCTTCGTCAGCGGCGGGTCGGCGATCTGCCCGAGCTCCTCCAGCGACGCCTGCTTGTGCTCCACCCGCAGCCTCCCGGCCACCACCAGATGGTCGGGCGCCTCCTCGCCGAGGATCTCCAGCGCCCGCTGCACCCGCGCGCCCGCCGCGACGGCCGCCCGCGCCGAGCGCCGCAGGTTGGCGTCGTCGAAGTTGGCCAGCCTGTTGGCGGTCGCGCGCACCTCGCGGCGCATCCGGCGCTCCTCCCAGGCCAGCACGCTGTCGTGCGCGCCCAGCCGGGTGAGCAGCGCGCTGATCGCGTCGCCGTCGCGGACCACGACGCGGTCGACGCCGCGCACCTCCCGGGCCTTGGCGTGGATCTTCAGCCGCCGGGCCGAGCCCACCAGCGCCAGCGCCGCCTCCGGCCCCGGGCAGGTGACCTCCAGGGACATCGAACGCCCCGGCTCGGTCAGCGAGCCGTGCGCCAGGAAGGCGCCCCGCCAGGCCGCCTCGGCGTCGCAGGCCGCGCCCGCCACGACCTGCCGGGGCAGGCCGCGCACCGGACGGCCGTGGTTGTCGATCAGGCCCGTCTGCCGGGCCAGCGCCTCACCGTCGCGGTAGACGCGCACCACGTAGCGCGAGCCCTTGCGCAGCCCGGCCGGCGCGAGCACCAGCACCTCGGCCTTGTGACCGAACACCTCTCCGATGTCCTTGATCAGCCGCCGCGCGGTGGCGTTGGTGTCGAGCTCGGCCTCGATCACGATGCGGCCGCCCACCAGGTGCAGGCCGCTGGCGAACCGCAGCAGCGTCGAAACCTCCGCCTTGCGGCAGCACGGTTTCAGCACCGGCAGGCGGCTCAGTTCGTCCTTCACCACACCTGTCATCGCCATAAGCGTTAGTCCTTCCCCCATTCAGACCGGCTCTCGCCAGTCTCTCGCACCTTCGCGCCACGCCGACCAGGATCAACGCTTCTGGAGGAAAATCTCGTCCAGGACGGAGGCAAGACGTCGTGGGTCATGCCGGGGCGAGCCGTCGGCCGCGGCCACGTCGGCCAGGACGAGGCGGGCGCCGAGCGCCGCCGCGGCCTTGTCGAGGGCGTCGAGGTCGTCGACCACGCCGGTGTCGGCGAGCACGATGTCGAAGGCCAGGTCGGGGGCGTGCTGGCGGAGCACTTCCAGGTGCTGCTGGGGGGAGAAGTCGTCGGTCTCGCCCGGCTGGGGGGCCAGGTTGAGCGTGACGAGCCGTTTGGCCCTGCT
The DNA here is from genome assembly GCF_040675375.1 of Nonomuraea sp. NPDC049607. NCBI lineage: Bacteria > Bacillati > Actinomycetota > Actinomycetes > Streptosporangiales > Streptosporangiaceae > Nonomuraea > Nonomuraea sp. NPDC049607. Next base: position 95,646 of record NZ_JBFAOV010000029.1, read on the forward strand.
CTCGTGCAGCGCGCGGGCCAGCTCGGGGACCTTCAGGTGCGGCAGCACGCTGGTGAACCACGAACCCGGCCCGAACACCAGCCAGTCGGCCTCGTGCACCGCCGCGACCGCCTCCGGACGCGCGGGCGGGTCTTCGGGCACCAGGGAGATGGCCTGCACCCGGCCCGGCGTGAGCGCGCAGGCGACCTGGCCGCGCACGGTCGAGGTAACGCCGTCGAGCTCGACCTCGGCCACGATGTCGAGGGGCACCGAGGCCATCGGCAGCACCCTGCCGTGCGCGCCGAGCAGCCGCCCGACCCAGTCGAGGCCGGCCACCGGGTCGCCGAGCAGCTCCCACAGCGCCACGATCAGCAGGTTGCCGACCGCGTGCCCGTGAAGCTCGCCCTCGCTGCGGAACCGGTGCTGGACGACCTCGCTCCAGGTGATGCCCCACTCGTCGTCGCCGCACAGCGCGGCCAGCGCCATGCGCAGGTCGCCGGGCGGCAGCACGCCGAGCTCGCGGCGCAGCCGTCCGCTGGAGCCGCCGTCGTCGGCCACGGTCACCACCGCGGTCAGGCGGTCGGTCACGACCCGTAAGGCCGACAGCGAGGCGTACAGCCCGTGGCCGCCGCCCAGGGCCACCACGCGGGGGCCGTTCAGCGGATGGGGCAGGGACGTCTCCATACGTTCATGGGTCACTCCCGGCCCACATCCCGGTGGCTGACCTGGACCTCCATGCCGCGGTCACGCAGACGCGCGGCGACCTGCTCGGCCATGGCCACGCTGCGGTGCTTGCCGCCCGTGCAGCCCACGGCCAGGGTCGCGTAGCTCTTGCCCTCGCGGGCGTAGCCGGTGGCCACGACCTGCAGGACCTCCTCGTAGGCGTCGAGGAACTCCTTGGCACCCGGCTGGCCGAGCACGTAGTCGCTGACCGGCGCGTCAAGGCCGTTCATCGGCCGCAGCTCGGGCACCCAGTGCGGGTTGGGCAGGAACCGGCAGTCGACGACGAGGTCGGCGTCGACCGGCAGCCCGTACTTGAACCCGAAGGAGACGACGTTGAGCCGCAGCCCCGGACGGTCCTCCCCGCCGAAGTAGGCGACGATCTTGTTGCGCAGGTCGTGCACGTTGTGGGACGAGGTGTCGATCACCAGGTCGGCGTTGGCCCGCACCTCGCGCAGGATGCCGCGCTCGCGGGTGATGCCGTCGACCAGACGGCCCTCGCCCTGCAGCGGATGGGGCCTGCGGACGTTCTCGAACCTGCGCACCAGCTCCTCGTCGCTGGCCTCGAGGAAGACGACCCGCACGCGTACGCCGCGGCCCTCCAGTTCCTCGATGGCCGCGTTGAGGTCGGTGGTGAAGGCCAGGCTGCGCACGTCGACGACCGCGGCCACCTTGTCGGCGGCCAGCTTGACCTTGCCCGCCTCCTCCGCCATCGCGAACAGCAGCCCCGGCGGCAGGTTGTCGATGACGAACCAGCCCAGGTCTTCCAGCGCCTTGGCGGCCGTGCTGCGCCCCGCCCCGGACATGCCGGTGACGATGACGAACGCCGGCTCGGTGCTCATGGCCTCACTCCGTTCGCCGACACCCTGCGCTCCCTCGCGGGTGTTCACGATGTATCTCCCTTCAGCGTCGACACGATGACCTCCGCGAGGGCCGGCCCGATGCCGGGAACCTCGCAGATCTCGGCCGCGCTGGCCTCGCGTAGCTTCTTGACGGAGCCGAAGTGCTTGAGCAACGCCTGCCTGCGCGCCGGCCCGAGGCCGGGCACGCCGTCGAGCGCGCTCTCCTTCACTGACTTGGACCTCTTGGAACGATGGTAGGTGATGGCGAACCTGTGTGCTTCGTCGCGCACGCGTTGCAGCAGGTAGAGACCCTCACTTGAACGAGGCATGATCACTGGCTGGTCGTCGCCGGGCAGCCACACCTCCTCCAGCCGCTTGGCCAGGCCGCACACCGCGACGTCGTCGATGCCGAGCTCGTCGAGCGCCCGCTGCGCGGCGGCCGCCTGGGGGCCGGCGCCGTCGACGACGACCAGGTTGGGCGGATAGGCGAACTTGCGCGGTCTGCCCGTCTCGGGGTCGATGGGACCGTGGCCGTCGTCGTCCTCCGCGGCCAGCTCGCCGGTGGCCGAACGCTCCTCCAGGTAACGCCGGAACCGCCGCATGATCACCTCGTAGATCGAGGCGACGTCGCCCTCCTTGGTCCTGACCGCGAAGCGCCGGTACTCGCTCTTGCGCGCCAGGCCGTCCTCGAAGACCACCATGGACGCCACGACGTTCTCGCCCTGGAGATGGGAGACGTCGTAGCACTCGACGCGCAGCGGCGCCTGGTCGAGGTCGAGCGCGTCGGCGATCTCCTGCAGCGCCTTGCTGCGCGTGGTCAGGTCGCCCGCCCGGCGGATCTTGTGCTGGGCCAGCGACTCCTTGGCGTTGCGCTCGACGGTCTCCATGAGCGCCTTCTTGTCGCCGCGCTGTGGGACGCGCACCTCGACCCGGGCCCGGCGCTGCTCGGTCAGCAGCTCGGCGACCGCCTCGGCGTCGGGCGGCAGCGCGGGCACGAGCACCTCGCGCGGCATCGACTCGGGGCCGGCCTCGCCGTACATCTGCAGCAGGAACTGCTCGACCAGCTCGCCGGGCGAGGACTCCTCGACCTTGTCGACCACCCAGCCCCGCTGCCCGCGAATGCGGCCCCCGCGCACGTAGAACACCTGGACGGCGGCCTCCAGCGGATCCTCGGCCAGCGCGATGACGTCGGCGTCGGTGGCCTCGCCGAGCACCACGGCCTGCTTCTCCAGCGCGCGCTGCAACGCCTGGATGTCGTCACGCAGCCGGGCCGCCCGCTCGTACTCCTGCTCGCCGGCGGCCTCGCGCATGTCCTTCTCAAGGCGCCTGATGAAGCGGGTGGTGTTGCCCGCCATGAAGTCGCAGAAGTCTTCGGCCAGCTCGCGGTGCTCCTGCGGGGTCACCCGCCCCACGCACGGCGCCGAGCACTTGTCGATGTAGCCCAGCAGGCAGGGACGCCCGATCTGCCCGGCCCGCTTGAACACCCCAGCGCTGCACGTGCGCACCGGGAAGACGCGCAACAGCAGGTCGACGGTCTCGCGGATGGCCCAGGCGTGCGAGTAGGGGCCGAAATATCGCGTGCCCTTGCGCTTGGCCCCCCGCATGACCTGGACGCGCGGGAAGTCCTCCCCCAGCGTCACGGCGAGGTAGGGGTAGGACTTGTCGTCGCGGTACTTGACGTTGAAGCGCGGGTCGAACTCCTTGATCCAGGAGTATTCGAGCTGCAGCGCCTCGACCTCGGTGCCGACGACGGTCCAGTCGACGTCGGCGGCCGTGGTGAGCATCGACTGGGTGCGCGGATGCAGCGCGGAGAAGTCGGCGAAGTAGGAGTTGAGCCGCTGCCGCAGGCTCTTGGCCTTGCCGACGTAGATCACCCGGCCGTGCGCGTCCCTGAACCGGTAGACCCCCGGCGACTCGGGGATCGAACCTGGTCTGGGCCGGAAACTCAAGGGGCTGCCCGCTGCTCTCGCCACGGTCAAAGACTAGTAGGCGCCACCGACAAGGTGACCCGCCGAGCCTTCGGACGGCTCGACAGGGCTCACCTTCTCCTCTGACCAGGCTCCTTTGATCAGGCTCCTCTGACCAGGCTCCTCTGATCAGGCCAGGGTGATCTGGTCGCCCTCGACCTTGATCTGCTGCGCGGCCAGCGGCTTGTCGGCCGGCCCGTCGGTGACCGAGCCGTCGGCGATGTTGAACTTGCTGCCGTGGCACGGGCACACGATCGCGCCGTCCGCGACGCTGCCCACGGGGCAGCCCTTGTGCGTGCAGATCGCGCTGAACGCCTTGAACTCGCCCGCCGTCGGCTGCGTCACCACGATCTTCTGGTCCTTGAAGACCGTGCCGCCGCCGACGGGGATGTCGGCGGTCTTGGCCAGCGCGCCGCCGGCCTGCGGGGCGCCTGACTGTGTGGTGCCCGGCTGTGCGGCGCTCGACTGGCCGCCCGCGTCGGGGGCGGTGGCCGCCGGCGTCTCGGCGTTCCCGCCGCAGGCGCTGATCGCCAGCGCCAGCCCGCCCGCGCCCACTCCCGCTATCACTGCCCGTCGGCTGCGAAGGTCATTTCCCATGTGTCCCACCCAATCGGAGACAGGTGAGAAATTCATGAGACGCGGATTAGGCGAGTCTGATCTTGTCGCCGTCCACGGAGATCTTCTTCTCGGCGAGCGGCGCGCCGGCGGGGCCGTCGGCCACGGAACCGTCCTCGATCTTGAACTTGCTGCCGTGGCAGGGGCAGTTGATGGTCCCGTTCGAGACGCTGGCGACCGTGCAGCCCGCATGGGTGCAGACCGCCGTGAACGCCTTGAACTCCCCTTCGGTCGGCTGCGTCACCACGACCTTCTGGTCCTTGAAGACCGTGCCACCGCCGACCTGGATGTCGCCGGTGTCGGCCAGCGCCTTGGGCTTCTTCTTCGCCTTCTTCTTGGGCTCGGCGGACGACGGCTCCTCCGTGGCCGGCGCCTCGTTCGCCGCCGCCGTCGGCGAACCGTAGCTCGCGCACGCCGTCAGAACCGCCGCGAGCCCGGCGCCTCCGGCACCGAGCATGACCGTCCGGCGCGTCGTTTCTGTCATGGTGCGTCCTCCCAGGTCTCGGTCTCACTTGCAGGTACGGCCGGCGCCCCGGCACCGGTTCAGCCTGCACGAGCCCAATCCCGAAAACCACGCACAATTACCCAGAACGATCCGTCCTCAGACGACGACGATGCCGTCGCCCTCCACCTTGACCTGGTAGACGGTCAGCGGCGCGGTCGCGGGCCCTTTGGTGGCCTTTCCGCTGTCGGCGGCGAACTCGCTGCCGTGGCACGCGCACGTGATGACGTTGTCCTTCGGCGTGCCGACCGTGCATCCCTTGTGCGTGCACACCGCGCTGAACGCCTTGTAGACGCCCTTCGCGGGCTGCGTGATCACGATTCGCCACTCCTCGACGAGCGTGCCGCCGCCGACGGGCACGTCCGCCGTCTTGGCGAGCACCTTGCCCTTGATCGCCGACACCGGCTGCGCCTTGGCGTCGCCCGCGCCGCACCCCGCCAGCGCCAGCCCGCACGCGGCCACCCCCGCCACGCCGAGCATCTCGCGCCGGCCGATTCCGCCGCGATTTTCGGGCATGGCTTCGCCCCGATCCGTAACCGTCATGAATTAGCCGACCCTTCGCGTCTCCGCCGACCCCCAGCAGGTCAAGCCGTTACCCGTGCTTCAACTTTATTGGCCCCACCCCTCGGTCCGACCATCGGGTGACCTCTGCGGCACACCGTCGCGGCAAGGCAGGGTCAAGGTGCCGTCAGTGGGCGGTGCGCCCGCGGTCAGCGCCGCGCACGAGCCTGTGCGCATGACTCTCACCGACACTCCCGCACCCACGACGTCCGGGCCGCGCTGGTGGCGCCGTCCGTGGGTGGTTCCGCTCGCGGTGGTGGCGATCGCGTTCGTCGCCTTCTCGCTGCCGCCCTACCTGTCGCTGGACCCGAGCCGGTCGCGGGTGCCCGCCCCCGACTTCTTCCCGCCGCACTTCGTGGTGCTCTCCCTGCACGTGATCTTCGGTTCGATCGCGATGATCTCGTGCTGTCTGCAGGTCTGGCCGTGGTTCCGGGCCCGCCACCCGCGCGCCCACCGCATGATCGGCCGCGTGTACGTCTTCGGCGGCTGCCTGCCCGGCGGTGTGCTGGGTCTGGTGGTCAGCCTCGCCACCCCGTTCGGCCCGGTGACCAGGGCCAGCGGGGTGGTGCTGGCCCTGGTGTGGCTGGGCTGCACCCTGGCCGGCTGGCGGATGGCCAGGCAGCGCAGGTTCGTCGATCACCGCAGGTGGATGATCCGCAGCTTCGCCCTGACGATGTCGATCATCACCAACCGCCTGTGGGGCGCGGTGTTCGTCATCTCGCTGTCACCGCAGCTCGACACCACTTTCCACGGCGACCAGGAGCTGCTGGCCGGCACGGTGGGCGCGCTGAGCGCCTGGCTGGGCTGGGTGCTGCCGCTGCTGTTCGCCGAGTGGTGGCTGGAGCGCGGCGACGCCGCCAAGCGCCGCCGCCGTACCCCCGCCACCGCCTGACCGACAGCAGGCGCCGTCACACCCGAACCACCGCCTGACCGACAGCAGGCGCCGTCACACCCGAACCATCACCTGACCGACGGCAACCGCCGTCACGCCCGAGCCGCCACCGTCCGACTCAAGGCGCAACGTCGCCACACCTGGGCCGCCGTCTGCCTCAGAGTGAGAGGATCTTCCGCAGGAAGCGCCCGGTGTGGCTCTCGTTGACCAGCGCCACCTCTTCGGGCGTGCCCGTGGCCACCAGCGTGCCGCCACGGGACCCGCCTTCGGGGCCCATGTCGATGATCCAGTCGGCGGTCTTGATGACGTCGAGGTTGTGCTCGATGACGATCACCGTGTTCCCGCCGTCGACCAGCCGCCCGAGCACGCCGAGCAGCCTGCGGATGTCCTCGAAGTGCAGGCCGGTGGTGGGCTCGTCGAGCACGTAGATCGTCCGCCCGGTCTGGCGGCGCTGCAGCTCGGAGGCGAGCTTGACGCGCTGCGCCTCACCACCGGACAGCGTGGTCGCCGGCTGCCCGAGCCGTACGTAGCCCAGGCCGACGTCGTTGAGCGTCTGCAGGTGCCGCTTGATGGCCGGAATCGCGTCGAAGAAGCCCAGCGCCTCCTCGATCGGCATGTCCAGCACCTCGGCGATCGTCTTGCCCTTGTAGTGGACCTCCAGCGTCTCCCGGTTGTACCGGGCGCCGTGGCAGACCTCACAGGGGACGTAGACGTCCGGCAGGAAGTTCATCTCGATCTTGATCGTGCCGTCCCCCGCGCACGCCTCGCAGCGCCCGCCCTTGACGTTGAAGCTGAAGCGCCCCGGCTGGTAGCCGCGCACCTTGGCCTCGGCGGTCTGGGCGAACAGCTTGCGCACGTGGTCGAAGACCCCGGTGTACGTGGCCGGGTTGGAGCGCGGCGTACGGCCGATCGGCGACTGGTCGACGTGCACGACCTTGTCCACCTGGTCCATGCCGTTGATGCGCGAGTGCCGCCCCGGCACCGTGCGGGCGCCGTTGAGCTCCTTGGCCAGCGCGTTGTAGAGGATGTCGTTGACCAGCGTCGACTTGCCCGACCCGGACACCCCGGTCACCGCCGTGAACATGCCCAGCGGGAACTCGATGTCGACGCCCTTGAGGTTGTGCTCGCGGGCGCCCTTGACCGTGATCTGCCGCTTCTTGTCGCGCTTGCGGCGCTTGGCCGGGATCGCGATGCTCCTGCGGCCCGACAGGTACTGGCCGGTCATGGACTCCTCGCTGGCGAGGAGCTCCTGGACGGTGCCGGAGACCACGACCTGGCCACCGTGCTCGCCGGCGCCCGGACCGATGTCGACCACCCAGTCGGCGGCGGCGATGGTGTCCTCGTCGTGCTCGACGACGATCAGCGTGTTGCCCATGTCGCGCAGCCTGATCAGCGTGTCGAGCAGGCGCATGTTGTCGCGCTGGTGCAGGCCGATGGACGGCTCGTCCAGCACGTAGAGGACGCCGACCAGCCCGGAGCCGATCTGCGTGGCCAGCCGGATGCGCTGCGCCTCGCCACCGGCGAGGGTGGCCGCGGCGCGGTCCATGGTGAGGTAGTCGAGGCCGACGTCGAGCAGGAAGCCCATGCGGGCGTTGATCTCCTTGACCACCCGCTCGGCGATGTGCATGTCGCGGTCGGACAGCTTCAGCTCCGCGAGGAACTTGGCGCACTCGCCGATCGACATGGCCGCGACGTCGGCGATCGACCTGTCGTCGACCGTGACGGCGAGGGTGACCGGCTTGAGCCTGGCGCCCTTGCAGGCCGGGCACGGGATCTCGCGCATGTAGCCCTCGAAGCGCTCGCGCGTGGCGTCGCTCTCGGCCTCGGCATGCCGGCGCTGCACCCAGGGGATGACGCCGTCGAAGGTGGTGTAGTAGGAGCGCTGGCGGCCGTAGCGGTTGCTGTACCGGACGTGCACCTGCTCGTCGTGGCCGTACAGCAGCGACTTCTGGGCCTTCTTGGGCAGCCGCTCCCACGGCGTGTCGAGGGTGAACCCGACGGTGTGGCCGAGCGCCTCGATCAGCCTGACGAAGTATTCGCTGGTGTGGCCGCCCGACCAGGGGTGCAGCACGCCGTCGCCGAGCGTGCGCTCGGGGTCGGGCACCACCAGGTCGGGGTCGACCTCCATCTTGGTGCCGAGGCCGGTGCACTCGGGGCAGGCGCCGAAGGGCGAGTTGAAGGAGAACGAGCGCGGCTCCAGCTCCTCGAACGACAGGTCGTCGTAGGGGCAGTAGAGGTGCTCGGAGTAGAAGCGCTCGCGGCCCGGGTCGTCCTCCGGCAGGTCGACGAACTCCAGCGTGATCGTGCCGCCGGACAGCTGCAGCGCGGTCTCGACGGAGTCGGTGAGCCGGCGGCGCGAGGACTCCTTGACCGACAGGCGGTCGACGATGACCTCGATGTCGTGCTTCTCGTACTTCTTCAGCGTCGGCGGCTCCTCCAGCCGCACGACCGTGCCGTCGACCCTGGCCCGCGCGAAGCCCTTGGTCTGCAGCTCGCGGAACAGCTCGGCGTACTCGCCCTTGCGGCCGCGGATGACGGGGGCGAGCACCTGGAAGCGGGTGCCCTCCTCCAGGTCCATGACGCGGTCGACGATCTGCTGCGGCTGCTGCCGGGCGATCGGACGGCCGCAGGTCGGGCAGTGCGGCTTGCCGATGCGCGCCCACAGCAGACGCAGGTAGTCGTAGACCTCGGTGATGGTGCCGACGGTCGAGCGGGGGTTCTTGCTGGTGGCCTTCTGGTCGATGGACACCGCGGGCGACAGGCCCTCGATGAAGTCGACGTCGGGCTTGTCCATCTGGCCGAGGAACTGGCGGGCGTAGGCCGACAAGGATTCGACGTAGCGGCGCTGCCCCTCAGCGAAGATCGTGTCGAAGGCCAGGCTCGACTTGCCGGAGCCGGAGAGGCCGGTGAAGACGATCAGCGAGTCTCGCGGCAGGTCCAGCGAGACGTCCTTGAGGTTGTGTTCTCGTGCACCACGCACGATCAGGCGGTCTGCCACGGCGATCCCGGAGGTCGAAAGGCGGATAGGTCCACGGGGGATGGTAGACGGGGGCACCGACATTTTCGGCGAGCCGATCCCCAGCCCCCGAAAATCCGTCCTTCACAGGTTACGGCCATCTCCCGCGTCGGCAGGAGCCCTTTGCAAGTCAACCACTTGACCTGCTGCTTTATGCCCGACCGCGACACCTGCCCCCTAGATGGGGAAATATCTGGACATGACCGTTCTACCCGCGGTGCAGGCCGAACTGGCCTCCGCGACCGACCGGCTGCTGGCCACGGCCGCGTCCCTGTCCGACGCCGACGTGACGGCCCCGTCCCTGCTGCCCGGCTGGACCAGAGGGCACGTGCTCGCCCACCTGACCGGCAACGCGGGCTCCCACCTCAACCTCCTGACCTGGGCGCGGACGGGCGTCGAGACCCCGCAGTACCCGTCCGTGGAGGCCAGGGCCGCCGAGATCGAGGCCGCCGCCGCCCGGCCGGCCGCCCGGCACCTGGCCGACCTGGCGGACAGCGCCGCCCGCCTGGCCGCCGCGATCCGCGACCTGCCCGCCGAGGCGTGGCGGACGCCCGTCCATGGCATGCGACCGCCGTCACATCCTGCCTGGTACATCCTGGTACGCCGCCTCCGCGAGGTGGGCATGCACCACGTTGACCTCGACGCGGGGTACGGCCCGCACGACTGGCCGCGGACGTTCGTCCACCGCGAACTGCACGACCTCCGCCACTCCTGGCCGTACGGCAGCAGCACGGTGAGCGAGGTCGTCCTGACCGGCGAGCCGGGGCAAAGGTGGCAGAACCTCGGTCAGGGCCCCGCCGTCCAGGGCGCGCCGGTCGACATGCTGGCCTGGTTGACAGGGAGGTCGGACGGCGAGGGCGTTACCCTGGTGCCCGCGGGACAGCCGTCGACGCCCGGTGACGGTGGCGCGCTCCTTCCCGAGCCGCCGCCGTGGCTGACGATGCCGGCCCCCGCTGATCTGCCCGCGACGCCCCCGAAGGACTATCCATGACCTACACCGGCGACGTCCAGGTCGGCGGCCCCGCCGACGTGCGCGAGCTGCCCGCCCTGACCATCTCCAAGCTGGCGGTCGGCCCCCACGACAACAACGCCTACCTGCTGCGTTCCACCGAGACCGGCGAGGAGCTGCTGATCGACGCCGCGGCCGACGCCGACCGGCTGCTGGCGCTCGTCGGCGACCAGCCGCTCGGCGCGGTCGTCACCACCCACCAGCACGGCGACCACTGGCAGGCCCTCGAACAGGTGTCCCGGGTCACCGGCGCCGAGGTGATCGCCCATCCGCTCGACGCGCCCGCGCTGCCCGTCCCGGCCGGCCGCACGGTCGAGCACGGCGACACGATCTCCCTCGGCCCGGTCAGCCTGGAGGTCATCCACCTGCGCGGCCACACCCCGGGTTCGATCGCCCTGCTCTACGACGGCGGCCCCGACGGCCATCACCTGTTCACCGGCGACTCCCTGTTCCCCGGCGGGGTGGGCAACACCGGCAAGGACCCGGAGCGGTTCGAGCGCCTCTTCACCGACGTGTCCGAGCGGCTCTTCGACCGCCTGCCCGACGACACGTGGGTCTACCCGGGCCACGGCCGGGACACGACGCTCGGCGCCGAACGTCCCTCGCTGGCCGAGTGGAAGGCCAGGGGCTGGTAGCTCACCGTCCCGCGGCCAGCACGCGCACGATGCGGCTGGCCGCCAGGGCCGGATCGTCGGCCAGGCCGACGAGCTCACCCCACGACCAGCGGTAGAACCAGCCCTCGGGCAGCGGCACGCAGTCGATCGTCTCGGCCAGCAGCGCGGTGTCGGGATCGCTGATCCTCAGCGCGGGCGGATAGGCCCGCAAGGTGGCGGTCAGCCCGCGCTGCTCCAGCTCCGTGGCCAGCTTGCCGAGATAGTACGTCCGCGTGTGCTCGCGTGGCGTAGCCGACATGGATCCATCAAAGCCGAAGATGGATGAAAAATCCCCTAGTTGCCGATTCGCTCGGCTTCCTTGCGCAGCTCCCGCTTGTAGAACAACATGCGCAGCGGGATGGCCGCGACGAGCGCGATCTGCATGGTCGCGCCGATCTTGATGGGCAGGTCGCCGCCTTCCGGCCAGGCCACCCAGACCGTGAGGAACGCCACGTTCACCATGATCCAGCCGAGGACGACCGCCGCCAGCTGCCCCTTGGGCTTGGGGTACTCGATGCGGCTGACCATCAGCCAGGCCACGCCGAGCACCGCGAACAGCGCCCAGATGCTGGGCTGGAACAGCAGCACGATCGAGATCACGGTCATCGCGCCCATCGGGATGGGCAGGCCCATGAAGTCGCCGCTCTTGGTCTTGACGCACGCGAAGCGCGCCAGGCGTACGACACCGGCGACCAGCACGGCCGCCGCGGCGGTGACCACCGCGATGAACGGCACCGAAGGCGGCGCGCCGACACCCCAGATCACGACCATGAACGCGGGCGCGAACCCGAAGCTGATCACGTCGGCCAGGTTGTCCAGCTCGGCGCCCATCGCCGAGGCGCGGAAGCGGCGCGCGACGAGCCCGTCGAACAGGTCGCAGGTCGCGCCGATGAGCAGCAGGACGATGGCGGTGGCGAAGTAGCTCGGCGTCGGCGTGAACTTGCCGTCGGCGACCGTGAGCTGCTGGATCGCCGAATAGGCCAGGACGCAGACCGCGAGGAACCCGCAGACCGCGTTGCCCAGCGAGAGCGAGTCCGCGGCGGACAGGCGGAACGCCTTGCCCACAGGACCGCGGGGCTCTTCCTCGCCCGCCTGCCAGCTGCCGGCGTCAGCCGTGGTCAATTCTGGTCACCCCCGCAACCGTCTTCTCACCCACGGAGACCGCGGGCGAGATGCCTTCGGGAAGGTAGATGTCGACCCGCGAGCCGAACCGGATGAGACCGATTCGCTCGGTCTGCGCCACCTTGGCCCCAGCGCTCAGGTACGGCACGATCCGGCGCGCCACGGCGCCCGCGATCTGCACCATCTCGATGTCGCCCAGCGCGGTCTCGAAATGCCACACCACGCGTTCGTTCTGGTCACTGTCCTTGTTGAACGCCGGCAGGAACCCACCTGCCACATGCTGCACGGACGTGACATTTCCCGCAAGAGGGGCACGATTGACGTGCACGTTCAGGGGGCTCATGAAGATCGCGACGCGGGTGCGGCCGTCCGGCCAGGGGTCGATGCTCTGCACCACGCCGTCGGCGGGCGACAGGATGCGCCCCTCGCCTGGAGTGCGCTCGGGGTCGCGGAAGAACCAGAGCATGCCACCGGTGAGCGCACCCAGCGGGGCCGCAGCCAGGGCCCAGCGCCGGTCTCGGCGCGTCAGCAGCGCGGTGGCGGCCGCCGCGGCCGCCGTCGGGAGGAGCCACGGGGAGACCCCGCGCGCGAGCCGGACGCGGCTCGACTTAGCAGAATCGTCTGACACGTACAACCTTTGATGGTGACTGGACTAGGCGCTTTGCCATGCTGTTACGGAACTCGCAACTATTACACGGCGCAACTACACAAGCAAAGCGCCTCGATAGCCGTTCCGCTAGACCTGCTCCGGGTGCGTCTGCTCGCCTTCGCCGCTCATCATGCGGGCCTTGATCAGGCTCGCAACCGTGGTGATCGCCATGGTGGAGCCGATGACCGTGAGCGACACCCAGATGGGAATTTCGGGTGCCCAGGAGACGCCGCTGGCATGCAACGCCTCCATTATCAGCTTAACCCCGATGAACCCGAGGATGAACGCCAAACCATAGCTGATGTAGACGAGTCGCTGCAGCAACCCGCCCAGCAGGAAGTAAAGCTGACGCAGCCCCATCAGGGCAAACGCGTTGGCCGTGAAGACGACGTAGGGGTCCTTGGTGAGCCCGAAGATGGCCGGAATCGAGTCGAGGGCGAACAGCAGGTCGGTGGTTCCGATGGCGATCATCACGATGAGCATGGGGGTCACCATGCGGCGTGCGTCGATCTTGACGGTGACCTTGGAACCGACGTACCCCTCGGTGGTCGGGAACGCCCGGCGCACCCACCTGAGCAGGATGTTCTCGTTGAACTCCTCTTCCTCGCCCTTGAGGTGCTGCCGGATCAGATTGACGGCGGTGTAGACGAGGAAGGCGCCGAAGACGTAGAAGAGCCAGCTGAACCGTTCGAGCGCGGCGGCCCCGAGCGCGATGAAGATGCCGCGCATGACCAGCGCGAGCACGATGCCGACCAGGAGCACCTTGTGCTGGTAGGGCCGCGGCACCGCGAACCGGCTCATGATGATGAAGAAGATGAACAGGTTGTCGACGCTCAAGCTGTATTCAGTGATGTAACCGGCGAAGAACTCCCCCGCCTTGTCGGCCCCGAACGTGGCCCACAACCCCACACCGAACAACGCGGCCAGGGCGACATAGAAGGTGACCCAATATCCGGCCTGCCGCATGGAGAACTCACGGGCCTCACCGCGGTCGACGATCCACAGGTCAAAGGCGAGGACGACGAGCAGACCGCCGATGACGGCGATCCAGGCCCACACAGGTACGGTCACGGTTCAAACCCTCCGGCATGCATGACTCATTGCCGGAGGTCTCTCCCGCCCGCGAACAACGCGGACCGGCAGCCCCGGGGGCCCCGTGGAGCGGGGCTGCACCGTGATGACGAGGCTGTCGCGAAGGGATACTCCCCTCCCTAACCCACGCAGTATACGCCGACACTTTGCTCCCATCATCCATACGATCTTGCCGCCTCGTACACCCCGAGTACGCTTTCCACGGCATCGTCACCATCCGGCAACTCCCGTCCCCGCAGCGTCGCCGCCTCCGACAGCGTCCGCGCGACCCCCGGCTCGTCCAGGACCTTCCGCAACGCGCTCCGCAGCCCTTCGGCGTCCCCGTACGGCACGAGCATCCCGGCGTCGCCCACCAGCCACGGGATCCCGCCCACGCCTGACGCGATCACCGGCTTGCCCGCCATCAGGGCCTCGCTGAGGCTGAGCGGCAGCCCTTCCCAGCGGCTGCAGTTGACCACGACGGAGGCGGCTGCGAGCAGGTCGGGGATGTCGTCCCGGTCTCCCAGCAGCAGCACGGGCAGGCTCCGCCCCCTGATCCGGTCCTGGAGCTCCTCCCGCAGCGGCCCCTCACCCGCCACGGCGAACAGGGGCATCGGGCCCTCCCACGGCCCCGCCGCCACGTCGAGCAGGGTGTCGAGTCCTTTCTGCTGGGCGAGCCGGGCGATCGTGAGCACCAGGGGACGGTCGCCCGCCCCCAGTTCGTCCCGAACCTCCTCCGGCGTACGCCGGGCCGGGCGGAGCGGGGGCGCGGGCACCACCGCCTCTCCCACCTTCCGGGCTCCCAGGGCGGTCATCCGCTCCGCCAGGTCCGGCGAGACGACCAGCACCCGATCGGCCCGCCGCGCCACGATCCGCTCCAGCACCCCGTAGACGAATCCCACGAAACCGCCGGCGGTCAGCGCGTTGTGCAACGTGACCACCACCCCCGGCCCCTTCCCTCCCGACGGGCCCCCTGCCGGCGTTGAGCCCCCGGCCTCCTGTGATCCGATCCCCTGACGCCCTGTCTCTTGGTACTCGGCCCCCGCGCGCTTCGACGTCCGCGGCCTGATCGCCCGCAGCGCCAGGCTCGCCAGCGCCCCCGCACGGAGGCCATGAGCGTGGACGACGTCGGCATCCCGCGTCAGCCGCCGAATCGCGAGCACCGCGCGCAGATCGTTCAGCGGATGCGGCCGATCGGACACGGGCACCTCGGCGAACGTGGCTCCCGCCTCCCGGAAGGAGAACGCCTCCTCGACACTCCCCGGCCCCACCACCGCCGCCTGATGCCCGCGCCGCACCAGCCCTTCGACGAGCATCCGTACATGCCGCCCGGTACCACCGGACGTGGTGCCCATCACAAAAGCCACCCGCAAGACCCCTCCAAGATCCTCACCGGAACCCGCGACCACACCTCAAAGCCGAAACCGTAAAGGCCGGGTCACTCCATACGACCACTCACCTCAAGGCCCCCATCGCGGAAGATCAGGAACCGCAGGAGACCATGAACCGCCCCCACAGAGCAGCGGACCCGCCGTAGAGGATCAGCCGCCCCGCCTGAACAGCCCGGCCACCGCCCTGGCGTCCGACCGGTCCACCGCAACCACGACAACAACCCCCACCACCACGGCCACCACCGCCGCCAGCACCACAGCACCCACGTTCGGCCAGATGCCGGAGACGCCGAGCCGCCCCACCACCCACGCGCCCGCCAGGTACCCCAGCACGCCACCACCAACCGCCGCCCCTGCGGCCCTGGGAAGCCCCGCTGCGGCCCCGCTCCCCCGCGCCCGAACCACGGACGCGAGCAGCAGCACCCCACCGGCGGTCATGCCGAGGCTCATCCCCAGCGCCATGCCGCCGATCTTCCACTCGGCGGGCAGCACCAGCACCAGCACGGTCTGCGCGACGATGACGACCAGCCACCCGGCCACAGTCCCCGTGGCCGCCGCCCGCCCGAGCCCGGCCGCGTAGAGCACCCGGCTCAGGTGGGCGATGAGCCCGTAGCCGACGATGCCCGGCGCGAACAGCGCGATCGCCAGGGCGAGCTGAGGCGGCGGCACCTCGCTCCTGCCTCCCAGGAACACCACCGCGCCGGGCCCCGACGCGGCGGCCAGCACGCCGGCGGCCATCCCCGTGACCAGCACCACGGCCCGCGTCGTACGCGCCGCCAGCGCCGAGAACGCGACCGCGTCACCCGCCTGCGCCGACAACCGGGGGAACGCGCTGGTGGCGATGGGCACGGCCAGCACCGCGTACGGCACCAGGTAGATCGCCCACGCGTAGTTGTAGACGGTGAGGGCTCCGTTGCCGATCGCCTTGTTCGACAGCAGCACCACGACGATCATGGCGGCCTGCTGGGCGAGCAGCGCCGCGATCCCGGCCAGGGCGAGCCTGCGCACCTGCCCGGCCACGCCGTCGGGGAAGCGTAAGGTGGGCCGCCACCGCAGCCCCAGCCGCGACACGGGCCCGAGCACGGTCAGCACGAGCGAGAGCACACCCAGGCTGGTGCCCACCGACAGGGCCAGCTCGGCGGGCCCAGGCAGCTGAGCCGGGTCGGCCGTCCCCCCACTGAGTGGTACGAACAGCAGGTACGCCACGATGACCACGATGCTGGACACCAGCGGCGCGACCGCGGGCCCGGCGAAGCGACTGTGCGACTGCAGCACGCCGTAGAGGACCACGGCCACGCCGTACAGAGGGATCTGGGGGGCGAAGACGACCAGCATCCGCGTGGCGAGGGCGACGAGATGGGCCGTGTCACACCCGCGGACGGCCTCGCCGAGGAACAGGCCGATGACCGGCCGGGCGAACAGCGCGGTGAGCGCCCCCAGCGGCACCAGGACCACGACGACCCACGTCAGCAGCGCCGAACTGATGTGCCCGGTGCGCTCGCGCGAGGCGGCGGACCCGGCCAGCACCGGCACCACCATGCCCGCCAGCGCGCCCCCGACGACGACCTCGAAGACGATGTTGGGGATCTGGTTGGCCGTCATGTAGGCGGTGGACAGGCAGTTGGTGCCGACGGTCTGGGCGAAGGCGTATTGCTTGACGAAGCCGGCGATCCGCGCCAGCACGGTGATCGCCCCGATGAGCAGGGCGCCACCCGCCACACCCCGCGCCGTCACGCTCCGCACCCGGCCTCCCCCGCCCAGTATCCGGTCACGCGGACATCCTGGCAGGTGCCACCGACAATCGCGCGCGGAGGGTCACACGGGGTCGACGGGACGCCGCCCGAGCATGTCGATCCGGTTGAGCACCGGGTTCGCGGCGATGACCTTGGTGAAGCTGACCTTCTCCGAGGCCGCGGTGAGCGCGGCGACCGTGCCCAGGAGGACGAGCCTGCCCGGCCTGCCGAGCTTGGTGACCGCGGCCAGCCCGAGCAGGGCGCCGAGCGAGTTGGCGCCCGCGTCGCCGAGCATCGCGCGCTCGCCGAGGTCGTCGGGCAGCAGCGCGGCGGCGGCCCCCAGCGGCACGGCGGCCAGGGCCGCGGCGGCGGGCGACGACCGCAGCAGCGAGACCGCCAGCAGCGGCCCGCCGGCCAGCAGCCCGACTTTGATCGCCCGCCCGGGACGAAGGTCGAACAGATTGGCCAGGTTGGCCGCGCCCGCGATGGCGGCACCGTTGACCAGCGTGTCCACGGGCCCGTCGGAGACGAGGGCGGCGGCGCCGAGCCCGGTGGCCCCGATGCCGAGGATCTTGACTGCGCCGCTGGTGACCTCGCCACGGGTCAGGGCCGTCAGGTGGCCCTTGAAGCCCTTGGAGGACGTGGTGCCGTAGAGGTCGTCGTAGGCCCCTAGGGCGCCGGTGCCGACGCCCGCCAGCACCGCGGCCAGCCGGGTACGCGGCGTCAGGCCAGGCGTGAGCGCGGCCGCCACGCCGGAACCGGCGACGAACGCGGGCCCCTCCAGCAGGGTGATGGGCTCGCCGCGGTGGTTCTTGCGCGTCCAGCGCCCGCCCAGGTCGGCCGGACGGTTCCGGGTGAAGGCGGCGTAGGCGGCACGGGCGGCGGTGGCGCCGATCGCGGCGCCGGCCAGCGCGTAGAGCAGGCCACGGGCCATGTCAGCTCCCTGACTGGGTCGGTGAAGGCGTGGTGGTCGGCAACGCGGGCTGGGTGGCCGAGGCCCCCTTGCCGATGCCGTACTGGCCGGCGCGCCCGTTCAGTTGCTCCCGGAGAGCGTAGACGACCACGACCCGGCCCGCGGGCATATCGACGGTATCGACGGTGGACACGCGCTTGGAGACGTCGCCGTCGTCGCGAAGGGCGCTGACGGCGCCCCCGGTGACAGCCGTGTTGGCGGCGCTGCCGGCCAGCACCGCGCCCTTGCCCGCCGCGTCGAGCCGGTCGGCGACCGAGACGAGCGCGCCGAGCTGGGTCTCGGCCTGCTCCCCCTCGTACGCCTTCTCCGGCGCGAACATCACCGCGAGCATGGCCCGCTTGGCGGGGTCGCCGTCGATGCTGACCAGCCCGCCGGCCTCGAACCCGCTGAGGACGGCGGCGGTCGCGGCGTTGGGCGTGCCCGCCTGGGCCTGGTCGGTGGTGAGCAGCGTGGAGGCGAGCAGCGCGCCCGCCTTGTCCCAGACGGTCGCCGTGGACGGGAAGACCATGTCGACCGGCTTGAGCTGGTTGACCAGGCCGTCGAGCACGCCGCTGCGATCGGGGTCGAAGAACTTCTCGGTCAGCGTGACGCGTCCGCTCACCTCCGCGCCCGCCTCCTCCAGCACCTGCTGCTCGGCCTCGCGGAACGCGGTGCTCGAACCCGGCGTCTCGACCAGCAGCACGTGCTGGCCGGTCAGCTCGCCGGCCACCAGCTTCGGCGTGACGCTGGCGACGAAGGCGCCGTTGCCCGCCTCGCGGCCCTGGAGCTGGTCGATCTGCACGCGCAACTCGTCCTTCGTCTTGGTGAGCTGCGCGCTGATCTCCTGCGCGGACTTGACCGCGGGCTCCTGCAGCAGCGTGGTGCCCAGGACGATCCCGACGGCCAGCGCCAGGAAGATCGCGACGATGGAGACGACGTGGTAGCGAAAATCGATCACGAGAAGAGTCCGACCAGCCAGAAGATGAATGCGTTCCAGACGTCTTGCAGGCCGTTCAGCCAGGTCTGGCCGAGCGGTGACAGGAAGAGGGCGACCCCCATGGTGATCAGCGCGGTGATCACGAGCAGCAGGAGCTGCGGGGTGGTGATGCGGCTACGGTAGAGCCTGCTCACGCCCTTGGCGTCGATGAGCTTGCTGCCGATGATCAGCCGGGTCAGGAAGGTGCTGGCCATGCCGGAGCGCCCCTTGTCGAGGAACTCCTCCAGGGTGCCGTGGGTGCCGACCGCGACGATCAGCTCGGCGCCCTTGTCGTCGGCCAGGAGCATCGCGATGTCCTCGCTGGTGCCGGTGGCCGGGAAGATGACCGCCTCGCGGCCGAGCTGGTGCACCCGCTCCAGGCCGGGCGCGCGGCCGTCGCGGTAGGCGTGCACGACGAGCTCTGCGCCGCAGGTCAGCGCCTTGGTGGAGACGGAGTCGAAGTCGCCGACGATCACGTCGGGGAGGTAGCCGGCCTCCAGCAGCGCGTCGGCGCCGCCGTCGACGCCGACGAGGACGGGCCGGTATTCCCTGATGTAAGGGCGAAGGGTGGCGATGTCTTCCTTGTAGTGATAACCGCGCACCACGATGAGGACATGCCTGCCCTCCATCGGGGTGCGGATCTCAGGCACGCCGACTCCGTCGATGAGAAGCTTGCCCTCACCGCGAACGTACTCCATCGTGTTGACGGCGAAAGCCTCGATCTGTACGGCGAGCCCGGCGCGTGCCTCGGCCATGGCGGCCTCGACGGCCTCGGTCGTCTGCTCGTCGCCCTTGCCCACGACGTCGTCGTCGAGGTAGATGACACCCTCGTGCACGCGGACGACGTCGCCGTCCTTGACGCGCTCGAACAGCTCGGGGTTGGCGTTGTCGACGAACGGCACACTCGCGTCGAGCAGGATCTGCGGGCCCAGGTTGGGATAGCGGCCGCTGATGCCCGCGGCGACGTTGACCACAGCCGCCGCGCCGCATGCGACGAGCGCCTCCGCGCTGACCCGGTCAACGTCGACATGGTCGATAATCGCTATTTCCCCGGGCTGGAGGCGTTTGGTGAGCCTCTTGGTTCGCCGGTCGATTCTCGCCACTGCCGTCACACCGGGAAGGTCACCGACCTTCCTGCCACGGAGGCCCGGCATCTTGCTCCCCGGAACCTTCATCATGACCATCCTGCCAGAGGGAAACAGCGCGGAGGCCAAGCACTACGCGGCGTGTCCACTATGTCACACAGAATCACCTGTCGGCCGCTGCGAGTCCCAGCAGCTCCTCCGCGTGCGCCCGGCCCAGCTCGGAGTCCTCCAGACCGGCCAGCATGCGGGACAGCTCGCGTACGCGCCCCTCGTGGTTGAGCGTGACGACGCCGCTGCGCACGACACTGCCGTCGCTCGCCTTCTCGACGACCAGATGCTGGTCGGCGAAGGCCGCCACCTGCGGGAGGTGAGTGACGACTATCACCTGCGCGGTGCGGGCGAGCCGGGCCAGCCGACGCCCGATCTCGACCGCGGCCTTGCCACCGACCCCCGCGTCGACCTCGTCGAACACGAACGTCGGCACCGGGTCGGCACCGGCGAACACGACCTCGATGGCGAGCATGACGCGGCTCAGCTCGCCGCCGGAGGCGCCCTTGTTGAGCGGCAGCGGCGGCGCGGCCGGATGCGCGGCCATCCGCAGCTCCACCTCGTCGACGCCCTCCGGCCCGAACTCGGCGCTCTGGGTGAGCTGCACCACGACCCGGGCGTGCGGCATGGCCAGCGCGGTCAGCTCGTCGGTCACGGCCTGGCCGAAGCGCTCCGCGGCGGCCTCGCGCACCTTGGTGAGCTCGGCGGCCAGGGTGGTGAGCCTGGTGGTGAGCTCCTCGTGCTCGCGGGTGAGCTCCTCGATGCGCTCGTCGTCGCCTTCGAGCTCGCCCAGGCGGGCGGCCGCCTGCTGGGCCCAGGCCAGCACCCCGGCGCTGTCCTCGGCGTACTTCCTGATCAGGCTGCCCAGCACGGACCTGCGCTCCTGGACGGAGGCCAGGCGGGCCGGGTCGGCCTCGATGGACTCGGCGTAGGCGGCCAGGTCGGTGGCGACGTCGGAGATCAGGTATCCGGCCTCGGCGAGCCGGTCGGCCACGCCGGCGAGCTGGGGGTCGAAGTCGCGCACGGCCTCGACGGCCGCGCGGGCCTCCCCGAGCAGCGAGATCACGTCGCGGGCGCCGCCGGCGGCCTCCATCGGATCGCCGAGCAACGCGGTGTGGGACGTGGTCGCGGCGCTGCGCAGCGCGTCGGCGTGCGAGAGGCGCTCCTCCTCCTCGCGCAGGTGGACGTCCTCGCCCGGCTTGGGGTCGACCTTCTCGATCTCCTCCAGGCCGAACCGCAGCAGGTCGGCCTCCTGGGCGCGCTCCCTGGCCTTGGTGGTCAGCTCGTCGAGCAGCGCCCCCACCTGCTTGTGCCGCTTGTACGCCTGCGAGTACGCCCGCAACGGCTTGACCAGCTCGTTCCCGGCGTAACGGTCGAGCGCGGCGCGCTGCCTGGCGGCCTGCAACAGCCGCTGCTGGTCCATCTGCCCGTGCACGGCCACCAGGTCGTCGGCCAGGTAGGTCAGCGTGCCGACGGGCACCGTGCGCCCGCCGAGCCAGGCCCTGGAGCGGCCCTCGGCCGAGACGGCGCGCGAGATGATCAGCTCGCCGTCCTCGACCTCGCCACCGAGGTCTTCGACCTGCTGGGCGACCCGGCCGCCGGGCTCGACGACGAGCGTGCCCTCCACGGTCGCCTTGTCGGCCCCCGGACGGATGCGCGAGGGGTCGGCCCGGCCGCCGAACAGCAGCCCGAGCCCCGTGACGACCATCGTCTTGCCCGCGCCGGTCTCGCCGGTGACCACGTTGAAGCCCGGCGAGAGCTCAAGTACGGCCTCGTCGATGACGCCGAGCCCCTGGATGCGGACCTCCTCGACCCTTGGTCGCACTGCCCACTCCCGTCACTGCCGTGCCTGATGGCCGGTTGGTTGTGTCCGGACACCTGTTGCCCATGGGATCCTACGCGTTCTCCCCTCCATTCATTCAGGGTCGCACTCTCCCGCGCCATCCCTGAACCGGTAGTTCGAACTTGGCGACCAGCCTGTCGGTGAAGGGGGCGCCGGTGTTCTCCACGCCGTGCAGGCGGGCCAGGCGGACCGGCTCGGCCCCCCTGCGAACCTCCACACGCGAGCCCGAGGGCAGCTCGAAACGCCGCCGTCCGTCGCACCACAGAACGCCGCCGGGAGTGTCCGGCAGGATCTCCACGGCCATCGTCGATCGGGGCGAGACCACCAGCGGCCGGGCGAACAGCGCGTGGGCGCTGATGGGCACCAGGAGCAGCGCCTCCACCTCCGGCCAGACCACCGGCCCGCCGGCCGAGAACGCGTACGCCGTCGAACCGGTAGGAGTGGCACAGATCACGCCGTCGCAGCCCCAGCGGGACAGCGGCCGCCCATCGATCTCGGCGACCACCTCCAGCATGCGTTCCTGCTTCTCCACGGTGACCTCGTTGAGCGCCCACGTGTCGGCGATCACCCGGCCGTTCTGCCTGGCCAGGACGTCGATCGTCATGCGCTCCTCGACGTCGTAGCGCCCGGCCACCACGCTGTCGACCGCCGAGGCCAGGTCGGCCACCTCCGCCTCGGCCAGGAACCCGACGTGCCCGAGGTTGACGCCGAGCAGGGGCGTGCCGGCGGGCTTGGCCAGCTCGGCCGAGCGCAGCAGCGAGCCGTCGCCGCCGAGCACGATCATGACCTCGGCGTCCTTGGCCGAGCCCGGATCGTCACTGGGGACGACCTCAACCCCGCCGCAGCCGATGTCGACGGCCTCGGTGTCCAGGACGCGTACGTTGATGCCCGCCTGGACCAGCCGGTCGATGACCAGGCGGGCGCTCTCGACGGCGGCCCCCCGCCCGGTGTGGACGGCGACGAGCACGGTGCGGTTCATTGCGGCCCTTCTGCGACGGCACGCTGGATCTCGGCATCGAGCTCGGCGACGGGGGGCTCACCCTCTCCTTTGCCTAGCCAGAGCAGATATTCGACATTTCCGGACGGACCAGGCAGCGGGCTCGCGGTCACGCCCCGCACGCTCAGCCCCAGCTCCCGCGCCTTGGCCGCGGCGTCACGCACCGACCGGGCCCGCAGCTCGGGGTCGCGCACCACGCCGCCCGCCCCCACGAGCTCCTTGCCCACCTCGAACTGCGGCTTGACCAGCATGACGAAGTCGGCCCGCGGCGCGGCGACCTGCGCCAGCGCGGGCAGCACGAGCCGCAGCGAGATGAACGACAGGTCGCCCACGACCAGCGTGGGCGCCTCGCCGACCATGTCGGGGGTCAGATCGCGAACGTTGACCCGTTCCATCACGGTCACCCGTTCGTCGGTGCGCAGCGACCAGGCGAGCTGGCCGTAGCCGACATCGACGGCGAGCACGTGAGCCGCGCCGTGACGCAACAGCACGTCGGTGAAGCCTCCCGTGGAGGCCCCCGCGTCGAGGCACCTGCGCCCCTCCACCGACAGGCTCTTGAACGCCTCCAGCGCCCCGAGAAGTTTGTGCGCTCCGCGCGAAACGTAGTCGGGCCCGTCGGCCGACTCGGCGACGACGATGGCCGAGGCCGTGTCGACCTGGGTCGCGGGCTTGCTCGCCTGCTGCCCGCCCACGCTGACCCGCCCGGCCTCGATGAGCTGGGCGGCCTGCTCACGCGACCTGGCCAGACCTCGGCGCACCAGCTCGCTGTCGAGGCGAATCCTCCGGCTCACCGCTCGCCCAGCGCTTCGTCGCCCGCACCCGCGAGAGTGGACTCCAGCCCGGCGAACGCCTCCTCGAACACCGCCACGTGCTCGTTGACCGGCAGCTCGCCCACACGACCGAGACCGGCCACGATGGCGTCGACCCGCTCGTCTCCGGTTTCCTCCGGCAGCTCACCCATGACTCGACCGTAACGCCTCGGGCGAGCGCCCGGGACCTTGGCAGGCGTGTCACGCGTTGAAGCTCATACGGGGGTGCTAGTGATGTGGAACGCTACCGACCGCAAAGGGAAAGAAAGGATGCTCAACATGGCAAGCGTCGAGGAGTGCCGGGCGGCACTGGCCAGGCTCGTCGCCCAGTTCGACGAGATCGGCGCGGAGGATCGTGCCAAACACGTGGTCGAGCGGACGGTCAGCGCCCGGGTGTCCGACCTCGGTGTGATCTTCTACGGGCGGCTGCACCACGGGGGGCTCGACCCGTTCACCGAGGAAAGGCCGGCCGGGGGCAAACCGGCCGATGTGAAGATCACCATTGCGAGTGACGACCTGATCGCGCTGGTCGACGGCGAACTGGACCTGGCCCGCGCCCTGCTAGGGGGGCGGGTGAAGATCGACGCGAGTTTCGGCGACCTGCTACGCCTGCGCAAGCTGATCTGACCGGTTCCATTGTTCAACGCATTCGTTAACTGTTAGGCGACAGGCGAACAGCATCCCTACCCCTCGGTCCCCGATCGGCGAGCCGCCCTCCGGCGGCCACGTCGCCCCCGGCGACCCGCCCTGACGATCGCTCCCCACTCGCTCCTCCATGATCAGCACGCCGTACGTGTTCGCGTCCGGCGTGCTGCGGGCCATGGGAGAGTACGCCACCGATTCGGTCACTTGATGCAAGGTCGCCGATCGACAAGGAAGGCCAGGTCTGGGGAGGCCCTCACCCGACGCGCTTCAGGACCTCCTTGACCGCGTCCTCGCCGACCCGGCCTTCCCCGGCCGCCGCCCAGGCCGCGTCGCAGGCCGCGCGCAGCCCGTCGATCCGGCTGCCGTCTCCGTCGAGGCGCAGCACCCCGTCCCGCCACTCAGCCTGCCATCCTCCGCAGGCCCCCTCCCGCACCTCGGGATAGGGCTGGACCAGCGCACCGAGGTCCTCGGCCAGGTACGTGGGCCGGTGCCGGGGCTCAGCGGTCAGCACGTCGAGCGGGGCGGCCACCCCGGTGAGCACCAGCAGGCTCTCCACGCCCGCGTTGGAGGCTCCTTCGATGTCGGTGTCCAGCCGGTCCCCCACGACCAGCGGCCGCCGGGCGCCCGTACGGATCATCGACTCCCGGTGCAACGGCGGATCCGGCTTACCGGCATAGACCGGCTCGACCCCGGTGGCAGCGGCGATGACCCGGACCATGGCTCCGTTCCCGGGCAGTTCACCCCGCCCGGTCGGCATGGTGCTGTCACCGTTGGAGGCCACGAACAACGCCCCCTGCCGTACGGCCAGCGCCCCCTCCGACAGCAAGGCATAGGACAGACCCGGAGCGATCCCCTGAACCACCGCGGCAGGCGACTCGGCCGCGACGGACACCGGCCTGAGCCCGTGGTCACGTACGGCCACCCGCAGCCCCGACCCGCCCACGACCAGCACCGCGGCGCCCGGAGCCACCCGCTCGGCGACCACTCGCGCGGCCGCCTGCGCCGAGGTCACGACATCGGCCGCCGTGGCCGGGACGCCGAGTTCCCGCAGGTGGGCGGCGATGGCGGCCGGCGTGCGGGAGGCGTTGTTGGTCACGTAGGCGAGCCGCACACCCTTGCCCTGAGCCGCCTCCAGCGCCTCACTTGCCCCGGGCACGGCGTGCGGTCCCAGGTAGACCACACCGTCGAGGTCGAGCAGCAAGGTGTCATAGCCGTCAATCAGCACAGCGCCTCTTCCCGTTTGACTCTCACGCCGCGTGAGACTTTAGCGTCGCCTTCGTACCCCGCCACAGGAAGCCCTGACGGGAAACCCGTTCTGGAAGGACGACCATGCCCCGCACGCTCAACCTGACGACCGACGAACGCACCGAACTCTTCGGTGACTTCGCCCACGACGAACACTCGGCGGAGGCCGAGGAACGCTGGGGCGACACGCGTGCCTGGGCCGAATCCGCGCGCCGCACCTCGTCCTACACGAAGGAGGAATGGCAGCGGTACAAAGCCGAGGCATCCGCCCTCTCGGCCCGCCTCGCCGATGCGATGAACGCCGACATCCCCGCCGACAGCGACCTTGCGATGGACCTGGCCGAAGAACACCGCGCCCACATCTCCCGCTGGTTCTACGACTGCACGTACGACCACCACCGCGGCCTCGCCGACCTGTACGCCTCCGACCCCCGCTTCACGGCCACCTTCGACCGCACCTCCCCCGGCCTCGCCACCTACCTCCGCACCGCAATCCTCGCCAACACCACCCGCCAGGGCTGAGCTGGCCCCTTTGAGCAGTCGGCCATGTGGAGAGTCACGTCACAGGCGACGCATGACGGCCCGGACAGTCCTTCCTGAGGCGCCGGACAGCATCGTCGCAGTAGCCAGGAACATCAGTCGCCGTCGGCGGCCGGAGTCCACGCAGACGTGGGGGCGGCACATTCGACCGCACAGAGCCCTCGTCAGGCCCGAGGTGCGGCAGGCACCGCCCGCCCAGCAACGTTCCCCGCCTGACAGCGCACATCTGAGGTGGCACCGATCGGGCCCGAAAAGATCCACCCGAGCAATGACACTGCACGACGGCGGGCCCCTGTCCGCGCCCTACACCCCTACATCTCCCGGCGAGCCCTCAACGTCGCGCGCACACTCTTCAAAGCCGATACGTAATGCCGCTCGTCCGGCCGCATGGCCACCGCGATGGCGAGCGGCTCCTGAGCCCCTTCCAGGTCCCCCGTACGCCACAACGACAACCCCAGCCCGAAATACGCATAATCCTCAGCCGGATTCGCATCCACGATCTGCCGGAAGCTGGCCGCGGCCTCCGCATACTGGCGGGAGTTGAACTGCGCCCGAGCCAATGCCTCAAGGATGCTCCGCGACTGTGGCTCAGCCGCAGCCGCCCGCTCCAGCAATGCCGCGGCAGCCGCGGGACTCCCCTCCTTCAGCAACTTCACACCACGCTGATACCAGTCGTAGACACCGCCCCCAGGAACGCCGCCCAAGGACTCATCGTGACCATTTCCGCCCTGAACCATGCGTGAGGACTCCTTCATCGCCGGACGACGAACCTCGCTCCCGCTCCGCCGCGATAGGGGCGCGACAGCAAACGATTGGGGCAACTCCTGGTAGGCGCAAGCTTTTATGGGAGCATGCCCGGTATGGGGACTCCTGAACTGCCGGTGCCGGACGGACTGGTGCTACGGCCCTTCCGAGGCGTACGTTTCGATGTCGAAGATCCCGCCAAGGTGACCTCCCCACCGTACGACCTGATCAGCGACGCGGACGTCGAAGCTCTCCTTGCCTCTCACCCGAACAACGTCGTCCGCCTCATCCTTCCCTGCAACCCCGAAGCGACACCCTCCGCCGAAGGCAGCCCTCCTCGCGGCCCGGCCGGCCCCCCGTCCAGGCTTCACCACCGGACCGAGGTGCCGCTCGAAGCCCGTTACGCCGAGGCCAGGGACACCCTGAGGGCCTGGCTGGACGCCGGCGTCCTGGTGGCCGACGACACCCCCGCCCTGTACGTGTACGAGCAGAGCGGCCCGCACATCCTCCAGCGCGGCCTGATCGGCGACGTCGGCCTCATCGACCCGGCCGAGCGCGTCATCCTCCCCCATGAAGACGTCATGCCCGGACCGATCGCCGACCGCCTGGCCCTCATGAGCACCACCGAGGCCAACCTCGAACCCATCTTCCTGCTCTACAACGGCGACCACGGCAGGGCCACCCGTCTGGTGGACGAGGTGGCCACCAAGCGACCGCCCCTCGTCACGGCCGGAACCGAGGACGGCCTCACCCACCGGCTGTGGGCGATCATCGACCAGGACGAGATCGCCGCGATCAACGCCGACCTGCGCAACCGTCAGGCCCTGATCGCCGACGGCCACCACCGGTACGCGACGTACCGCGTCCTGCAGCGCCAGGAACACGCCGCCCGCCAAGCCCTGCGGGACGGAACTCACCAGGCCACGCCCAACGCCGTGCCACAAGGACCCCTTCCGCACACCCCCCAGGACGCGCGTCCCCAGAGCTCGCGGGACATCTCCCTCAGCGCTCCCCCAAGCATTCCCACCGCGACGGACCACCCGGCAAGCCCCACTCCCAGCCCGGTCACCTCGATCCGTCACGAGTTGACCGACCACCTCGCCCATCCCTCGGACGCCCCGGCCTCCGCCCCGGCCGAGCCCCGGCGGGCGCTGGGCCCCTGGGACTTCGGGCTGGCCCTGATCGTCGACTCCACCGCCTACCCACCCGATCTCAAGGCCATCCACCGGGTCATCCCCGGCCTGCCCTTGACCGAGGCCGCCGCCAGGGCGAGGGGCGCCTGGCAGGTGCACGACCACGACGACCTGCGGCAGGGCCTGGAGGCATTGGAGAACGCTCCCGAGCCCGCCTTCCTGCTCGCCGGAGAAAGCGGCACCCACCTGCTCACCGACCCCGACCCGGTGCAGCTCAACCTGGCGATGCCCGACCAGCACTCGGAGCGCTGGAACTCGCTCAACACCTCCATCCTCACCGAGTTCATCCTGCCCAAGGTGTGGGGCATGGAGGACGACGACCAGGCCGTACGCATCGTCCACCACGACACCGAGGCGGCGCTGCGGCTCGCGATCCAGACGGGCGGCACAGCCGTCATCCTCAAACCGCTCATGGTTCACGACGTGCTGGCGGTGGCCGCGGGCGGCGAACGAGTCCCCCGCAAGTCCACCTCCTTCGGCCCGAAACCACGCACCGGCCTGGTGCTACGCACGTTCGCCATCGACTGACCCCGCACGCCCTCACCTGCTCGCCTCACCCCGTGCCGTCGACCCTCCACGCCCGCGACGGAACCCGGCCCCGGACCGGGCATCAGATCTGGCCACCCGCCCCGGCCAACTGAGCCACCTTCCGAGGCCCCCGGCTCGGAGCCATCTCCTCGGACGGCTCAGGAACCGGCTGCTCGACCGGCCTGGCGGCGCTCACCTCCACCTCGTACCGCCAGACCTTGGCGGCGGACGGACCGAAGACCCGGCAGCGGAAGGCGCCCGTCACCTCAACGAAATCCCTCGGTTTGAGGCCCCGCACGGTCTCCGCCACCTCGGGATCGAACGTGACACAAGGGATGCTGTCCGTGAGCGCCGGGCCCCGCCTGTGCCTGCGCCGGCGGCGTACGATGACCCGCCACTTCGTGGCCATGTCGCCGCTCGGCATCGCGTATTCCTCGACCGCCGCGGACAACCGCCCCGCGAGCACGACCTCGTTCCGATCCATTGACGTCCTCCCGTTTGTGTTCCGGCGGAGATCACTCTCTACGATGAAGGGAAGCCCGGATCGATACGAACGTCGTTCTGGGGATAACGGATGTACGCGCGGGAGTTCCTGTGGACAACATCACCGCACTAGGCGGCGACGTCTATGAGATCGACACCAAGATGGCCGGATACTCGGGCATCACCGCCGGCTATCTGATCCTGGGGGACCGGCCGTGCCTGGTGGAGACGGGCACCTCGACCTCGTCCCCCGTGGTGCGCGACGCGCTCGCCTCGCTCGGCGTCGGCCCGGACGACCTGGCCACGGTGGTCGTGACCCACATCCACCTGGATCACGCGGGCGGCGTGGGGGACATCGCGAAGTTCTTCCCGTCCGCCCAGGTGGTGGTGCATGAGAAGGGCGCGCGCCATCTGGCTGATCCGTCGCGTCTGATGGCCAGTGCCCGGATGGTCTGGGGCGACCAGCTCGACACCCTCTTCGGCGAACTGTCCCCCACCAAAGCCGAACGTATCGTCGCCCTGGGCGACACCGGCGCCATCGACCTGGGCAACGGCCGCACGCTGAGCAGCCACTACTCCCCCGGCCACGCCAAACACCACGTCGGCCTGATCGACTCCGCCACCGGCGACCTGTACGTCGGGGACGCCGCGGGCGTGTACCTGCCCCAGACCGGCGACCTGCGCCCCGCCACGCCGCCACCGGACTTCGACCTTCAGACGGCCCTCGACTCGATCGCCCTGTTCCAGGCGCTCGGTCCGCAACGGTTGTTGTTCAGCCACTACGGCCCGGTCGGCGCCGTCCAGGAGACGCTTGAGCGATCCGCCGAAGAGCTCCGCGTCTGGGTGGATCTCACCCGCCAGGCGCATTCGGAGGGCCTGGACCTCGATCACGCGGTCGCCATGGTCCGCGACCGCACCAAGGAGCGCTACACCGCCCTGCAGTCGGACGACGTGACAGCCGAGCAGTTCGAACTGCTGAGCGGCGCCCCGTCGAACGTCGCGGGCATCCTCCACTGGCTCAACCGCGTCGAACGATGACGAGCCCACACCTCGCCTGAGACAAAAGCTCCGCCGTACCCCAGACGATCAGGGCACGGCGGAGCAGCAACACCTACTCGTCGTTCTTCTTTGGCCGGTCCTGAGCGGATTCGCCCGTCTCGACCTCCAGCACGTCACCGAAGTCCGGCTCGATGAACGCGGGCGTGATCCCCGGCGTCTCGGCCTCGGCCGGCTTGGCCTCGGCCGGCTTGGCCTCCTCAGCGGTGTCCGTCGGCTTGCCGACCTCGGGCTCTGCCGCCTCGGGACTCACAGCGACCTCCGGCTCAGGCGCCTCAGGGGTCTCGGTGGCCTCCGGCTCCAGGAGGTCGTCCGCCTCGGCCAGGGCCTCGGTGTCCTCTTCCTCCTCCTCGGCCAGCTTGCCCTCGTCGGCGACACCGGCGTCGTCGAAGTCGTCCTCGGAGTCGAGGTCTTCCTCGAAGTCCTCCTCGACGTCCTCGATGACGGCTCCGGTCAGCTCGGCGTACCGCTCGGCCGCGTCCGTCTCGCCGTCCTCGTCGAAGGCCATCGCCCGCGCGAACCAGTCGGTGGCCGCCTCCTGGTGCCCGGCGTCGGCCAGGGCGTCCGCGTAGGCGAACGCGAGGCGCGCCGACCACGGCTTGGGCTGCGGGTCGCGCAGCTCGGGCAGACGCTGGAGGGTGATCACGGCCGCGTCCTGCTGGCCCAGGTCACGCCTGGCGCCGGACTCGACGATGGTCAGCTCGATGCGTCCGGCCCGGTCGAGGCGCTCCGCCTCCGGCGAACGTACGAGATCGATGGCCCGCTCCGGACGCCCCAGACCGCGCTCGCAGTCGGCCATGACCGGCAGGTACGCATCCGACCCCGTCATCCTCCTGGCCGCACGCAGGTCGCTGAGCGCCTCGGAGAAGTGTCCGGCCCGGTAGGCGACGATGCCCGCAGCCTCACGTACGACACCGATGCGAGCCGCGAACCGGCGCGCCACCTTGGTGTGTTCGTGCGCCTTGTCGGGATCGTCCTCCTCCAGGGCGCGCTCAGCGGCCACCAGGTGCCTGCCGACCAGGTCGGAGAGGTCGCCGGGCAGGGAACGCAGCTCCTCGCGTACTTCCTTGTCCAGCTCCTCCGCGGTGATGTCGGGCGCCACCTCGGGCAGCCTCTCGCGCTGCGGGGCGTCGGAGTCGCGCTCCTCCCTGCCGTACCTGGCACGGGTGCCACCGCCCGGCCGCTCCCCGCGGTCGTCCCGCGAGAACGGGCGCGACTCGCGGTAGCCGCCTTCGCGACGAGGCCCGTAGGAGTCGTCGCGACGCGGGCCACGGTCGAAACCTTCGCGGCGCGGACCACGGTCACCGTAGCCGCCGCCCTCACGCCGAGGACCACGGTCCTGGAAGGGACGACGCTCGTCACCCTCACGACGCGGCCCCCGGTCGAAGCCCTCCCTGCGCGGACCACGGTCATCGCCCTCACGACGCGGACCACGGTCAAAGCCTTCGCGGCGCGGACCACGGTCACCGTAACCGCCACCCTCGCGACGAGGCCCGCGGTCCTGGAAGGGACGACGCTCGTCACCCTCACGACGCGGCCCCCGGTCAAAGCCCTCCCTGCGAGGACCACGATCATCGCCCTCACGGCGCGGACCACGGTCAAAGCCTTCGCGGCGCGGACCACGGTCACCGTAACCGCCGCCCTCGCGACGAGGCCCGCGGTCCTGGAAGGGACGACGCTCGTCACCCTCACGACGCGGCCCGCGATCATCCCGGTCCCGGAAGGGGCGACGCTCGTCACCTTCACGACGCGGCCCCCGGTCGAAGCCCTCCCTGCGAGGACCACGGTCATCGCCCTCACGACGCGGACCACGGTCAAAGCCTTCGCGCCGCGGCCCTCGATCGCCATACCCGCCCTGACGGCGGTCACCGTAGCCGCCGCCCTCGCGCCGGTCACCATAGCCACCGCCGCCCTGACGGCGGTCGCCGTAGCCGCCTCCGCCTTCGCGACGCTCACCGTAGCCGCCCTCGCGACGGGGCCCGCGGTCATCCCGGTCCCGGTAGGAGCGGCCCTCCTCCCGGAAACCACCCTCACGTCGCGGCGGGCGCTCGTCGCGAGCGCCTTCCCCGCTTCGGGGCGCTCTGTCCTCGCGGTTGTACGGACGCGGCCGGCCCTCGGAACGGAACGGACGATCGCCACCGGAATCACGCCCGCGAGAGCCGTATCCGCCAGTCCTGCCGCCGCCAGAGCGCCTGTCCCCGTAGTCGCCGCGCCCGCGCTGTCCGCCGTCCGATCCGTTATCTCTGTTCACTTCTGGTCCATTTCGTTGGCTCACTCAGCGGACTCACAACGGCGGTCCACCGTGGCTGGTCGCCGCCCGCCCTCGGGCCTTACGCGACGAAGGCCACCCGTGGGGGTGGCCCGCTCCCTCCAGCCTAGCAAGCCCTCGCACGTTCACGAGCCCTCCAGACGCCCCCGCAAACATCCAGCCAGCCGCGAACCAAGTGGGATCGTCTGCTGTGATCCCACCTCCGTCCGCGTCCGAAGAGCGACGCCTCCCCGAAGGAGCGGAACATTGACGTCATCGACGAGTCCAACCAGGGACCAGACCCGTGTCTCCTTCATGGCGAAGAGCCCGACATTGAGGCCCTAAGGCCACGGGACTCTCCCCCAGAGAGGCCAGCCCATGGGCCAGCTGCAGCTTGCGCTGTCGTCGGGCAATGCCGTGACCGGCGGCCGGCATCACATGCACCCGACCCGGGCTGCCTAGCCTCCAGCGTTCGAGGAGCAGTTGGAAGCCCTTGGGAAGGGCTTCCAACGCAAAGAAGGCCCCACACAACCGTGTGGGGCCTTCTTTGAAAGATTGTCCGGCGGTGACCTACTCTCCCACACCCTCCCGAGTGCAGTACCATCGGCGCAGAGAAGCTTAACTTCCGGGTTCGGAATGTAACC
>NZ_JBFAOV010000030.1:0-72741 GCF_040675375.1 Nonomuraea sp. NPDC049607
ACGTCGGCTTCGTCGTCAAGGACAACGGCGACGGCACGATCTCCACGATCGAAGGCAACACCGGCAACGGCAAGGTCGAGGAGCGCGTCCGCCCGACGTCCCAGGTCGTCGGCTACGGTTACCCGTCCTACGCCGCCTGACACCTCGACACGGCGCGCATTCCTGCCCGGGATGCGCGCTTTGTTGTATTACCGCACGTCACGGCGGCTGTGACGCTCGGCACACCCGACTTCTCGATAAATGTGCATGATGCCTAGTAGGGCACTTTCCTCCGTACGGCAGGCTGTTTGACAGGAACCACGGCACGCCGTCAGCAAGATGTAAGGGTGCCGAAAGGGGACGGGGGCATGGTTAGGGACATGAGAGCAGGCGACAACCCAGAAGCGGCTGAAACTGTCGGTGCCGGTCACGAGACTGGGTGAACACGCCGGAGTTCCACCACTGACGACTGAAGTTGAAGGACGTGATGGAGATGCGCCAGACACAGGTTCGCCGCCGGCCGAGGAAGCCGGTCAAGGCCGCACTGGACCTTCGCACGCCGTCGGGGCGACAGTTGCCCTTTTGATCATCAGGAAGCAGGAGCGCCATCTGAGAGGTGCGCGATGATGTGCAGTCACTTTCCCGTATGCCCCAGTGCGGACTCGCCCGACCGTGAGCGTTCGCACGTGATCTCGGCCCACCCCGACCAGGGCTGGAGCCTCCTCTGCAACGGCGTGGTGCTGTTCGAGGACACGGGTCTGCTGCTGCCTGACGGCAGCGTCGTCGCCCCCCACAGAGCGCCCGTCGCCGCCTGAGAGCCCGCGGGCCCCGAGGCCCGGGGGCAACCCCCCGCCGGCCGGTGCCGAGGGGCGTGACCGCCCGCCCGGCACCCTTCGACGCGCTCGGGCCCTACCTGCGCCCGATGCTCAGCACCGGCCCGGTGCGGTCGGTGAAGAAGTCGTCACCCTTGTCGTCGACGACGATGAAGGCGGGGAAGTCCTCGACCTCGATCTTCCACACCGCCTCCATCCCCAGCTCGGGGTATTCGAGCACGTCGACCTTCCTGATGCAGTCCTGGGCGAGCCGGGCGGCCGGGCCGCCGATGGAGCCCAGGTAGAAGCCGCCGTACTTCTGGCACGCCTCGGTCACCTGCTTGGACCTGTTGCCCTTGGCCAGCATGACCATCGAGCCGCCCGCCGCCTGGAAGCGCTCGACGTAGGAGTCCATGCGGCCGGCCGTGGTGGGGCCGAACGAGCCGGAGGCGTAGCCCTCGGGGGTCTTGGCCGGGCCGGCGTAGTAGACCGCGTGGTCCTTGAGGTACTGCGGCATCTCGCCGCCCTCGTCGAGCAGCTCGGCGATCTTGGCGTGCGCGATGTCACGGGCGACGACGAGCGGGCCGGTGAGCGAGAGCCGCGTCTTGACCGGGTACTTGGTCAGCTCGGCGAGGATCTCCGGCATCGGCCTGTTGAGGTCGACCCGGACGACGTCGTCCGACAGGTGCTCGTCGGTGGTCTCCGGCAGGAAGCGGGCCGGGTCGGTCTCCAGCTTCTCCAGGAACACGCCCTCGGCAGTGATCTTCGCCAGCGCCTGGCGGTCGGCCGAGCACGACACCGCGATGGCCACCGGGCAGGACGCGCCGTGCCGGGGCAGGCGGATCACGCGGACGTCGTGGCAGAAGTACTTGCCGCCGAACTGCGCGCCGATGCCGAGCTTCTGCGTCAGCTCGAAGACCTTGGCCTCCAGCTCCAGGTCGCGGAACCCGTGCCCGGAGGGCGAGCCCTCGGTGGGGATGGAGTCGAGGTAGCGGGCGCTGGCGTACTTGGCGGTCTTGAGCGCGAACTCGGCGGAGGTGCCGCCCACCACCACGGCCAGGTGGTACGGCGGGCAGGCCGCGGTGCCCAGCGAGCGGATCTTCTCCTCCAGGAAGGCCAGCATGCGCTTCTCGTTGAGCACCGCCTTGGTCTCCTGGTAGAGGAACGACTTGTTGGCCGAGCCGCCGCCCTTGGCCATGAACAGCAGCTTGTACTCGTCGGCG
Organism: Nonomuraea sp. NPDC049607; assembly: GCF_040675375.1. Classification (NCBI taxonomy): domain Bacteria; kingdom Bacillati; phylum Actinomycetota; class Actinomycetes; order Streptosporangiales; family Streptosporangiaceae; genus Nonomuraea; species Nonomuraea sp. NPDC049607. The sequence goes on from NZ_JBFAOV010000030.1 coordinate 2,015, forward strand.
TGGCCGTGGGGGTCCTCGGCGTAGAGCTCGATCTGCGCGGGCAGGTTGTTGCCGGTGTTCTTCTCCTCCCACATGGTCAGCGGGGCCATCTGGGAGTAGCGCAGGTTGAGCTTGGTGTAGGCGTCGTAGACACCGCGCGAGAGGTGCTCGGCGTCGCGGCCGTCGGTCAGCACGTGGCGGCCGCGCTTGCCCATGACGATGGCGGTGCCGGTGTCCTGGCACATCGGCAGCACGCCGCCCGCCGAGATCGAGGCGTTCTTCAGCAGGTCGAGGGCGACGAACCGGTCGTTGCCGCTGGACTCGGGGTCGTCGACGATCTTGCGGAGCTGGGCCAGGTGCGACGTGCGCAGGAAGTGCGAGATGTCGTGGACCGCGGTCTCGGTGAGCAGCCGCAGGGCCTCCGGGTCGACTTCGAGGAACGTACGCCCGGCCGCTTCGACCTTCCGCACCCCCTCCGACGTGATCAGCCGGTACTCGGTCTCATCGGCGCCAAGGGGAAGCAGATCGGTGTAGTCGAAGTCCATGTCCATAGAGGGTACGCCCCCCGTTCACTGGTCATCCCGGGGCCGGTACGGGCTCCGGCGAGCGCCGCGCGGTGAGCCCCACCAGGATGCCCGCGATCACCAGACCGGCCCCCGCGAGGTCGTAGGCGCTGGGCGCCGCGATGCCGAGCACGAGCCCCGTGACGATCGCGCCGACCGGGATGAGCCCGGCGAACAACCCGGCCGCCCCCGGGCCGAGCTTGGGCAGCGAGGTGTACCAGAGGAAGAAGGCCCCGACCGTGACCACCACCGCCAGGTACGAGAAGCCCAGCGTCTCGGGCGCGGTCGGCGTCCGCAACATGGCGGTGCCCTCCTTGACCAGGCCGATCACCGCCAGCATGGGCACGGCCAGCGCCGTCGAGTACGCCGAGACCCGGATCGCCCCCAGCTTCGGCAGCAGGGGGATGGCCAGCATGGAGAAGCTGACCTCGCCCACCAGCGCCCCGAGCGCCCACAGCAGCCCGGTCGGGTTGCCGCTGCCGAGCCCGGTCGCCAGCGTCGCCCCGGCCACCACCACCGCGGCGCCCGCCAGCAGCCGCGGCGCCGGACGCCCCCCGGCCAGCGCGAGCGCCAGCGGCACGGTGCCGAGCACGGTGCCCACCAGCGCCGGTCCCGAGGCCTTGGTGGACTCGACGACGCACACGTTGAAGATCACCAGGCCGAGCAGGGTCAGCCCGCCCAGGTACAGGGTCTCGCGCCGGGTCAGCCGGACGAACCGCAGGCCGAGCACCCTGGTGATGACCAGCAGGATGACGGCGGCCGCGAGGTAGCGCACGGCCTGGCCGCCGTACACCGGGTAGGAGCCGATCAGGCCGGACACCCCGGCCAGGGTGCCCACCAGGAACATGGCTGTGGCGGCTCCGGCGATTCCGTTTCTCATGGGCAGGATGTTAGGGAGACAATGGTTCGTCCAAACAGTCCAATGTCCCGCTATATGACAGGACCAATATGGCCGACCTGCACATCCAGATCAATCGGGATGAGGGAGGGATCGCCGGGCAGATCGCCGCTGAGCTGCGCGAAGGCGTGCGCCTCGGGCGGCTCGTGCCCGGCACCCGCCTGCCCGCCACCCGTGACCTCGCCGCCGACCTCCAGGTCTCCAGGGGCGTGGTGGTGGAGGCGTACGAGCAGCTCGTGGCCGAGGGGTTCCTGGTCTCGCGGGTGGGGGCCGGGACCGAGGTGGCCGCGCTGGGCGCCGTCCGGTCCGCCCTGCCGGGTCCGGTGGCCGACGGCGGGGTCTACGGGCCGTACCACGGGCACCGGGCCACGTCCCCCGACCTCGGGCACTTCCCCAGGGAGCGCTGGCTGGCGGCGGTACGGCACGTCCTGGCCACCGTGCCGTCCGACGCGCTCGACTACGGCGACCCCGGGGGCGTCCCCGAGCTGCGCGAGGAGCTGGCCGGTTACCTGCGGCGGGTCAGGGCGGCCGACGTGCACCCGGACAACCTGATCGTCGTGGGCGGCGTGGCCCAGGGGCTGAGCCTGGCGTTGCACGTCCTGGCCCCGCGCGGGGGCCTGCGCCTGATCGTCGAGGACCCCACGAGCCGGCGCCAGGTCCCGCTGCTGGAACGGGCCGGGGCCCGCCTGGTGCCGGTGCCCGTGGGTTGTGACGGCCTGGTCGCGGGTGACATGAAGGGCGAGGCGGCGCTCGTCACGCCCGCGCACCAGTACCCGACGGGCGTCGTGCTCTCCCCGGCCAGGCGGGCCGCGCTCATGGAGTGGGCCGGCGCGGGCGACCGGATGATCCTGGAGGACGACTACGACGCCGAGTTCCGCTACGACCGCGACCCGGTCGGCTGCCTGCAGGGGCTGGCCCCCGACAGGGTGATCCTCACCGGCAGCGTCAGCAAGTCGCTCGCGCCCGGCCTGCGGCTCGGCTGGGTCGCCGCCCCGGCCCACCTGGCCGGCGCGATCCGCCGCGCCCGCAGCGAGCTGGACCTGGGCTCGCCGGTCATCGAGCAGTACGCGCTGGCCCGCTTCCTGCGTACGGGCGGCTACGACAAGCATCTGCGGCGCATGCGCAGGGAGTACCGCCGCCGCCGGGACGCGCTGGTCAGGGCGCTGGCCGAGGAACTGCCGGAGATCCGCGTCCGGGGCATCCAGGCCGGGCTGCACGTCTACCTCGACCTGCCGGACGGCTGGGACGAGCCCCGGGTCGTCCGCGCGGCCCAGAGTCTCGGCCTGTCCGCCGAGCCGGTCGGGCCGATGCGGTTCTCGCCCGGCCCTCCGGCGGTCGTGCTCGGGTTCGCCCGGGTGCCGGTACATCAGGCGGGGGAGGCCGTCCGAGGCTTAAAAGTCCGCATGTCCGGACATAGTATGGACTGAGGAAGAAACGTGTGACTGGAGGCGGCATGCGGGTCGGACTGCTGGGCCTGGGCCGGATCGGCGCCTTCCACGCCGCGAACCTGGCCGCGCACCCCCTGGTCGACGAGCTGATCGTGGCCGACCCGGTCAGGACGTCGCCGTACGGCAGGCCCGGAGACCCGTTCGACGCCGACGCCGTGGTCATCGCCACGCCGACCGGCACGCACGCCGAGCTGCTGATCCGGGCCTGCGAGCTGGGCGTCCCCGCCCTCTGCGAGAAGCCGGCGGCGAGCACGGTCGCCGAGACGCTCAAGGTGCTGGAGGCGAGCGCGGGCAGACGGGTGGGCATCGGGTTCCAGCGCAGGTTCGACCCGGGCTACCGGGCCGCCCGCGCGGCGCTGCGGGCCGGCGAGCTGGGGGAGCTGCACCGCGTCCACCTGGTCACGGCCGACCCGGTGCCGCCGCCCGCCGAGTACGTCCCGCTGTCCGGCGGGCTCTTCCGCGACTGCCACATCCACGACTTCGACGTCCTGCGTTGGGTGACCGGGCGCGAGGTCGTCTCCGTCCACGCCGTCGGCGCGAACCGGGGCGCGGCGTTCTTCGGGGCGGCCGGCGACGTGGACAACAGCGCCGCCCTGCTCACCCTCGACGACGGCACGCTGGTCACCCTCCAGGGCTCCCGCTACAACGGCGCGGGATACGACGTGCGCATGGAGCTGGCGGGCACGAAGGGCACCCAGGCGGTCGGGCTCGGCCCGCGTGCCCCGCTGCGCAGCTCCGAGGGCCTGCAACCGCCCGGACCGCCCTGGCCCGACTTCGTGGCCAGGTTCGGCCCGGCGTACGCGGCCGAGATCGACGCCTTCCTGCGCGGCGGCGAGGGCCTGTGCCCGATCGAGGACGCCCTGGCCGCCCTGTACGTCGCCGAGGCCGCCGACCTGTCGCTGCGCGAGTCCCGTCCCGTCCAGGTGGCCGAGGTGCGGGGCTGACCCGGGGGCGTCACGCCTTCGCGACGGCCCGCTTGGGCGCGAAGCCCGGCGCGAGCACGATGATCACGCCCGCCAGCAGCAGCGGCGCGACGAACGCCACCCGCCAGTCCACGGCGTCGGCGAGGCCGCCGATCAGCGCGGCTCCCACGATGAAGCCCACGTAGTTGAAGAGGTTCACCCGGGCGATGGCCACCCCGGTGCCCGCCGGGTCCAGCTTGCCCGCCGCCGAGAACGACTGTGGCGCCACCACCGACAACCCCAGCCCGGTCAGCCCGAACGCGACGATCGCCAGCGGCTGGCTCGGGGCCACCACGACGCCGAGGAAGCCCAGCGTGGCCAGCGCGCCGCCGAGCCGGACGATGGCCGCGGGGCCGTAGCGGCGCACCGCGACGTCGCCGCCGAGCCGTACGGCCAGGGTCGCGCCCTGGTAGACGCTGTAGGCCAGCTTCGCCACGCTGTCCTGGGCCAGCAGCGCCTTGCCCATGAAGACGGTCGCGAAGTTCGACACCGCGGCGTCGCCGATGTAGAGGAAGCCCATGGCCAGGCAGAGCGGGATGATCGGCCGCCAGGGGAACTTGCCGGTCGGGGCCTCGACGACGTTCTCGACCTTCTCCTCGCTGATCGTGCACAGCTTCGGCCCGGCGTAGAGCGAGCCGGCCACCGCCAGGACCATGGGGACGGCCATCGTGACCGCCAGCGAGGTCCGGTGGTCGGCCGCGAACACCGCCCACAGGGCCCCCGCGAGGCTGAGGACGCTCCACAGACTGTGGAAGCCGTTCAGCACGGCGGTGCCGTACCGGCGTTCGACGGCCACGCCCTGCATGTTCATGCCCGCGTCCACCGCGCCGACCGCCAGGCCGAACAGCAGCAGGGCGGGCACGGCCAGCGGCACCGAGGGCGCGAGGCCGGTGAGCACCACGGCGAGCGCCACCACGGGCTGCGCGACCCGTAGGAGCAGCTTGCTGCCGTACCGGGCGGCGAACGTCCCCGCGCCGACGCTGCCCACGCCGGCGAAGACGGGCACGATCAGCAACAGGAGCGTGAGCGCCCCGTCGGTGAGCTCCAGCTTGGTCTGGAGGCTGGCCACCTGGACGAGCACGGTGGCGAAGGAGAGGCCCTGCACGCCGTACACGACGAACGTGGCGGTACGGGCCTGGCGATCACGCGGGGACGGCACGACGGCCTCCTGATCGGGGGGGAATCAAACGTGAGGCGGAGTCAGGTTAGCGGCTGGTCAGGGCCGTACGCCAGCAGCAGATAGGGTGCCGGGGTGAAGCGGGGCTACGCGACCGGCGAGGCGCGCAAGGAGCGCATTCTCGCGGTCGCGCTCCTGGAGTTCGCCGAGCACGGCTACCGCGGCGCCTCGCTGGCCCGCATCGCCGAGCGGGTCGAGCTCTCCCAGGCCGGGCTGCTGCACCACTTCAGGAGCAAGGACCGTCTCCTCGTCGCGGTGCTCGACTACCGCGACGAGCTCGACCAGCGCAGGTTCGGCACCGGCCGCGACGGCGGCGCCGACGCCCTGCGCGCCCTGGCCGACGTCGTCGACCACAACGCGCGGGTGCCGGGCCTCGTCCAGCTCTTCTCGGTGATCAGCGGCGAGGCGGTGACCCCCGGCCACCCCGGCCACGAGTGGGCCAGGCGGCGCTACCGGCGGCTGCGCGCCGACGTGGCCGCCGCGCTGCGCGCGGGCGTCGAACGCGGTGAGTTCCGGGCCGGCCTCGACGCCGAGGCCCACGCCGACCGCCTGATCGCGATGATGGACGGCCTCCAGACCCAGTGGCTGATCGACCCCGACCAGGTGGACATGGCGGCCGTCTTCCGCGGTTACGTGGACGACCTCATCGCCGCTCTACGGCCCGCCTGACCGCCTGGGCGGGCTCGGTCTCCGCCAGCCGCCCGGCCGCCCACACCCCGAGGGCCAGCAACGCGGCCACCTCGGTGCCGGCCAGCACACGTTCGACCAGGCCGAGGGGCATGACCCGGTACCACGGCAGCCCATGGCGGGCGCCGATGACCATCGCCGTGCCGATGCCCACGACCCACAACGCCGAGCACACCCCCAGCCCGAACGCCACCACCGCCGACCTGCGGCGCTCCCGGTGCCGCCAGGGCCGGGCGATGATCACGGCGGCCAGCGGCAGGCTGAGGAAGGCCACGAAGCTGCCGACCCGGTGGATGCTGCCGCTCATGCTCGGGCCGACCGCCCAGTCGTTCTTGTGGAACGCGGCCGTCAGGAGCAGCCCGACGCTCCAGCCCATGAGCGCGATCGTGCCGACCACCCCGGCCAGGCGTCTGCGCGCCAGCGAGACGCCGATGGCCGCCGACCCGGCCGCCAGCAGCCCCACCGCGAGCCCGAAGATCCACCCGCCGGGGCCGAGCCCGTGCTCGCTGATCGTGCGCCTGAACGGGTTCGTCTCGGCGAGGCTGGTCAGCTCCAGGCCCACGATCACGGAGATGCCCACCCCCGCCGCGCCGAGCCCCCATCGTGCCGGTTGATGCACGCCCGCCTCCCGGGATCGGCCGCCAGAAGCCTTCGCGTGGATCAACGGCGGAACGCGCCGGACGATTCCGGCGTAGCGCCCACCGGCGCGCTGACGTGCACAGTTCGCTCCACCGTCGCGCTCTCCCCACCCGCTCGACCGGCGCGCCGACGCGAACGGAGAGCAGGCCCGGGAGAGCGGCGCGTTGCTCGGGCGGATTCGCGGATGTGCGCCCTGTTGGTCCGCTCTTGGGCGAGCGAATACCCGGGCCGCCGGATATCGTCAGAAGTGTGAACGAACGCGCGGGATCGTGGTTGCCGAAGCTGCAGGAAGTCGGAGAGCGGCTTGCCGAAGAGTTCGTGACGTCCCGGCGCGCGTCGTCCGCGCCCGGCCTGCCGCAGCCGCACGAACTGCGCGCCTCCGACGCCGACCGCGAACGCATCGCGCAGGTTCTCCAGGACGCCCACGCCGACGGCCGGCTCGACCTCGTCGAGCTGGAGGAGCGGCTCGGCGTCGTCTACTCCGCGCGCACGCTCGGCGACCTGGCCGGGCTCACCGCGGACCTGCTCCCGGCCGAGGAGCAGCCGCTCAACCTCGACGGCCGGCCGGTGTCGGCCATCTTCAAGAAGGAGCAGCGCGGCGGGCGCTGGGTGGTGCCCGCCGAGCTCGACGTCACGGCCATGTTCGGCACGACCAAGCTGGACTTCCGCGACGCGATCCTGCAGAACAGCCGGATCGTCATCAACGCCACCCTGGTCTTCGGCGGCCTGGAGATCCACGTGCCGGAGGACCTTGAGGTGATCAGGGTCACCAAGGACAAGACCGTCCGCCTGACCAGGGAGCCGGCCGAGCCCGGCGGGCCCGTGGTCGAGGTGCGCACCACGAACTTCGCCGGCGAGGTCAAGGTCAAGGAACCGCCCAAGCGCAAACGCCGCCGCTGAGAAGGGTCAGCCGGCCGTGTCGAAGTTGATCGCGCTGTAGGCGCGCAGCTTCCACAGCTGGTGCTCGCTCTCGATCTTCCTGATGGTCCCCGACCGGCCGCGCATCACCAGCGAGCTGGTCACCGCCGCGCCCGACCTGAACCGCACGCCCTGCATCAGCTCGCCCTGGGTGATGCCGGTCGCGGCGAAGAACACGTCGTCCGACCTGACCAGGTCGTTCGTGGTGAGCACCTGGCTGAGGTCGTGCCCGGCGTCGATGGCCTTGCCGCGCTCGGCGTCGTCCCGCGGCCACAGCCGGCCCTGGATCACGCCGCCCAGGCACTTGAGCGCGCACGCGGCCACGATGCCCTCGGGCGTGCCGCCGATGCCCAGCATCAGGTCGATGCCGGTGCCCGCGCGGGCCGCCATGATCGCGCCGGCCACGTCGCCGTCCACGATGAACTTGATCCGCGCGCCCGTCTCCCTGATCTCCTTGACCAGCCTCTCGTGCCGCGGCCGGTCCAGCACGACCACCGTGACGTCGGACGGCGAGCAGTGCTTGGCCCTGGCCACCGCGTTGATGTTGTCGGCCACCGACGCCTCGATGTTCACCACATCGGCCGCCTCCGGCCCGGTGACCAGCTTCTCCATGTAGAACACCGCGGACGGGTCGTACATCGAGCCGCGCTCGCTCACCGCGATCACCGACACCGCGTCCGGCATGCCGAGCGCCGTCAGCCTGGTCCCGTCGATCGGGTCCACCGCCACGTCGCAGTCGGGGCCGCTGCCGTCGCCTACGCGCTCGCCGTTGTACAACATCGGGGCGTGGTCCTTCTCGCCCTCCCCGATGACCACCACGCCGTTCATCGACACGGTGTTGATCAGTTGGCGCATGGCGTTGACCGCCGCGCCGTCGGCGCCGTTCTTGTCGCCGCGGCCCACCCAGCGGGCCGCGGCCATGGCGGCCGCCTCCGTCACGCGTACCAGCTCCATCGCCAGGTTGCGGTCGGGGGCGTGCTCGCCCGTCGCGAGCGCTGCCGGTACCGACGTCTGATCGGACATGCTGAGCCTCCTCGTTGAGAACACTCTCGATCGTAGTTGCCGGTCTATTCCCGGTCAGAGGGGGATAATCTGCCCACTCCTGCATGCTCCTCCGCACGAGGGCCGCCGCGTGATGGTCAGGGACCGGCGAAAAGGGATATCTATATGGGTGCCCGCATGACGGAGAACGGATTTTGCGCCATATCGCGTGCGCGTCGAAGATCTCGCCTCCACCATGGACATGCGCCCCCGCCGTGGAGGAGATCGAATGAGCGAAGTGGAACACGCGGTGACCCAGCCGCGCACGTCCGAGCGGGGAGCTGCGACGCGGAGCTCGCTGCTGGCCGCCGCGAGGGAGGTCTTCGTCTCCAAGGGCTTCGCCGAGTCCGGCGTGACGGACGTCGTCGCCAGGGCCGACGCCAGCGTGGGCAGCCTCTACCATCACTTCTCCGGCAAGGCCGACCTCTACCTCACGTTGTGGGAGGAATGGCAGGCCCGGCAGGCCCAGCGCACCAAGCAGGCCGCCCGGACGGCCCGCGCCGCCGGCGAGGGCGACCCCATGCGGGTGTTCCTCGACGCCGCCCGCGCCTACCTCGAAGGCTGCCTGGAGGAGCGCGAGCTGGCCGTCCTGTTCCTGCGCGGCGACGGCCCGCCCGGCTTCGAGCTGGTCATGCGCGACCGGCTGCGCACGTGGGCCCAGCGCAACGCCGCCCTGTTCGAGGACGAGCCCGCGCTCGTCGTCGTGGTCACCGGCGCCCTGGCCGCGGCCGTCAGCGAGATCGTCTTCTCCGGCGACCGCGCGATGGTCGACCAGGTGCTCGCGATCATCGGCCAGATCAGGCCCGCCACTTCGGCGACCGCGCCCGCCAGCGGGTAACCTCGCCAAGTGTGCGACGGTTCACCCAAGGTTTCTACGGCTACGCGGTAGCCCTCTTCGTGTGCATGGCGGGCGTGGGGCTCTTCATGCTCGTGGCTCCGCAGAGCCGTGAGGAGCACATCCCGCGGCTCGACTACTCCATCACCGTCGCCAACTTCGGGCACGGCGTGCCCTACCAGGTGTGGTCCCCGCAGAAGGACCCGGCGGGCTGGGTGCCCAACAGCAACCGGATCGCCAAGGGCCAGAACGGCGCCCAGGTGCTCTACCTCGGCTACGCCACCGCCGCGCGCCAGCACGCCATGTTCGCCCAGAGCGACGAGAAGCCGGCCGCCGAGTTCGCCAACCGCATGACCGGCATCGCCAAGCCGTCCGGCAACCAGCAGGTCGGCGGGGTCACGTGGGAGAAGCGCTTCCGCGAGGACAAGAACCAGCGCTCGCTCGTACGCGTGCTCCCCGACGTCACCCTCGTGATCACCGGCACGGCCGACTGGCCCGAGCTGACCGAGCTGGCCGGGCTCCTCCAGCAGCGCGCCAAGGGATGACCCGGGGCGGGCGCGGCGGCGTCTAGGGTGGTTGCCGTGGCAGACGAGAAGACACCTTCGTACGAGCAGGCCCGCGAGGAGCTGACCGAGGTGGTGCGCCGCCTGGAGACGGGCGGGCTGACCCTGGAGCAGTCGATCGAGCTCTGGGAGCGCGGCGAGAAGCTCGCGGCCGTCTGCGAGGAGTGGCTCCAGGGCGCCCGGGTCAAGCTCGCCGCCGCCATGGCCAGGCGCTCGGAGCCGGGCGCCGACGACGCCCCCTTCTGATCCGCCGTCCCGAACCGTCAGGAGCCGGTGCGGCCCAGCGCCACCACCGGGATGCGGCGGCTGGTCTTGGCCTCGTACTCCGCGAAGCCGGGGGCGATCTCGACCATGCGGGCGTAGAGCCGGTCACGCTCGTCGCCCTCGATGAAGTCGGCCTTCACCTCGAACGTCTCGGTGCCGATCTCGGCGGTAGCCGCGGGATTGGCGCGCAGGTTGTGGTACCAGGCCGGGTGGTTGTCGGCGCCCGCGTTGGAGGCGATGATCACGTAGCGGTCGCCGTCGGGCAGGTACATCACCGGCGTGGTCGTGCGGTTGCCGCTCTTGGCGCCCGTCGTCGTGAGCAGCACCAGCGACGCGCCCTCGAACGGGCCGCCCACCCGGCCCTCGTTGGCCCGGAATTCGTCGATGATCTGCTGGTTGAACGAATTGGTCATCTCAGCTCCTCATAATCGGAGAGTTCTCCGATTCGGAGAATACCGGAGAGCTCTCCGCTGACAAGCGGGGTTATGCTCCAGGCGTGTGCGCACGTGACCTGCTGCCCATCGTCGGGCAACCCCAGCCCGAGCGGGCCGACGCCGCGCGCAACCGCCGGAAGATCATCGAGGTGGCCGCCACGATGATCGCCGAACGCGGCGCGGACGAGCTCTCGCTCGACGAGGTGGCCAAGGCCGCCTGCGTGGGGGTGGGCACCGTCTACCGGCGCTTCGGCGACCGGGCGGGGCTCGTCCTCGCGCTGATCGACGAGCGGGAGCGGCGGTTCCAGGCGGCGTTCCTGAGCGGCCCGCCGCCGCTCGGGCCCGGCGCGCCGCCGGCCGAGCGGGTCACGGCCTTCCTGCACGCGCTGGTCGACCGCATCGTCGAGCAGCAGGACCTGTTCCTGCTGCTGGAGAACGGGCCGGGCAAGGCGCGCTACAGCGGGCCGTACCGGGTGCATCAGGTGCACCTGGCGGGCCTGCTCGCCGAGGTCCGTCCGGGGGCCCACGTCGCCTACCTGGCCGACGCGCTGCTCGCGCCGGTCACCGCCTGGCTGATCAAGTTCCAGCGGGAGGAGCGGGGCATGACGGTGGAGGGCGTCAAGGCCGGTCTCGCCGACCTGGCCGCCGCCGTCGTGCGCGGGCCCTAGTCCTCCGTACGGACCGAGAGCCGGTCGTCGCTGAGCCGGATCGTCAGCGGAGTGCCCGGCGGCACGTCCTTGGCCAGGCGTACGACCTCGCCCGACGGATGTTGCACGATCGCGTAGCCGCGTTCCAGCGTGGCCGCCGGGGACAGCGCGACCAGGCGGGCCCGCAGGTGCGTGAGGTCGTCGGCGGCCCGGTCGAGCGAGCCGGTCAGCGAGCGCCTGGCCCGCTCCCGCAGCGCGTCGACCTGCTCGGCCCGGCGTTCGAGCTCGCGCACCGGATCGGCCAGCGAGGGCCGCGAGCGCACCGACGTCAGCCACGACATCTCGCGGTCGAGCCAGCCGTTGAGCACCCGGCGCCCGCGGTCGCGCAGCTGGCGGATCAGAGCGAGCTGCTCGCCCACGTCGGGGACGACCTTCTTGGCGGCGTCGGTGGGCGTGGAGGCGCGTACGTCGGCCACCAGGTCGAGCAGCGGGCTGTCCTGCTCATGGCCGATCGCGCTGACCACGGGGGTGCGGCAGGCGGCCACCGCGCGCACGAGGGTCTCGTCGGAGAACGGCAGCAGGTCCTCCAGCGAGCCGCCGCCGCGGGCCACGACGATCACCTCGACCTCGGGGTCGGCGTCCAGCTTGCGCAGCGCCTCGGTGACCTCCCCGACCGCGTACGGCCCCTGGACGGCCACCTCCTCCACCTTGAACCGCACGGCCGGCCAGCGGCGGCGGGCGTTCTCCAGCACGTCGCGCTCGGCGGCCGAGTCGCGCCCGCAGACGAGCCCGATCGTGCCCGGCAGGAACGGCAGCCGCCGCTTCCTGTCGGCGTTGAACAGCCCCTCGGTGGCCAGCAGCCGGCGCAGCCGCTCCAGCCTGGCCAGCAGCTCGCCCACGCCGACGGGCCGGATCTCCATCGCCGTGAAGGCGAACGAGCCCTTGTTGACCCAGAAGTCCGGCTTGACGTGCACCACGACCCTCGCCCCGTCGGACGGGCGCGGCTCGGCGGCCTCGTAGACGCCGCGCGGAGCCGTGACCCGGGCCGAGACGTTGGCCACCGGGTCACGCAGGGTCAGGAACACCGTGCCGCCGCGGGCGCTCAGATCGGTGATCTGGCCCTCGACCCACACCGTGCCGAGCCTGCCGATCCAGCCGCCCACCATCTGCAGGACCGTGCGGATCGGCAGCGGAGACTCGGGTGTGGTCTTCGAGGTCATGGCGGAAGACTACGGGTTCGCTGCGACTATTCCCCGGCCCGCAGCTTGGCCAGCCGGTTCTCGAACATGCGCACGACCTCGTCGCGGGCGTGGGTGGCGCGCTCGTAGGCGAGGTAGTCGCCGATCTGCTCGGCGGACTTTCCGCGCATCCTGGCCCGCAGGGAGGCCACGGTGAGCTCGGAGTAGCCGGGCAGCGGCTCGGCCAGGTCGTCCGGGACGACCTTGGGCTCGTCCGCGTGGGCGGCCGGCTCGGTGGCCTCAGCGGCGGCCTTGAGGACGCCTTCCTGGGGCGCGGCGGCGGGCTCGGGCTCCTGGGGCTCCTGGGCGACGGCGGCGGGCTTGGCGGCCTTGGTCGCCTTCGCGGGCTTGGCGGTCGTGGTGGCCTTCGTGCTCTTGGCGGTCTTCGTGCCCTTGGTGGCCCTGGCGGGCTTCGCGGCGCCCTTCTCGGTGGCCTCGGTGGCCTCGGCAGCGGCGGCGACCTCAGGCGCGCCCTCGGCCTCGACCGCGGCCTTGGGCTCGGCGACCGCGGCCACGGCGGCGGGCTTGGACTCCACCGCGGGCTCGGCTTCGACGGCGGGTTCAGTGGCGGGCTCAGCGGCAGGCTCAGCAGCGGCCTCGACGGCGGGCTTGACCACGGTCTCGGCCGGGGCTTCCGCCTTGGGCGCGGCTTCCGTCTCGGCGACGGCTTCCGGCTTGGTCTCGGTCTTGGACTCGGTCTTGGGCCCGGCGTTGGACTCGGTCTCGGTCTTGGGCGCGGTCTCCGGCTCGGTCTCCGTCTTGGTGGCGGTCTTGCCCGCGGGGGCGAAGATGACCGGGTCCGGCTTGCTCTTGGACGACCCGTTGGGCGCGGCCTCGGGACGCGGCGCGAAGATCACCGGCTCCTTGCGCGCCGGCTTCTCGTCCTCGGCCGGGGGAGCGGCGACCTGCTCGGCGGCGGAGGGAAGCGACTCCTTCTCCTCCTCGCGCTCCTCCTTCGAGCCCAGCCCCTTGATGGAGTTCTTCATCCGGTCCACCACCAGCAGCGCCTGTCCGGCGGCGCTGAGCGTGGTCTGGACGACGAGCAGCGGCAGGTCCTTGGCCTTCTCCTTGAGTTCGTCCTTGTTGGTAACGGTTCTGGCGATGTTGCGTATCACGTCGCTAAGGGACATGACGTCTCCCTGGGAGGTCAGTATTGGACGGCCAGTCTGGCAAACGGCGGGCGACCACGCACGCGCAGCCCTGATGGCCGCTCCACGTAGCATAAGAAGTATGGAGCCCCAGACCCCCACTTCCCGCCGAGTACTCGTAGCCAAGCCGCGCGGCTACTGTGCCGGAGTCGATCGAGCCGTGGTAGCGGTCGAGAAAGCCCTGGAGCAGTACGGCGCGCCGGTCTACGTCCGCAAGCAGATCGTGCACAACACCCACGTCGTCAAGACGCTGGAGGCCAGGGGCGCCATCTTCGTCGAGGAGACCGACGAGGTGCCCGAGGGCGAGATCGTGGTGTTCTCGGCCCACGGCGTCTCGCCGGCCGTGCACGAGGAGGCCCGGGAGCGCGGTCTGCGCACCATCGACGCCACCTGCCCGCTGGTCACGAAGGTGCACAACGAGGCCAAGCGGTTCGCCGCCCAGGACTACGACATCCTGCTCATCGGGCACGAAGGCCACGAAGAGGTCGAGGGCACCGCGGGCGAGGCCCCCGACCACATCCAGCTCGTCGACGGCCTCGACTCGGTCGGCAAGGTGCAGGTGAAGGACCCCGACAAGCTCGTGTGGCTGTCGCAGACCACCCTGTCGGTCGACGAGACCACCGAGACGGTCGCCCGCCTCAAGGAGCGCTTCCCCACCCTGCTCGACCCGCCGAGCGACGACATCTGCTACGCCACCCAGAACCGGCAGGTCGCGGTGAAGGAGATCGCCGCCGAGGCCCAGCTCGTGATCGTGGTCGGGTCGGAGAACTCCTCCAACTCCAAGCGCCTGGTCGAGGTGGCCAAGGACTACGGCGCCGATGCCGCGTACCTGGTGGACAACGCCGGCTTCATCCAGGACGAATGGCTCGAAGGCGTCACCACCGTCGGCCTGACCAGCGGCGCCTCGGTCCCGGAGGAACTGGTCGACGAGGTGCTCGAACGGCTGGCCGGCCACGGCTTCGGCGACGTGCGCGAGGTCGAGTCGGTGCAGGAGAGCATGCGCTTCGCGCTCCCGCACGAGCTGCGCAAGGACCTTCGCGTGTCCTAGTCGTCGCCGCGCGGGGTGCCGTAGACCTTGGGCTCGAAGTAGCCCTCCGGCTCGGGCACGAACGGCTGGCGCGGGCGCGGCACCTCCGCGCCCGCCTTCAGCTCCTCGCGCAGCTCCCGCACGTTGTCGCGCAGGCCGCGCCGCCAGGCCACGGCCAGCACGACCGCGGAGCCGGCGAACAGCCAGGGCGCGCCGCGGGTCAGCGAGCCGTACAGGCCGAGGGCCAGCGACTGCACGATCGACACCGAGCCGAACGCGCGCCCGAGCTCGACGAAGAGCGTCGCGCAGAAGAACACCAGCGGCGGCGTGACCACCAGCGACAGCAGCTCGCGCTTGTTGACCAGAAGCGCGCTGAGCAGGCACGACACCACGAACGCGGCGCCCACCAGGTAGGACAGGCCGAGCACCGCGGTCAGGACATAGCCCGCCAAGGTGGCGACCAGAGTGAGCGCGATGGCGCCGCGAGCGGTCAGCCTGACGCCGGAACGCCTGCCCTTCTCTGCCACTCTCCCACCCCCGTTTACGGCGACCCGCCTGCCAACTTACCGTTCGAGTGCGAAATGAGAGACGTGGTTTCGAGCAGTTCGGGCGAGGCCAGAGGTCTCGGCAGCCCTTCGAGCATCTCCGGGGCCTCCAGATCGCCGTCCACGACGCCCAGATCGTTGAGTTTGCGCGCGGTGACCAGGACGCGGCTTTCGAGCGAACCGACCGACTTGTTGTACGCCTCCACCGCCCGCGTCAACGCCCTGCCCAGCGACTCCACGTTCCTGCCGAGGGACGCCAGCCGCTCGTACAGCTCCTTGCCCAGCTCGAACACCGCCCGCGCGTTCTCGCTCAGCGCGGCCTGCTGCCAGGCGTAGTGAGCGGTGCGCAGCATCGTGATCAGCGTGGTCGGCGTGGCGATGTGCACCCGCCGCGCCATGGCGTACTCCAGCAGCGCCGGGTCGCGTTCGAGCGCGGGCGCGAGGAACGCCTCGCCCGGGATGAACAGCACGACGAACTCCGGCGACGGGTTGAACCCCTGCCAGTACGCCTTGGCCGCCAGCCGGTCGACGTGCTCGCGCACATGCCTGGCGTGCGCGTCGAGCCGGACGGTGGCCAGCGACTCGTCGCCCGCCTCCGCCGCCTCCAGGTAGGCCGCGAGCGAGACCTTGGAGTCGACCACGATGTTCTTGCCGCCGGCCAGCCTGACCACCATGTCGGGACGCATCGCGCCCTCGGTGACCTGCTCCTCGAAGTCGCAGTGGCGCTGCATCCCGGCGATCTCGGCCACCCGGCGCAGTTGCAGCTCCCCCCACCGTCCGCGGGCCTCGGGCCGCTGCAGGGCCCTGACCAGCGCGGTCGTCTGCGAGCGCAGCTGTTCGTTGCTCTGCTGCACGAACTCCATCTGCTTGGCCAGCTCCGCCCGCGCCGCCCGCTGCCCGGCCTCGGTGTCGCGAAGCTGCGACTCGACCCGCGCGAGCGCGTCCTTCAGCGGCTCGACCAGGTGCTCGACGGCCTGCCTGCGCTGGTCGAGGTCACCGGCGGCCTCGGCCCGGCTGGCCGAGAACCGGGTCTCGGCCAGTTCGAGGAAGCGCACGTTGTTGACGTCGAGGGCGCGCGTGGACAGGGCCTGGAAACGTTCGGCGAGCTGTTCCTCGACGTAGACCAGCTTCTCGGCGGCCGACCTGGCCCGCGCGTCGGCCTCGGCGACCCGCACCGCCGCGCGGGTCCTGGCGACCAGGAAGCCGACGAGGAGTCCGAGGGCGAGCCCGATGAGCAGCGAGACGACATCCACTCCAACGATGATTGCAGCACATCGCGTCTGGATCTTCCCGACACGCTTGCGGAATCCGCTTGTGCGCCGACTCATCCGTCACGCACAGTATTGAGATGGCTACCGATCTGCGGCTCGCAGTCGCCGTGTCCGCGGTGTCGGTGGCCCTGATCGCCCTGGCCGGAGCCGTGTTCACCGGTCCCGGCCCCGAGGCGCCCGCGGCCTCCCGTCCGACCCTGCGCTGGACGCCCGGCGCCTGCGTGACCGAGCGGTACGCGCTCATCGCCTGCAATGGCGGCGACTTCGAGGTGCTGGCCATCGCGCACGACCCGCCGCTGCCCGCCGACTGCCCCGACGACACCGACGACGTGCTCCGCATCGGCCTGGGCCGCACGGCCTGCGTGCGGTCCTTCCTGGCCCCGCACGCCGGTGCACCCGGCGGTGGCGGCGGCGTGCTCAGGTCCGGCGACTGCGTGGCGCTCGACGGCCGGGAGCGCCCGTGCGCGGGCTCCGGCTGGTACGGCAGGTCCGTCGCGATCGCCTCGTCCGCGCGCGAATGCCCCGCGACCACCCTCGACGCGCTCGAAAGCGGAGCGGACGTCGTCTGCCTGGGGCCCGGTGGCCAGGTGCTCGCCGAGGGCGCGTGCGTGGCCAGACCGGCCGCCGACGTGGTCGCCAGGTCGGCGGTGACCAGGGCCGCCTGCGGCTCGTCCGCCGCCTGGGCCCGGGTCGTCTCCTTCGAGACCACGCCCTCGGCCTGCCCGGCCGACGCCCAGCGTTACCTGCGCGCGGCGCCCGGCACGTACCGTCCGGTGACCTGCCTGCACCTGCTCAGCAAGTAAACTCGCTGTCCGTGAGCCTCTCCATCGGCATCGTCGGCCTGCCCAACGTCGGTAAGTCCACGCTTTTCAACGCGCTGACCAAGACCGGCAACGCACTCGCCGCGAACTACCCGTTCGCCACCATCGAGCCCAACGTCGGGATCGTGGGCGTGCCCGACGACCGCCTGCCCAAGCTGGCCGAGATCTTCGGCTCGGCCCGCATCCTGCCCGCCAAGGTCGAGTTCGTCGACATCGCGGGCCTGGTCAAGGGCGCATCCGAGGGGCAGGGCCGGGGCAACCAGTTCCTTGCCAACATCCGCGACACCGACGCGATCTGCCAGGTCATCCGCGTCTTCGGCGACCCCGACGTCACGCACGTCGACGGTGAGATCTCCCCCAAGCGGGACATCGAGACCATCAACACCGAGTTGATCATGGCCGACCTGCAGACGGTCGAGAAGGCCGTCCCGCGCCTGCAGAAGGAGGCGCGCAACAACAAGGACAAGAAGGCCGCGCTGGAGGCCGCCGAGGCCGCGCTGGCCGTCCTGGAGACCGGCAAGACCGTCTTCGAGAGCGGCCTCGACCGGGAGGAGCTGCGCGAGCTCCACCTGCTCACCGCCAAGCCCTTCCTCTACGTCTTCAACCTCGACGCCGACGAGCTGACCGACACCGCGCTCAAGGAGCAGCTGTCGGCCCTCGTCGCCCCCGCCGAGGCCGTCTTCCTCGACGCCAAGATCGAGTCCGAGCTGGTCGAGCTCGACGAGGAGGAGGCCCTGGAGCTGCTCCAGTCGGTCGGCCAGGAGGAGTCGGGCCTGCGCCAGCTCGCCCGGGTCGGCTTCGAGACGCTGGGCCTGCAGACCTACCTGACCGCCGGCCCGAAGGAGACCAGGGCCTGGACGATCCGCAAGGGCGCCACGGCGCCCGAGGCGGCCGGCGTGATCCACACCGACTTCCAGCGCGGCTTCATCAAGGCCGAGGTGGTCTCCTTCGACGACCTCGTCGAGGTGGGCTCCATCGCCAGCGCCCGATCCGCGGGCAAGGCCCGCATCGAGGGCAAGGACTACGTCATGCGCGACGGCGACGTGGTGGAGTTCCGCTTCAACGTCTGATCCGCGCTATCCGAGAAGCCCGCCGAGCAGGGCCGCGGGGCCGCCGCTGAGCGGGAGGCCGCCCCCGCCGCCGCTGTTGCTGTTGCCGGCGGGCTTCTTGTTGTCGAAGTGGATGAGCTCGTTCGCGTACGTGCCCCCCTGGCACACGGCCTTGCCGCGGCCGACGGGGGTGACCTTGCCGCCCGCGCCCGTGCACTCGCTGTCGGTGACCCAGGAGGGCGCGGCGGCGGCGGGGGAGGGGGCGGTGAGGGCGAACGCGGCGAGTGCGGCGGCGGGCAGGAGGGCGGCGGCGAGGCGACGCATCACATCAGTCCAATCACGGTGGGCTAACTTTCGCTACGCTAGGTTACCGGCGGATCGCCGTCGAAAGCCCATCGTCCGGATGACGAACTCGCAGGCCCTTCCGGGATTATGTGATTCCGGGACAACTGAGGCGTCAACCACTTTGGGTCTCTACGCGTCGAATCGTCACGGCGTTCACGCTGACTCGGGAGGCCCTCATGATCCGACGCATCATCCGGAAGCGACGTCCGGCGCCCACGCTCGCGGGCATCAGCCTGGAGGAGGAGCTGGCCCTGATCAGGGTCGAGCTCATGTACGGGCTACGCGTCAACCGTGAGGCGTACCTGCGCAGGAAGGTCGACGAGCGCAACGAGCTGGCCAGCCGCATGCGCGAGCGCGACGCCGCCTCGATGCTGGCCGACCTCCGGGGGTCGCTGGAGCGCGCGGTGTCGCCCACGGTCGTCGACCTGCACAGCCGTCGCCGGGCACGCACCGGCCAGGACCCCGAGCCCGCCTGAGCCGAGAGAGTCGTACCCCCGGAAGTGGCACATAACACCCTCTGTCCTCCTCTCATGCCAAATGCGCAGGTCGTGAGCATCTATGCCTGTTTTGGACAGCAATCCATGTCCGCCGCGCTAGGCGGAAATAGGCGTCTGGCCTGGTCAAATGGTGATTCCACCGGTAACTGACAGGAAGCGGCACTGAGTCCTGCCATACGGATCCGGTTTGCCGTCAAGGCGGTCATGCCTGCAGCATGGGCGTGGCTTTCCTGGAAGAATGGCGGGACCGGATAGGGTGACTACTTCACCGCGGATGATGGGGATCGGCAACGGACGACACCGCGCCAACCGGGGGGATCGGCGCGAGCGGAGGCGTGATGGCTCGTAGGTCTACCGTCCAGCACGATCCTCGGATCGCTGGCGAGCCTGAGCTTTCCGCGCGCCCGGACATGGCTGACTTCGACGCGCCGCCCTCGCGCAGGCCTCGTCGGGGCGGCTGGTCCGGTGGCGGCGGACGGTGGCTGGTTTGGGCCGGCCGCATCATTCTCTGGGCGCTTATTGTGGTTATCGTGGTGAATGGGATTCGTGCCCCATTTGAGCGGTTTACCCAGCAAGAGCCCACGACGACCAATGGCGCCGTCGTGGCGCACAAGGGATTCCCCGCTGACCAGGGCATGGCTTTCGCCGCCCAGTTCGCGGGGGTCTATCTGAATTTCAGTCCGGAAGACGCGGCCAGCAGGACCAGGAAGCTGGCCGCCTTCCTGGCCGAGGGCATGGACGCCCAGATGTGGTGGGACGGCTTCGGCAAGATGGCCGCCGTCGCGATCCAGCCGTACGACATCGAGGCGTCCGACGCCCAGAACGCCGTGGTGAGCGTGGCCTTCCAGTCCGGGCCGCGCCGGCTCATGCTGTCGGTCCCGATCTACTACTCCGGCGACGACAACGGCAGGCGGTTCGTCATCTCGGGCCGCCCGGCGATCCTGCCCGCGCCGGCTCCCGCCGACCTCCCGCAGGTCGCGAAGCCGGAGGCCGACGACGCGGCGGCGGCCGAGCTCAAGCCGCAACTGGAGGGCTTCTTCAAGGACTACGCCTCCGGCGACACCGCCGGGCTGCAGCGTTACGTGGCCGCCGGGAAGACGCTGCCGAGCTTCGGCAGCGCGTTCACCTTCGCGGAGTTGAAGGACATCGTGGTGCCTGTGGGGGGTGCCACCCGAGAGATCCAGGCGGTCGTGGTGTGGATCGTGCCCAACGGCGACGCTCCGGCCACACCCAGTGCCACCGACCCGGCCGCCGTCGGCGGGCGGCTGGAGCAGGCCTACCGCCTCACCGTGGAGAAGCAGGGCGACAAGTGGTACGTCGCCGACATCCGCGGCGCTGGTCGGGCCGTTGAATAGACGCACGACCGCGCTGTTGTTCGGTACCCCCCGGGAGGACAAGAAGTGACGTTGAAGACCGTAGTGCTCACCTTGATCGAAATGTCGCCGTCGCCGTCGCCGACCGGCATCGACACCGGAGGGCTCGCCAACTTCCTGCGGGCCTTCTTCGCCCCGTTGTTCCTGGTCGTCGTCTCCGTGGTCGCGCTCTTCTTCCTCTTCACCCGTGAGATCACGCGTTTCGTCCAGTTCCTCATCCTGGCTGTGGCCATCGGAGTGATCTTCTACGTTCCGAACATCATCGAGGTGACCGCGAAGGCGATCGCGGGCGCGCTGGGCATCAAGTAAAGGGTTGAGACCGCTCCAGGGCGGTCATGTACGAGCGGGTGGAGAGGAGGACTGCGTGGACCTGCCCACGTATACGAACATCTGGCGCATCGAGAAGCGGCTCTACAAGCTCTACGACCTTCGCCTCCCGATGCCGCTCCCCATCGTCTGGATCGGCGTGTTCGTCGGGGTGTTCGTGCCGTGGTCCCTCCTGCTGATCCTGGTGGGCGTGCCGGTGGCCATGCCGTGGCACGTGTTGTTCCTGGTCCCGCCGGGGATCGTGACGTGGTTGTCCACGCGTCCCGTCATCGAGGGGAAGCGGCTCACCGAGCTTCTCGAGTCCCAGCTCCGCTACCTGGGCCAGCCCAAGGCCTGGTACCGGCTCGCGCCCACGTCCGAGCCCGAGGGGGTCACGTTCTCCGGGCGCGTGTGGCGTACCACTCCGGTGCGGGTCAAGGCGAAGGCGGCGCGCAAGGCCCGCCAGCCGCAGCGCAAGCGCGAGGGGCAGCGGATCACCGGGCCGCGGCAGGTGCGTCCCGCCGTGGCCGCCGCGGCGGCGGCCGCCCAGCAGGCGCCGGTGGCGGAAGCCCGTACCGGGTGGGGGTCGCGTACCAGGCGGGGCACGGCTCCCGCGCTGGCGCCGCAGGCCCGCCGTGCCGCGCCCGCCTTCGGGCAGGACGTGCCGCTGGTCCTGGTGCCCGGGGATGAGAACGGACCGGCGTCGTCGCCGGTCGAGCACGACGTCGCCGCCGGAGAGCTGGCCAGCCGCGAGCTCACCGGCGGCGCTCTCCCCGCCCGCCCCCGTCACGCCCGCTCCGAACGCGACGCGGGCGGACGCGAGGCCCCTGAGCGCGACGCCGCAGGGCGCGGTGACGGGCACGGTGAACGTACGGACGCCGAGGCGGACAGGGCGTCGGCCGAGGCACAGGGCGGTCACGGGGCGGTCGTGTCGATCCGGGCGGCGGAAGGGCGCAGGCCCGCGTCCGGCAAGCCGATCGACACCGAGGCACTGCGGCGGCTGCGCCGGCTCGCCGCCAGCGCCGACGCCCCTCCGGAGACATCCGGACACGGCGTTGCCGAGCGCCGTGACGACGTGAGCGAGCGCCGTGCTGCCACGGACGAGCGCCGTGACGACGTGAGCGAGCGCCGTGCGGCCACGGGCGAGCGCCGCCAGGGTGCCGGTGAGCGTCCCGAAGGCGCGGACCGTGAGGGCGAGGGCCGTGAGGGCGAGAACGCGATCGCGCGCGACCAGCACAGGAAGGGGCAGCCGCCGCGAGGCGGGCCCGGCACGGTGATCCTGGGCGCGCAGCGTTCCTGGCCGCCGATCGACCCCGACGCCAAGCCCCTCTCCGGTCCGACCCTCCGCCTTGAGGACCAGATCCTCAAGGCCGAGCGCCCCACCACCTCCGACGGCGCTCCCGCGGGGG
The DNA here is from genome assembly GCF_040675375.1 of Nonomuraea sp. NPDC049607. NCBI lineage: Bacteria > Bacillati > Actinomycetota > Actinomycetes > Streptosporangiales > Streptosporangiaceae > Nonomuraea > Nonomuraea sp. NPDC049607. The sequence continues at coordinate 24,099 of NZ_JBFAOV010000030.1, forward strand.
AGACCGGTCCCGCCGCCGGCGCGGACGTCGCGGCGTCCGACGCCGCCCCCGCTGAACGGCCTTCGGGCACCGAAGGCGGCACCCCCGCTGATGGCGGTACCGCCGGCGACGGCGGCGATGCCCCCGCCGGGCAGGCCGCCGCCGAAGCGGACGCATCCCATGGAGAGCCCGGCACCGCCCGGGCGGACGCCCCCTCCCACGTGGACGCCCCCTCTCACGTGGACGCCCTCGCCCCGGTCGACGCCTTTGCGCCGGACGACGCCCCCGCTCGGAAGGACGATGCCGTCGGTGCGGAGGCCCCTGTAGACCACGTCGGTGATGCGCCTGCCCTGGACGAGGAGCCCGCGCCCGTCGAGCGCGTGCATGCCGAGCCGGTCCGCGACGAGCGGGTCGAGGACGAGCCCGTCCGGGACGAGCCTGTGCGGGAGGTGGCGGCGCGGCAGCGGCCCGTCGGCGGGAGGTCAGGGGACAGGGCTGGAAAGTTCGTGGCGCCCGTGCCGGTTCCCAGGCCCGGTGAGAGCAGGCCCGCCGAGGGACGGGTGCGCAGGGTCGAGTCCGTCGTCGGCCGGGACTCCGGCGGATGGCGCAGGATCGCCCAGGTCGTGGTGGGCGGAGGCGGCGTACGAACCGACGCGTCCGAGATCGACGAGGCCAGGGCCAGGGCCGTGTTCGGCGGGAGCCGGCGGATCGTGGTGCTCGGCTGCACCGGCGGTGCGGGCCAGTCCACGACGGCGCTCATGCTCGGCCACACCTTCGCCACCTACCGCGACGACCGGATCGTCGCCGTCGACGCCAACACCGGCGGCACCACCCTGACCAGCAGGATCGAGCCGGAGACGCCCGAGACCCTGACGTCGTTGCTGTCCGGGCTCGACCAGGTCAGCGGCTACCTGAAGATGCGCGGCTTCACCACCCGCACCGCCTCCGGCCTGGAGGTGATCTCGGCCGACACCGACGCGGGCGCCGAGCAGCGCCTCGCCGACCGCAGCTTCTTCTCCGACCACCGTCTCGGCGAGTCGATGCGGTTGCTCGACCGCCACTACAAGCTGTCGGTCATCGACCCGGCCGCCGCGCTCGCGGCCCGCATCCTGCCGTACGCCGACCAGCTCGTGCTGGTGGTCCCGGCGAGCGAGGAGGCGGCGGAAGCGGTGGCGATGACGTACGAATGGCTGGACGGGCACGGGTGCGGCGAGCTGCGCAGGCGTGCGGTGATGGTCGTCAACGGCGTCAGCAGGCGTTCGATGGCCGACGTCGAGCAGGCGGAGGCGGTGGCCAGAGGCAGGTGCCGGGCCATCGTCCGGGTCCCGTGGGAGGACGGCCTGGCGCCCGGCGGCGCCGAGATCGTCGACCCCGGTCAGTTGCGCGCGGCCGGACGGCGGGCCTACCTCGCCCTCGCCGGCGTCGTGATCGCAGGCTTCGCGGTACAGGCACACGGACAGGCCGTCCGACCGAGCGAAGAGGAGTTGGCGAGTGACCCCCCGGGCACGAGAATCGGTGAGCGTTAAGTGAACATGCGAGCAGGTCTGGCCCGTTCATGCGCCGAGGGGGCGGCATGAGCAGGGCGTCCCGAGCGCACCAGCGCCTCGCGGTCCGGTACTTCGACGACCGCATCCTGCTCACGGACACCTGCGCGTGGGCGTACTTCCGGCTTCCGACGGTCAGCTACGAGTTCGTCACGCCGGAGGAACGCGAGGCGCTGGCCACCAACGTCACGATCGCGCTGGCCGCGATCAGGATGCCCGACGCCGAGGTCCACCTGCGGGTCGCGCACCGCACCTACCCGGCGGCCGAGTGGGCGATGGCGCTCAACGCCACGTCCGACGAGGGGCCCGGCTGGCGCGACTACCTGGAGGAGATGTACCGGCACGTCTGGGCGAAGGACTTCTGGTCGAAGGAGGTCTTCCTGGGCGTACGCCTCGGGCCGCGCGGCAAGCAGCTCGGCAGCGGCGTGCTGGCCCAGCTTCTCGGCTTCTACCAGAAGACCGAGAAGGCGCTCGGCATGGAGGACGACCACGTCCCGGACAGCGAGATCGGCCGCTGGACGGAGTCGGCCGAACGGCTGGGCAGGGCGCTGGCGTCCAGTGCCCTGTACGCCAGGCACGCCACGTCCGTCGAGGTGGCCTGGCTGTTCCAGCACGCCGCCGCCGGAGCGCTCGGCGACCCGCCGCCCTCGGCCAGCCCGAAGCGGCGCTGGGGCAAGGGCGAGATCGAGTCGCTGGTCGAGGGCGAGATCCACAACGGCAGGTCGTTGCTGCGGATCGTGCAGCCGCAGGGCGACTCGTACGTGGCCCATCTGTCCTTCGCCCGCTTCCCCGACCTCATGCCGTTCCCCGACGGCGAGCCGTGGATGCACTTCGCCGACCAGCTGCCCTTCCCGGTGGAGATCTCGTCCAGGATGCGGCTGATCCCGCCGGTCAAGGCGTCCAAGGACGTCGCGCGCAAGCTGGCCCACGCCCGCGACATGGACCACCACATCCGCGAGGCGGGCGCGGAGGCGCCGATCGCGCTGGCCGAGCAGATCGACGCGGCCCGCATGCTCGAACACGGCATCACCAAGGAACGACTGCCCTTCGTGTACGGCTGGCACCGCCTGATCGTCTCGGCCCCCACGGAGGACATCTGCGTGCAGCGGGTCGAGGCGGTCGTCGAGCACTACCGCGACATGGGCATCGACGTGGTGAACTCGACCGGCGACCAGTTCTCGCTGTTCTGCGAGGCGCTGCCGGGCGAGAAGGTGCGCGTCAACGCCTACGCCCAGCGCCAGCCGCTGCGGACGATCGCGGGCGGCATGGCCACGGCCACCGTCGACCTCGGCGACCGGCTCGACGACGGCAGCGAGGGCTGGCTCGGGCCGTACATCGGGGAGACGGTCGGCCGGGCGCGCAGCATCGTGCACTTCGACCCGCTGCTGGCCGCGAGCCGCAACCGGCCGACCGCCATCGCGATCACCGGCGAGCCGGGCGGCGGCAAGACCACGCTCGCGCTGCTGATGATCTACCAGATGGCGCTGCGCGGGGTCACGGTCGCGGTGATCGACCCGAAGGGCGACGCCGAGTCGCTGGTCCAGCTCCTGGAGAAGCGCGGGCGCAAGGCCAGGGTGATCCCGCTGGGCTCGGCCGCGCCGGGGCTGCTCGACCCGTTCTCGTTCGGCGACGACATCGCGGCGAAGAAGACCATGGCGACCGAGACGCTGCGGCTGCTGCTGCCCCGCATGTCGGAGGAGCGCGAGTCGGCCATGATCCAGGCGGTGGCCGCGGTCTCCAACGGGGCCGACCCGTCGCTGGGCAAGGTGGTCGACTACCTGGAGCGGGCCGACGACCCGGCGTCCAAGAACCTGGGCGCGGTGCTGCGTTCGATGTCGGAGATGCACCTGGCCCGGCTCTGCTTCGACCCCTCGGGCGGCGACCAGATCGACAGCGAGGGCTGGACCACCGTGTTCACCCTGGGCGGGCTGACGCTCCCCGACGTGGCCACGACCAGGGACGACTACTCCTACGAGCAGCGGCTCTCGGTGGCCCTGCTCTACCTGGTCTCGCAGTTCGCCCGCAGGCTGATGAACGGCCTCGACCGCCGCGCCCCCAAGGCGATCTTCCTGGACGAGGCGTGGGCGATCACCTCCACGCCCGAGGGCGCCAAGCTCGTGCCCGAGGTCAGCCGCATGGGACGGTCCCGGAACACGGCGCTCGTCCTGGTGTCCCAGAACGCCGGAGACCTGCTGAACGAGCAGGTGACCAACTGTCTGTCCTCGGTGTTCGCGTTCCGTTCCACCGAAAGGGTGGAGGTGGACCACGTCATGTCGCTGCTCGGCGTGGAGCCGTCGGAGGAGCACAAGGCCGTGCTCCGCTCGCTCGGCAACGGCGAATGCGTATTCCGTGATCTGGATGGCAGAGCCGGGCGCATCGGAGTAGACCTGATCTCCGAAGAACTGCTCCGCTGGCTCGACACGAACCCGACACACGACAAACCAGACGGTGGCGGGCATGATGATCTTCGAGGGGGCGTGGGCAGGGCGCAGGAGGTGCGGTCATGAAGATCCGACTATCCCGACGACTGGCGCTGGTTCTCGCGCTGGTCAGTGCCGTTCTCGTGGTTCCGCTGGTGGTGGGCGGTTTCTCCACGCCCGTCGCGGCGGCGCCCTGTGACCTGTCGGGGCCCCTCAACCCCGAGATGATCGGCGGTGGCACCGACGGAATGATCCAGCCGCCGCCTCCCACGGGCGGCGCCCAGGCCCCGACGACGAACTACGGCCAGTTCGGCATGGCCGGCCAGTTCTGGCAGACCCACGGGCTCGGCTGCTCCGACTACGTCGCCGTGCTGGGCAACATGTGGGCCAACGGCGTCTTCACCGCGGCCAAGGCCATCGACCGGCTGACGATCACGACGTACCAGGCGGCCGCGACGGAAGGGCCGCTCCAGTCGATCAAGGACGTCGTCGACGACATCGTCCAGAACCTGTCCGAGGCCATGTACTGGCCGTTCCTGCGGCCGATCGTGATCCTCGGCGCGATCTGGCTCGCCTGGTACGGCCTGATCCGCAAGCGGGCCACCACCACCGCCGAGGGCGTGATCTGGATGGTCCTCGCGGTCACCGTGGCCGTGTGGTTCTTCAGCCGGCCGGGCGACTTCACCGGGCTCGGCAAGGTCGTGACGGACAAGACGGGCGAGGTGGTCAACTCCGCCTTCTCCGGCCTGCCGGGCGCGGGCGGCGCGTCCTGCCTGCCACCACCCGGCCAGACGAACCCCCAGATCAAACCGGGCGGCTACGGCCAGGTCGGCACCGCCGGCGTCGATCAGAACGCCGACGCCCTGTGGTCCACCCTGGTCTGCAAGCCGTGGCTGGTGGGCATGTTCGGCACCGCCGACCCGCAGCAGCCGATCGTGCGCGACTTCGGGCGCAAGATGCTGGAGACCCAGTCGATCGCCCCCGCCGTGGCCGGCCAGCCCGCCCCCGACATCGCCGCCCATCAGGCCGAGTACGCCAAGGTCGCCGAGCTGCTCAAGAACGACTCCCGCTACACGGTCTTCTCCGGCCGCGACTGGTCGAGCAGGCTCGGCGTGTCCGTCGGCGCGCTCATCGCGGCGGTGGTGGCCGGGCTGCTGATCTTCCTGGTGGCGGTCTCGCTGCTGGTGCTCAAGGTGGGCTTCCTGCTGCTGCTGATACTCGGGCCGGTGTTCCTGCTGGTCGGCGTCCATCCGGGCAGCGGGCGCATCATCGCCATGCGCTGGGTGGAGATGCTCGTCGGCACGCTGCTCAGGCAGGCGGTGCTGACGCTCGTCCTCAGCGTCCTGGTCTACGGGTACGCCCTGATCATCTCCACGGCCATGCCCTGGGGGCTGCAGGTGCTGTTCATGGCGCTGCTGACGATCGCGGTGTTCTTCTACCGGCGTCCGTTCCAGCATCTGTTCGCGTCCCTGAGCGGCCACACGGTCGCCACCCGCATGCTCGGCGACGCCGCGAGCTCGCCCGTGCTGGAGCGGGCCGCGAACGTGCTGCCGCCGGTCGCCGGCGCCAAGCTCGGCCGGTGGGGCCTGCGCAAGGCCGAGCCGCTCATCAGGGCGGCGGCCGCGGGCAGCGGCGCGGGCGCGGCGGCCGGCGCCGCGGTCGCCCAGGCGCGCATGCGCGGCGAGGAGGGCGAGGGCGTCTCGGCGGGCACCCGGATGCCGGTGTCGGCCGCGCCGCTGGACACCGACCAGCAGGGCGGTAAGGCGGGGGCCCGGCCTCCGCTCGAACCCCGCAGGGGCACCGCGCCCCCGCTCAACCTCGGCGGCCAGGCCGGCAGGACGCGTGGCCCGGCGCCGAGCGGCGCCCGCGGAGCGGGCTCCGGTGCGGCGGCCGCGGGTGGCACGCCGTCCGGGGGCATGGCCGCGGGTGGCGGCTCCGCCGGGGGTTCCGGCGGTGGCGGCGGTGGCGCTGGTGGCGGTGGCTGGTTCGGCGGCCGGTCGGGTGGCGGATGGGCCTCGCGGGGCGGCGCGTCCGGTGGTTCGCGCAACGGCTCCTCGGGCGGTTCGCGCGGCTCCCGGTTCGGCGGGTCCGGCGGGGGCGGCGGCTCGCGGTCCTCGGGGTCGCGTACGCGTGGCTCCAGTGGCGGGCTGTTCGGCGGCGGTGGCGGTTCGGGGTCCGGTTCCGGTGGGTCCGGGGGCGGCTTCTTCGGCGGCGGCGGCGGGTCCAGGAACGGTGGCGGGTCCAGGTCCGGGGGGTCGGCGTCCCGGCCGTCCGGCGCGTCGTCGGGGCCCAGGATCTTCGGGTCGGACGAGTCGTCGTCCCGCTCGTCCGAGGCGCCGCCGCTGTGGTTGCGCAGCGGCGGCAACGGCGGCTCGGGTGACGATCCGTCGGTGCCGTTCTGGCTCAAGCCCAACAGCGGCAAGGACTGACCATGGCTCAGTCCGGTGACAAGCGCGGGCTGGCCTTCGCCGCCATCGTCGTGGTCATCGCCGCGGTCGGCGTCTACCTCACGATGTGGCCGAGCTCGGACGATCCGCCCGAGCAGGCCCCGTCCACGGGCAGGACGTCCGCGGCCGCGCCCTCGGCGCCCAGCAAGCCGCTGGCCACGGCCAGCGACGCGCCGTTCGACGTCTACTCCTACCTGCCGATGAAGAAGGAGCAGCTCGCCGCGGCGGCGGACCTCGCCGAGCGCTTCACCGCCGTCTACGGCACCTTCAGGTACGACGAGGAGCCGGCCGCGTACGCGGCGAGGGTCAAGACGTTCACCACCGCCGAGCTGGGCAACATCCTCACCCGGACGCTCACCTCGGCGGGCACCGTCCAGCAGAACCGCGACGACCAGGTCGTCTCCCAGGCCACGGCCCGACTGAAGGAGATCAGGCAGATCGAGAAGACCTCCATCGTCTTCGTCGTGACCGAGACCAGGCAGGTCACCGCGAAGAGCGGCAGCAGGCAGGACGTCGAGGACCTGGCGGTCACGGTGAGCCAGCTCGGCGCCGACTGGCGGATCTTCGACGTGCTGCCCGCCACCGAAGGCCAGGACGGGGACAGCTAGCGGTGAAGTCCTCCCCCACCCGCCTGGCGCTGCTGCTCGGTCTCGCCGGGGTCCTCCTCCTGGCTGCGATCATCATCTCGCCGATGTTGCTGGTCACGATGCCGTCCTTCCTGAACGGCGGTGGCGAGGGCTCGGTCGACTGCGAGGGCGGCACCCAGGTGCAGGAGGTGTCCGACTCGGGCGCCGCCGACATCCCGGGCGACTACCTCGACCTGTACAAGAAGTGGGGCAAGAAGATCGGCGTCCAGTGGACGATCCTGGCCGCCGTGGGCAAGCGCGAGACCGACCACGGCCGCAGCGACCTGCCCGGCGTCAAGAGCGGCACCAACTACGCGGGCGCGGCCGGCCCGATGCAGTTCCTGATCTCGACGTGGGGCGGCAAGGCGCAGGTGCCGATGTCCTCGACGTTCAACGGCTACGCCTCCGACGGCGACGGCGACGGCGTGGGCGACGTCTACAACCCCGCCGACGCCATCCTCGGGGCCGCCAAGATGCTCAAGCGCAACGGCGCGCCCGAGAACGTCCGGCGGGCCCTGTTCACCTACAACCGCGCCTGGTGGTACGTCGACCAGGTCGAGGAGATCGCCAGGAAGTACGCCAAGTCGGGTGCGGTGGAGGTGCCGCCGCAGGCCTCCGAGGAGTGCGACGACCCCCTGGTGGCGGCCGCGCCCAGCGACATCGTGGCCAAGATCCTCCAGTTCGCGCTGGCGCAGCGCGGCAAGCCGTACCTGTGGGGCGGCACCGGGCCGGACGCGTTCGACTGCTCGGGCGTCATCTACGCGGCCTACCGGGCCGCCGGGCTGAGCATCCCGCGCACGACGTTCACGCAGTGGCCGTTCGGGGTGAAGGTGCCGGCGGGGGACGAGCAGCCCGGGGACCTGGTGTTCTTCAACGCCGGTCCGGGCTCGTCGGCCGACAACCCCGGTCACGTGGGGCTGGTCGTGTCCGAGGGCAAGATGCTGGAGGCCCGGTGCACGCTGTGCGGGCCGATCAAGGTGACGAGCTACCAGGCGCGCGACAACAAGATGGGCTTCACCCGTCCCCTGCAGAACCCCGATGTGCTCGACCAGCTCAAGAAGCTGCAGAATCCCGCACTGTGAGGATGACGAACGCATGAGCACGATCGTGGTGGCGGCGGTGATCGTCGCCCCGGGCGGCAAGGTGCTGGCCGCGCAGCGGGCCGCGCCCGCCGCGCTGGCCGGGGGCTGGGAGTTCCCCGGCGGCAAGGTGGACCCGGGTGAGAGCGAGGTCGACGCGCTGGTCCGGGAGTGCCGGGAGGAGCTCGGCGTGGAGATCACGGTGGGCGCGCGCGTGGGCGAGGACTGGGCGCTGTCGGAGGGGTACGTCCTGCGCGTCTGGCTGGCCACGCTCACCTCCGGCACGCCCGAGGCCCGTGAGCACCTGGCGTTGCGCTGGCTGGGGCCGGGGGAGTACTACGACGTGGAGTGGCTCGGGGCCGACCTGCCGATCATGAAGACCGTGGAGAGTCTGCTGCGGCAGGATTAGACCGTCTCTCTCTGTGACATAACGATTACTACACGTGATTTGTCGCAGTGGGGGAGTGGAGTGATGCGGCGTGGCTGGATCCTTTCTGGAGCGTTGATCCTGGTGGCGCTGCCCTCCGTGCCCGTGGCGGCTGCGGGGGTGACGCTCGTGCTCGAACGCGTGAGCGGCCCCGAGGGCATGGGGAAGTGGATCAGGACGGGTGACGTCCAGCGTTTTAGGGTCCGGCTCAACGGGATGGCCAAGGGGGCCAAGGTCGCGGTGGCCACCAGCCCGGTCGAGGCGCTGGCGGGGGTGTCCTGCCCGACGTCCTCCGGCGCTTCCCGGATGGCGGCCGGTGGGGTGGACGGGGCCGAGGAGTCCGGTGGGGAGGGGGCTCATCCGCTGCCGTTCCCGGTTCCGGGCGGGGAGCCCGCGCCGGGCCGACGCCTGACGCGGGCGGAGGCCGGTTACAGCGCGCCGCAGACGGGGGCCGACCGGGAGGCGGCGCAGTGGGGGCCGGGAGCGCCAGGGGTTCAGGGCGCGCCGCCGGTCGGGGCCGGGCAGGGGATGCCGCAGGTCGGCGGTGCGCAGGGGGTGCCGCACGCCGAGGACGGTCGGGGCGTCCCGCGCCCTGAGGACGCGTCCCGCGCCCAGGGCGGGCTGGGAGCGCATCAGGTCCAGGGGGGTCAGGGAGCGCCTCGGGCTCAGGACAGGCAGGGCGCCTCTTGGGCTGAGCGGGGTTCGGGGGTGTCCCGGGCCGAAGGTGGCCAGGAGGGGGCACGGGCTGAAGGTGGCCAGGAGGGGACACGGGCTGAAGGTGGCCAGGAGGGGGCACGGGCTGAAGGTGGTCGGGGCGGGGCCCAGGTCGGCGGGCGGGAGGCGGCTGGGATGCTGGCCGCGCGGGCCCTGGCCGGTGGGGAGGGTTCGACTGCCGATGGCGGTGCACTGCCCGGCGCGCGGGTCTGCGCCCTCGGGGCGGTCTCCGGGGAGCGGGCACTGGATGTGATCTTCCAGGCGCCTGCGGGGGCCAAGGAGGTGGTGCTCGCGGCGGTGGCCAGGATGCGGACGCCCTCCGGTGGGCTGACCACCATGAGCAGGAGCGCGTCCATGCAGGTGGGGGAGGAGATGCCGCGCGAGGCCGCCACGATCAGCGGCCAGGCGGTGCCCGTTCCTGCCCCCCACAACGGGCGGCGGCTGGGCGGCGCGCAAGGCGGGCCGTGGGCGGGCGTACGGGGGCAGCAGGGTGGCGCTGCGGGGTTGCTCGCAGGTTCCGGAGGGAAGACGCGAGGCGGCCTCCTGGGTGCGGGTGGCGCCGGCGCGGGTGGCACCGGTGGTGCGCTTGGTGGCACGGGTGGTGCGGCGGCGGGGTGGCCCGGCCTTTCCGGAGGGGCCACCGGCTTGGGAGCCGTCGGCGGAGCTCAGGGGGCGCTCCCCAGGGTGAGGGCCGGGGGTGCGATGCAGGCCCCGCGCGCAGGTGGCGTGGGCGGGGTCCGAGGGGCGTTGCCCGGAGCGCAGGTTCCCCGAGTCGGAGGTACGGGCGGGACGTTGGGGGCGTTCCCGCGGGCGGGGGGTGTGGGGCAGGTGCCCGGCGCGGCCGGCCAGACGCGCAGCGGCACGGCGGGGCAACAAGCCCTCCCCGGTGGCCTGATGGCGCGCAACCTGCCCGGCGGCGTGGCGCGCAGCCTGCCAGGTGGCGCGGCCGGGAGCGCGCCTGGCGGTGTTGCGGGAAGCCTGCCAGGTGGCGCGGCGGGGAGCCTGTCTGGTGGTGTGGCGGGGAGTGTGCCCGGGGCGTTGGGGAGTCTGGCCGGAGGGGCTGCGCACGGAGGGTTGTCCGGGGCGGCGGGGTTGGCGCCGGGTGGGGTGCCGGGGGCGCTGCATCAGAGCCTGCCCGGTGGCGTGATGCCCGGGGGTGTGGCCGGTGGAGTGTCAGGGGGCCTGCCCGGTGGGGCGCTGCCGGGGGGTGTGGCCGCCGGCGGGGTGCCGGGGGGCGTGCCGGCGGGGGCGGTTGCCGGTGGGGGGAGCCCGGGGGTGGTGAGCCTGGCGCCGGAGTCGGCGGCCGGGGCGCCGTGGCCGGTGCAGGTCGTGGAGGCGCGGAAACCTGTTCGTCCCGTCGCCTACGCCAGCCCTCTGGACGGCCCTCGCGGTTTCTCGCTGGTCATCGGGGGGATCGGCGTGCTGCTGGGAGCCCTGTGGCTGGTCCCGAGACTCCAACGCAGGCGTAAGCCGCGAAACGTATGGTAATTCCGTCTTTACTGTTGCTTTGACCCGACTAGTATTCCCTTGACCAAGGTTCCGGGACTATGCGGAGGGCTCCGGTGGCACGCACGCGAGCGACGGCCGTGTCCGCGATCGTCCTGGCGCTCGGGCTGACGGGTGTCGGTGTGGCCCCGTTCGTCGGTCAGAGCGCGAGCGCCTCCGTCAGCCGCGCGGCCTTCGACCCGGCGGTGGAGCCGTGCGACGCGGGCGAGACCTGCGATCCGCAGACCACGGTCACCGTCACGACGACGTTGGGCACGCCCACCCCGGAGGAGGCTCCGGAGACGACGATCACCCACACCGTCACCGCGGGCCCGACGAAGACCACGAAGGCACCGAAACCGCCCAAGACCACCACCGCGCCCACACCTCCGCCCGTCCAGGAGACGACGCAGCAGCCGCTGGCGCCCCTGCCCACCGCGCAGACCACGGCCGGGCCGCTGCCCACGGAGCAGTCGACGGAGCCGACCGTCGAGATGCCGTCCGTCGCGCCGACGGACTCGCCCACCGCGGCCGTCCCGCCGCCGCCGAGCGACACCGCCCCGGCCACGGACTCGGGCCAGCTGGAGTTGCGCGCGGCCGCGCCGGAGTTCGACCAGAAGTCGCTGACGCAGAAGCTCAGCATCCCGGCGCTGGTGCTCGTCCTGCTCGCGCTGTTCGCGGTGCTCATCTTCGAGGGACGGCTGCGCCGCATGGCCCACGCGGCGGCCGTGCGCAAGGCGGGCCCTCCGGCGGGCTCCCCGATGGGCCGTCCGGACGCGCCGCCGCCCGGCTACCCGGCGGGCCCCGGTTACGCCACGGCCTCCTTCCCCGCCCCCGGCTACCCGGGCGGCACGGCGTACGCGCCGATCATCAGCTTCGTCCCGATCCAGACCTACCCGACCGGCCAGCCCGGTTACGGCCCGGCGTACCACGACCCGGCGGCCTACCACGACCCGTACGGGCACCAGGGCGGCTACCCGCCCGAGCCGGAGCCGACAGTGCCCGCGACCATGCCCGCCACCATGCCCGCAACCATGCCCGCGACAGCCCCCGAGCCCGTCGTGCTGCACCCGGACGAGTTCGACTCCTACAGCGAGCCGCCGCAGGCCACCCAGGACTACCGTGACCCGTTCGAGCCGCTGATCCCCGCCGAGCAGCCGCCGGCCGACATCCCGCCGGGCGGCGGGAAGCCGTACGAGGATGAGCGCGAGTTCCCGCTGGCCCCGGCCGCGGCGGCCGAGAGCGGCGACTCCGAGCCCTGGCAGCAGGGCCCGTCGCTGTTCGAGCCGAAGCAGCCCGTGCAGCCCCGGCAGCCGGGGCCGTCCGAGGGGTACCAGCCGCCGCCGTACCTGCCGCCGGAGGGGGACGCCGCGACGGTCGTCCAGCCGTTGCCGCCGCAGCAGCCGGAGGACGCCACGAAGGAGATTCCGGACCCGAAGCACAAGAAGAAGCGCTGGGGCCGCAAGTAGCGGAGAACGACGGAAGCGGGGGCCGGACGGATCCGGCCCCCGCTTCCGATTGCTCGCCTACTTGGCGCGCTTGAAGATCTTGTTGCCCAGCCAGACCAGCGGGTCGTACTTCCGGTCGGCCACGCGCTCCTTCATCGGGATCAGCGCGTTGTCAGTGATCTTGATGTGCTCGGGGCAGACCTCGGTGCAGCACTTGGTGATGTTGCAGTAGCCGAGCCCGTGCTCCTCCTGGGCGGACTCCTGCCGGTCGGCCACGTCGTACGGGTGCATGTCCAGCTCGGCGATCCGCATGAGGAAGCGCGGACCGGCGAAGGCCGGCTTGTTCTCCTCATGGTCGCGGATCACGTGGCAGACGTTGTTGCACATGAAGCACTCGATGCACTTGCGGAACTCCTGCGAGCGCTCGACGTCGACCTGCTGCATGCGGTACTCGCCCGGACGCACGCCCGCGGGCGGCGTGAACGAGGGGATCTCGCGGGCCTTCTGGTAGTTGAAGGACACGTCGGTGACCAGGTCCTTGATGACGGGGAAGGTCCGCATCGGGGTGACCGTGATGGTCTCGTCCTCGGAGAAGGTGGACATCCGGGTCATGCAGCCCAGGCGCGGCTTGCCGTTGATCTCCATGCTGCACGAGCCGCACTTGCCGGCCTTGCAGTTCCAGCGCACGGCCAGGTCGGGGGCCTGCGTCGCCTGGAGCCTGTGGATGATGTCGAGGACGACCTCGCCCTCGTTCACCTCGACGGTGAAGTCCTCAAGCTTGCCCTCGCCGCCCTCACCACGCCAGACCTTGAACTTCGCCTTGTAACTCATTTGGCAATCCCGTCGAACTCGGCCATCTCTTCGTCGGTGAGGTACTTCTTCAGCTCGTCCCGGTCGAACAGGGTGATCAGGTCGTCGCGCATGGACGGCTGGGTCTTCTCCACGACCTGGACGTCGCCGCCGTCCGCCGTGGAGCAGACGAGCAGCTTGCGGCGCCATTCCGGATTCATCCCGGGGAAGTCGTCGCGCGTGTGGCCGCCGCGGCTCTCCTCGCGCAGCAGGGCGGCGCGGGCCACGCACTCGGAGACCAGCACCATGTTGCGCAGGTCGATCGCCAGGTGCCAGCCGGGGTTGTAGATCCGCGAGCCGGCCGCGCCGACCTGGCGCACGCGCTCCTTGAGCTTCTCCACGACCTCCATGGCCTCGGAGACCTCTTCGGCCTTGCGGATGATGCCGACCAGCTCGTTCATGGTCCGCTGGAGCTCGTGGTGCACCTCGTACGGGTTCTCGCCGTCGCGCTGGAGGGGCGCCAGGGCCTCCTCGCGGGCCGCGTCCACGAGCTCCTGGGCGACCTTGGGACGGGCCTTGAGCCCGTCGACGTACGCCGACGCGCCCGCGCCCGCGCGCCGCCCGAACACCAGCAGGTCGGACAGCGAGTTGCCGCCCAGCCGGTTGGAGCCGTGCATGCCGCCGGACACCTCGCCCGCCGCGAACAGCCCGGGTACGGCCGCCGCGCCGGTGTCGGCGTCCACCTCGACGCCGCCCATGATGTAGTGGCAGGTCGGGCCCACCTGCATGGGCTCGGCGGTGATGTCGACGTCGGCCAGCTCCTTGAACTGGTGGTGCATCGACGGCAGCCGCTTCTTGATCTCCTCGGCCGGCAGGCGGGTCGAGACGTCGAGGAAGACGCCGCCCTGGGGCGATCCGCGACCGGCCTTGACCTCGGAGTTGATCGCGCGGGCCACCTCGTCACGCGGCAGCAGCTCCGGCGGGCGCCGGTTGTTGGCCTGGTCGTTGTACCAGCGGTCGCCCTCCTCCTCGGTGGTGGCGTACTTGTCCTTGAACACCTCGGGGATGTAGTCGAACATGAAGCGCTTGCCCTCGGAGTTGCGCAGCACGCCGCCGTCGCCCCGGACGGACTCGGTGACGAGGATGCCGCGCACGGACGGCGGCCAGACCATCCCGGTGGGGTGGAACTGGATGAACTCCATGTTGATCAGGTTGGCGCCGGCGAGCAGGGCCAGGGCGTGGCCGTCGCCGGTGTACTCCCAGGAGTTGGAGGTGACGACGTACGACTTGCCGATGCCGCCGGTGGCCAGGACCACGGCGGGGGCGTCGAAGAGCAGGAAGTTGCCGGTCTCGCGCCAGTAGCCGAACGCGCCGGAGATGCGGTCGCCGTCCTTGAGCAGGCGGGTGACCGTGCACTCGGCGAAGACCTTGATGTAGGCCTCGTGGTCGCCGTGCGTCTCGAAGTCCTCCTGCTGCAGCGCGACGACCCGCTGCTGGAGGGTGCGGATCAGCTCCAGGCCGGTACGGTCGCCCACGTGTGCGAGCCGCGGGTACTCGTGACCGCCGAAGTTCCGCTGGCTGATCTTGCCGTCCTTGGTGCGGTCGAACAGCGCGCCCCACGCCTCCAGCTCCCAGACGCGGTCGGGGGCCTCCTTGGCGTGCAGCTCGGCCATGCGCCAGTTGTTGAGGAACTTGCCGCCCCGCATGGTGTCACGGAAGTGCACCATCCAGTTGTCGTCGGAGTTGACGTTCCCCATGGCGGCGGCCGCGCCGCCCTCGGCCATGACGGTGTGGGCCTTGCCGAACAGTGACTTGCAGACGATAGCCGTGCGCTTGCCCTGCTGGCGGGCCTCGATGGCGGCCCGTAGCCCGGCGCCGCCCGCACCGATGACGACGACGTCGTATTCGTGACGCTCGATTTCCACTGGAAGAAGTCCTTTATGCGAACGGGAAGGCGATGACGCCCTTGGCGACCATGCGGACGTAGAAGTCAGCGATCATGACCGAGAACATCGAGGCCCAGGCGAGCTGCTGGTGCTTGGCGTTGAGCTTGGAGACGAACGTCCAGGCCCGGTAGCGCAGCGGGTGACGGGAGAAGTGGTTGAGCCTGCCCGCGGTGATGTGCCGGCACGAGTGGCACGACAGCGTGTACGTGTTGATCAGCACGGCGTTGACGACCAGGATCCAGGTGCCGAGCCCCTGCGGCTTGTGCACGAGCGCCAGGACGGCGTCGTAGGCCAGGACGAGGCCGATCACGATGGCGGCGTAGAAGAAGTACCGGTGGATGTTCTGCAGGATCAGCGGGAACCGGGTCTCACCGGTGTACTTGCCGTGCGGCTCCTGGACGGCGCACGCGGCCGGCGACAGCCAGAACGACCGGTAGTACGACTTGCGGTAGTAGTAGCACGTGAGCCGGAACCCGCCCGGCAGGCCGAGGATGAGCAGCCCTGGCGGCAGGGTGAACCAATCGCCGATCGGCGCCCACCCGAACAGCCGCGCGCCCTCGGGGCACGCCGTGGTCAGACAGGGCGAGGCGAACGGGGCGATGTACGGATCGACGAAATAACTGCCGTCGATGATCGCCCACACGCCGTAGACAAGGAACGAGCTGAGCCCGAGGAAAGTCAGCAGCGGGACCAGCCACCACCTGTCGGTGCGCAGCGTGCGCACCTTGACCTGGGCGCGTTGCCTTCTGACCGGGGCTTCGGGCGTCGTCTGGGTCATCGCGGACCTCTCCACCTCCCGCGGACCCTGCACACAGGGGGTCCGGGTCGTTTCACTGGGCGCGCGTACGGCGGGTGCGGTACCGCTCTGGGCGCGTATTGGTGGGGGATACGTTACGACGACCGCATAGGATTTTGTGAGCGGGGTCACTCACTTTTTCGATGACCCACTGTGATTCCTGTCACGTAGGCGCGTCAGGGCCGCCGGCCGGGTGTCGGGAGCTTCGCCACGGTCACGAAAAAATCATCTATTTGCCGGACAACACGGATAAATTGCTCGAAATCCACCGGCTTCGACACATAAGCATTGGCGTGCAACCGGTAGCTGTGCAGGATGTCCTCCTCCGCCTCCGAGGTCGTCAGGATCACCACCGGGATCGTCCGCAGCGCGGCGTCGGCCTTGATCTCGCGCAGCACCTCCAGGCCGTTCATCCGGGGCAGGTTGAGGTCGAGCAGGATCAGGTCGGGCCGGGGCGCGCCGGCGTAGGCGCCCTCCCGCCGCAGGTACGCCATCGCCTGCTCGCCGTCGTTGACCACGTCGAGCCGGTTGCGCACCTTGTTGAGGGCGAACGCCTCCCTGGTGAGCAGGATGTCCCCCTGGTCGTCCTCCACGAGGAGCACGTCGATCGGGTGCCAGTCGGTCATGCGTCGTCTCCTTCCGCCGGAAGCGTCCAGCGGAACGTCGCGCCCTGGTCCGCCGGTGTGTCGTCGAGCCGGAGCTGCCCGCCGTGGTACTCGACGATCTTCCGGCAGAGCGCGAGGCCGATGCCGGTCCCCGGGTACACGTCGCGAGGGTGCAGCCGCTGGAAGATCAGGAAGATGCGGTCGGCGTACTTGGGGTCGACGCCGATGCCGTTGTCGGAGCAGCTGAACTCCCACATGTCGCCCTTCCGCTCGGCCGTGAGGATCACGCGTGGCGGCTCCTGCGAGCGGAACTTGACCGCGTTCTCGACGAGGTTCTGGAAGAGCTGGGTGAGCTGCGGCCGATTGCCCTCGACCATGGGCAGGTCGTCGTGGACGACGGTGGCGCCGGTGTCCTCGATCATGGCCGACAGGTTCTCCAGGGCCCGGTTCAGGGCCTGGCCTGAGTCGGTCGGCGCGCGCCCGCCGTTCACCCGGCCCACCCGGGAGAAGTCGAGCAGGTCGTTGATCAGGAGCTGCATGCGCTTGGCGCCGTCGACCGCGTAGTGGATGTACTGCCGGGCGCGGTCGTCCAGTTGCGGGCCGTACCGCTGCTCCAGCATCTGGGTGAAGCTGGCGACCTTGCGCAGCGGCTCCTGGAGGTCGTGGCTGGCGACGTAGGCGAACTGCTCCAGGTCGCCGTTGGACCTGCGCAGCTCGTCGGCCTGGTCGGCGGCCTCGCGCCAGGCCGAGACGATGCGGCGGCGCATGGAGTCGACGTGGCTGGACAGCTCGCTCAGCTCGGCCGGCCGGTCGACGCCGAGCCGGTGGTCGAAATCGCCGGCGGCGACCGTGCGGACCTGCTCGGTGAGCCGGGCGACGGGCTTGAGCACGGCGTGCCGGACGACGAACGCCAGGCCCGCCCCGCACGCCGCCAGCACCGCGAACATCACGATCAGCGCCACGTTGAGCCGGTCGAGCTGGGCGGCCACCTCGGGCCTCGGGTTCAGGGCCCGCGCGTGCGCGATCATCGTCATGGTGACCACTACGCCGGCCGCGAACGCGAACCCGGCCACCGCGCCGATGACCAGGAACCAGCGGGCCACCGGCAGCCTGCCGAGCCCGGTCGGCGGCTTCGGGGGCGGCAGCGGATGGATGCTCATCCCGGTCTCCTCGACACCATGACCACCGCGAGGTCGTCGCTCGGCTTCCCGACGTGCGCGATCAGCCGGTCGAGGTCGATCGCGCCGTGCTCGCGCACCAGCCCGACCAGGCCCTCGACGCCGAGCGCCTCCTTGCGCTCGCCGACGGCCGCCTCGATCAGGCCGTCGGTGTAGAGCAGCATCGACCACTCCTCGCCCAGCGGCACGTCGATGACCGCCCACTCGGCGTCGGGGAAGATGCCGAGCGGCGGACCCGAGGGCGTGCCGTCCACCGCCGCGGGCACGCCCCCGCGGACCAGCACCGGCGGCGGGTGCCCGACCACGCGCATCCGGGCGTCGCGCAGGTCGGGCGTGAGCGTCGCCATGCACAGCGTGGTGAAGATCTCGGGCGCCTTGCGCTCGGCGCGCAGGAGGGCGTCCATCGTGCGCAGCAGCGTGTCGCCGGTCTGCCCGGCCAGCACCAGCGTGCGCCAGGCGATGCGCAGCGCCACGCCGAGCGCGGCCTCGTCGGGCCCGTGTCCGCAGACGTCGCCCACGACGACGTGCACCGCGCCGTCGGGCGTCTGGACCATGTCGAGGAAGTCGCCGGCCAGCAGCGTGCCCCGGTCGCCCGGCAGGTAGCGGATCTGGTGGGTGATGGCGTCGGTGCGCAGCAGGGGCACGGGCAGCAGGCCGCTCTCCAGGCGGGCGTTCTCCTTGGCGGTCAGCTCGGCCTCGAACAGCCTGAGCTGGGTCAGGTCGGCGCGCTTGCGCTCCATCGCGTACCTGATCGCCCTGGCCAGCAGGCGGGCGTCGATGTCCTGCTTGACCAGGTAGTCCTGGGCGCCCGCCTGGACGGCGGCCACGCCGACGTGCACGTCCCGCAGGCCGGTGAGGACCAGCACGGCCGCGTGCGGGGCCAGCGCGAGCACCTCCTCCAGCGCTTCGAGCCTGCTGGCGTCGGGCAGCGTGAGGTCGACGAGCACGCACTGGATCGTCGGGTCGAGCTTGGCCCTGGCCTCCTGGAGGCTGCGCGCCCAGAAGATCGTCGGTGGCGCCACGGCCTGGTTGAGCAGCTCTTCGACAAGGAAGGCGTCGCCGTCGTCGTCTTCGATGAGGAGCAGTGTCAGCGGCTCGTCGAGGTTTGCCGTCACACACGCCTTTCCCGGGGGAGTCGGGCTGTTGCTGCTCATTCTGCGATGAGTTCGACCCCTTGCGGAAGCGTGCCTTCCTGGCCGGCCTCGACCACGAAGGAGAGCAGGGTCTCCCGGAACGCCTGCGCCGCCCTGGTCGGCTCGACGTCCTTGCGGTGGGCCAGGGCGATCGTCCGGCTCAGGCCGGGCGGCGCGAGCGGCGTGCCGGACAGCCCAGGACGCCCGTCGAGCACCATCGACGGCACCACGGCCACGCCGAGCCCCGCCTCGACGAACCGCAGCACCGCGTCCATCTCGCCGCCCTGCACCGAGAACCTGGGCTCGAACCCGGCCTGGCGGCAGGCGGCGAGGGTGGCCTCGCGCAGGTCGTAGCCACGCCTGAACATCACCATCTGCCGGCCGCGCAGGTCCTCTATCCGCAGGTACGGCCCCCGGGCCCGCTCGTGCGAGGGCGCGACCACGACCAGGTTCTCCCGCAGGATCTCCTCGGTCACCAGCGAGGGGTCGTCGCTCTGCAGCGGCATGATGATCAGCGACAGGTCGAGCTGCCCCCTGGCCAGCGCCCTGACCAGGTCACGCGACCCGCCCTCCTCCACCAGCAGCTCCACCCCCGGGTACGCCTGGTGGAAACGCGCCAGCGCGTCGGCCAGCAGGCCCGCGCACAACGACGGCGTGGCCCCCAGCCGTACCCGGCCGCGGCGCAGCCCCGCCAGCTCGGCCACCTCCTGCCGGGCGGTGTCGGCGTCGGCCAGCATGCGGCGGGCCAGGGGCAGCAGCGCCTCGCCCGCGGCCGTCAGCGTGACGTTCCCGCGCGCGCGGGAGAACAGCGGCGCGCCGAGCTCGCTCTCCAGAGCCTTGATCTGCTTGCTGAGCGAGGGCTGGGCGACCCGCATGCGCTCGGCCGCCTGGGTGAAGTGCCTGGTCTCCGCGACCGCGACGAAGTAGGCGAGCTGCTGCAACTGCATGTGATTTTCCTCGCACCGGCCGAGCATTTTTCCTTATGCCGACCGTATAAACCAAGCATCATAGCCGGAAGCTATGGAAACCAGATCCGCGATGACTTGGACGGATCATTGCTGGATACCTAGCGTTCAAACGTGACTGCCACGATAGAGCGCGGCGCCGCCACCGCGCCTGTTAACGCCCCCAAGGGTGCCTCACCCGCACCGACGTCCAAGAAGCCGAGCCGGTTCCTGAGCTCGTCGAACGGCAAGAAAGTCGTCATGGCCGTCACGGGCGCCGTGATGGTGTCCTTCCTCGTCCTGCACATGCTCGGCAACCTCAAGATCTTCCTCGGCAAGGACTCGTTCAACGAGTACGCCGACGCGCTGCGCACGCTCTTCGAGCCCATCGCGCCGTACCGGACGGTGCTGACGATCCTGGAGATCGGGCTCGTCGTCTCGGTCGTGCTGCACATGTGGGCCGCGATCTCGCTGTCGCGCAAGGCGGCCAAGGCCCGGCCGGTCAAGTACGTGGCCAAGAAGTCGCAGGCCAACGGCTACGCCACGCACATCATGCGGTTCGGCGGCCTGACGATCCTGCTGTTCCTGGTCTGGCACCTGCTCGACCTCACCTTCGGCGTCGTGAACCCCAAGGGCTTCGACTCCGCGCCCGCCGACCGCATGATCGCCGGCTTCGACGCCTCCCGCTGGTGGGTGACCCTCATCTACCTCGTGGCCGTCGTCATGGTCGGCCTGCACCTGCGGCACGGCATCTGGAGCGCCTTCCAGACGCTGGGCTGGGCCAACCGCAACCGCTACCGCGGCCTGCGCCTGACGGCCGCCCTGGTCTCGGCGGTCCTGGTGGTCGGCTTCCTGGCCCCGCCCCTCGCCATCACGTTCGGAGTTGTGAAGTGAAGTACACCGAAGGCTCGGAGATCCGGGACGCCAAGGCTCCCGCCGGTCCCATCGAGGAGCGGTGGGAGAAGCGGAAGTTCAGCGCCAAGCTGGTCAACCCGGCCAACAAGCGCAAGCTCAACGTGATCGTCGTCGGCACCGGCCTGGCGGGCGGCTCGGCCGCGGCGACCCTGGGCGAGCTGGGCTACAACGTCAAGTCGTTCTGCTACCAGGACACGCCCCGGCGCGCCCACTCCATCGCCGCCCAGGGCGGCATCAACGCCGCCAAGAACTACCGCGGCGACGGCGACTCGATCTACCGGCTCTTCTACGACACGGTCAAGGGCGGCGACTTCCGCGCCCGCGAGTCGAACGTCTACCGCCTGGCCCAGGTCTCGGTGAACATCATCGACCAGGCCGTGGCCCAGGGCGTGCCGTTCGCCCGCGAGTACGGCGGCCTGCTGGACACGCGCTCCTTCGGCGGCGCCCAGGTCTCCCGTACGTTCTACGCCCGCGGCCAGACGGGTCAGCAGCTCCTGCTGGGCGCGTACCAGGCGCTGGAGCGGCAGATCGCGGCCGGGACCGTGGAGATGCACACCCGCCACGAGATGCTCGACCTGATCGTCTCCGACGGCCGGGCGCGCGGCGTCATCGTGCGCGACATGGTGACCGGCGAGATCGAACGGCACCTCGCCGACGCCGTGGTGCTGGCCACCGGCGGTTACGGCAACGTCTTCTTCCTGTCCACGAACGCCAAGGGCTGCAACACGACGGCCATCTGGCGGGCGCACGAGCGCGGCGCGTACTTCGCGAACCCGTGCTACACGCAGATCCACCCGACCTGCATCCCGGTCTCCGGCGAGTACCAGTCGAAGCTGACGCTGATGTCGGAGTCGCTGCGCAACGACGGCCGCGTGTGGGTGCCGCTGCGCAAGGACGACGACCGGGCCCCCGGCGACATCCCGGAGGAGGAGCGCGACTACTACCTGGAGCGCATCTACCCCGCCTTCGGCAATCTCGTCCCGCGTGACATCGCCTCCCGCGCCGCCAAGAACGTCTGCGACGAGGGCCGCGGCGTCGGCCCCGGCGGGCTCGGCGTCTACCTCGACTTCCGCGACGCCATCAACCGGCTCGGCCGCGACGCGGTGGAGAAGAAGTACGGCAACCTCTTCGAGATGTACGAGCGCATCACCGGCGAGAACCCGTACGACGTGCCGATGCGCATCTACCCCGCGGTCCACTACACGATGGGCGGCCTGTGGGTGGACTACGACCTGCAGTCCACGATCCCCGGCCTGTTCGTGATCGGCGAGGCCAACTTCTCCGACCACGGCGCCAACCGGCTCGGCGCCTCGGCGCTGATGCAGGGCCTGGCCGACGGCTACTTCGTGCTCCCGACCACGATCGGCGACTACCTGGCCAACGGCCCGTACGGCGAGGTGGACGAGGAGGCCGTGGCCGAGGCGGAGATCAAGGTCCGGACCAGGATCGACCGCCTGATGTCGGTGAACGGCACCCGCACCCCCGACTCCTTCCACCGCGAGCTGGGCAAGCTCATGTGGGACTACTGCGGCATGGAGCGCACCGAGGAGTCGCTGCGCAAGGCCCTGGAGCGCATCCCCGAGCTGCGCGAGGAGTTCTGGAAGAACGTCAAGGTGTCCGGCACCGCCGAGGAGCTGAACCAGGTGCTGGAGAAGGCCGGCCGCGTCGCCGACTTCTTCGACCTGGCCGAGCTGATGTGCCTGGACGCCCTCGTCCGCACCGAGTCCTGCGGCGGCCACTTCCGCGCCGAGTCGCAGGACCCCGACGGCGAGGCCCTGCGCGACGACGAGCACTTCGCGCACGTCTCGGCCTGGGAGCGCACGCCCTCCGGCGAGACGGTGCTGCACAAGGAAGCGCTCGAATACGAGTACGTCAAGATGACCCAGCGGAGCTACAAGTGAACCTGACCCTCAAGGTCTGGCGTCAGAACGGCGCCTCGGACGCCGGACGCATGGTGACGTACCGGGTGGAGGACGTGTCCCCGGACATGTCCTTCCTGGAGATGCTGGACGTGCTGAACGAGCGGCTGATCGTGGAGGGCGACGACCCGATCGCCTTCGACCACGACTGCCGCGAGGGCATCTGCGGCATGTGCGGCATGGTCATCAACGGCGTGGCGCACGGCGAGCAGCGTGCCACGACGACGTGCCAGCTCCACATGCGTCACTTCGAGGACGGCGCCGAGATCACCATCGAGCCGTGGCGCGCCGCGCCGTTCCCGGTGGTGAAGGACCTGGTCGTGGACCGCAGCGCGTTCGACCGCATCATCCAGGCGGGCGGCTTCGTCTCGGTCCCGGCCGGCTCGGCCCCGGACGCGCACAGCGTCCCGGTGCGCAAGGAGGACGCCGACGCCGCGTTCGACGCCGCGACCTGCATCGGCTGCGGCGCCTGTGTGGCCGCCTGCCCGAACGGCTCGGCCTCCCTGTTCACCGCCGCCAAGATCACTCACCTCAGCCTGCTGCCCCAGGGCCAGCCCGAGCGCCTGGTCCGCGCCAAGGCCATGGTGGACCAGATGGACGCCGAGGGCTTCGGCGGCTGCACGAACACCGGCGAGTGCACGGCGGTGTGCCCCAAGGGCATCCCGCTGGACACGATCGCCCAGATGAACAGCGACTACCTCAAGGCCAACGCCAAGTAGGCCAGGTCGTCGAGCAGGCCCCGTCCCGGTACGCACCGGGGCGGGGCTTCTGCGATTTCTAGGCGAGCTGTAACAACAGGGGTGCTCGCACCACTTCCCGGTGTCAGAAGAACGCACCAGGGACGAAGGGGCTGCGCGGTGACGGATGATTCCCACCGTTTCACCGGCATGTACGACGAATGCCGACAACGGGTGTGGGCCTACGTGGTCAGTCGTGCGGGCCGACAGGTGGCCGACGAGGTGGTGAGCGAGACGTTCGCCATCGCCTGGCGGCGGCTGGACGACGTGCCCGAGCCGCCGCTGCCGTGGCTGCTCGGCGTGGCGCGCAACCTCCTGCGCGACGACGCCCGCTCACAGGCGCGCAGGGACGCGCTGGCCGCCGAGCTGGGCACCTGGACCGAGGACGGCCGTCCGGACGTGGCCGAGCAGGTGACCGAGCGCCTGGGCGTGCTGCGGGCGCTGGCCGAGCTGCACGAGGACGACCGGGAGGTGCTCATGCTGGTCGCCTGGCACGGGCTGACGCCCAAGGAGGGCGCCCGGGTCGTCGGCTGTTCCTCGGCGGCCTTCCGCGTACGGCTGCACCGGGCCCGCAAGCGCCTCGCCCGGGCCATGGAGTCGTCCGAACCGTCCCGTCCCTACGTGCGCAACCTCAGCGAGGAGTGGTCATGAACCCGATGGACGAACTCCGGGCCGCCCGGCCCGCGCACCTCGGCGACCGGCCGGTGGACGAGCGCACCAGGGCCGCCGAGCTCTCGCGCGCCATGTCGGGCGCCCGGCGGCCCCGGCGGCGGCGCGCGGTCGTGCGTCCGGTGTGGGGGCTCGCGGCCCTCGCGGCGGGGGCGACGGCGGTGGCCGTCGTGGTGGCGGGGAACGCGGCGCCGCAGCCCGGCGGGCAGGCTCCGCAGGCCGACGGCCAGGTTCCGCAGGCCGGGGAGAGCGCGTCCGCGACGCCGCGCAAGGTCACGCTGTCGGCCAGGGAGGTGCTGCTGGCCGCCGCGGAGAAGGCCGACCGGCAGCCCGACGGCACCGGCGACTGGTGGTACACCTCGTCGGTGAGCAGGTACGTCTACCCCGCCGTCAAGGGCGGCTACCTGGTCGTGGACCGGCAGCGCAACGACGAGTGGACGCCGCGCGCGACCGGCGGCGACCAGTGGAGCCGCCAGCAGCGGCTCGGCGCGGAGCCCGCCGGCGAGGCCGACCGGCTGGCCTGGGAGCAGGCCGGGTCACCCGGCGAGATCGACGTGGTCGTGCCGATGAAGAAGGTGGCCCCGATGCGCCTGTCGACCGCCTCCGGCAAGCCCGCGACCTCGCACAGCTCCCTGGTGGACGGCGACAAGGTCTTCTGGCTGGGCCGCAACGTCACGATGAAGGACCTGCGCGGCCTGCCGGACGAGCCGGCGAAGCTGAAGAAGTGGCTGCTCGACTCCTACACCGGGCACTCGACCGAGTCGTCCAGCGTGAAGATGTCCTCCGACGACTGGCTGTTCGCGGTCAGCGTCGGGCTGATCGTCGACATGCCGGTGACCCCGCAGGTGCGCGGCGCCGCCTTCCGCATGCTGGCCGGGCTGGACTCGGTGAAGGTCATCGAGAACGTCACCGACGCCGAGGGACGTACCGGGACGGCCGCGGCCCTGCGGGCGAACGACAAGAGGACCGGCGTGCGGGAGAGCCGCCTGATCTTCGACGAGGCCACCGGGCGGGCACTGGGCACCGAGAGCATCGTGGTCGAGCCGCGCGGCGCGATGGCGGTCCTGGAGCCGGGCACGGTGTCGAGCTCCGAGGCCGTCCTGGAGTCCGGCTGGACGGACGCCGGCCCCAAGCGCTGAGAAGGGCCCGCTCAGCCGGGAAGCAGGTTCAGGTGCAGGCGGAACCGGGTCCCGGAGGGGCCGGAACGCACCTCCAGCAGGTCGCAGAGCTGGCGGACCACCCACAGGCCGTGCCCGCGCAGGGCGGTCGGGGCGGGCGGCAGGTAGCCGGGCAGGACGGCCGTCAGCTTCCCCGGGTCGGTCACGTCGCACACGACGGCGTTCCCGTCGGTCCAGATCGCGAGGTCGCCATGTCCGCCGCCGTGCTCGACGGCGTTGGCGGCGACCTCGTTGACGGTCAGCAGCAGGCGGTCGGTCAGGGCGCGGGACAGGCCGAGCCGTTCGGCGGTCGCCCGTACGTGCCGGCGCACGCGGTGCAGGTCGCCGTCGAAGCGCAGCGCGGCCGCCCCGGGAGGCGGCGGCGGGAGCGGGTCGTGATCGGCGGCGCAGGTGAAGACCCCGGGCTCGACGTAGTCCGGGCTGGCACGGGGGCCGTCGCCGGTCAGCAGCCCAGGGTGGGTACGCCGGGCGCCGGCGACGACCCGGTCCGGCACCGCGCGCTCGTCGAAGGCGCAGACCATCCAGGCGGACCGGGCGGCGAACGCGGCGTTGACCGCGGACTCGTACCGGGTCCACTCGGTCTCCTCCAGCGGCGTGCGGCCGTGCCAGACAGGCTCGCCGATGACCCTGACCCGGGGGTTGCCGTCCAGGTAGCGGCCGTAGGCGGCCAGGGTGCGGCCCGGGGCGTCGTACCAGCCGCCGGTCTCGACGAACTCGACCCCGCCGGCGTCGTCGCCGAGGGCCCGCGTGAGCAGGGCGATGTTGGCGGCGGTGGTCACCGCGAGCACCTTCTCCCGCGCGGCCAGCCCGTCGCGGCAGAAGGGGACGGCCACCGCCAGGAAACCGGCGTCGCTGGAGTAGACGAGCGCCTGGTGGACCAGCGGGTGCTCGTCCGGCTGGTCGGCGACGGCGATCATGTGCGACCCGTTCTCTCGGCGACGGGACCGCTCATGGACACGCCTTCGGCCTGCCGCACGAGGCCGCCACAAGCAGTCGGAGGGGTCGGGCCGTACTCAACGGTATATCTCCCGGGTGCGCGCATACAGGGCGTATGTCGGTCACCCTAGCCAATGGACCGCCGGTACGCCTGCTGAAGCAGGCGATCGGCATCGAGCACCGTCACCTGACGTAGGGCCACACGGAGGATGCCCTCGCTTCGCCACGAGCCGAGGAGCTTGTTGACGATCTGGCGGTTGACCCCGACCCAGTTGGCGATCTCCTCCTGGGTCAGCGGCACCGTCACGCAGCGCCCTTCGGGGCCGTCGGTGCCGTAGCGCGAGAGCAGGTCGAGCAGGAGCAGCGCGAGCCGCTGGGAGGGCTTGCGCGACGCCATGGACAGCGGCATCCGGTTGACCTCCCTGAACCTGGAGATGAGCGACTGCTTGAGTATCAGGTCGGCGTGCCGGTGCTCCTCGATGAAGTCCAGGAACTTCCTGGTGCTCAGCCGGTAGACCCGGGTCTCGTCGAGCGCGACGATGGTGGCCCGGCGCCGCCCTCCGTCGATGGCCTCGAACTCTCCCACCAGGTTTCCCGGTCCGATGACGGTGACCAGGCAGTCGGTGCGTTCGGCGTCGGAATACAGCACCTTCGCGAAGCCGGACTGGATGACCATCACGCAGATCGGGGGCTCCCCGATTCTCATGAGCGGCTCGTCGCGGTGGAAGAGCTGCTCCTGGCTGAGGTCGGCGAGGGCTTGCTGCTCGTCCGGGGTGAGCGCGGTCCAGAAGACGGCTCCCGGATCTGTTCGGTCCGAGTCGAGGATGTGGGCCAGATAGTCGTATCGGTTCACGTCCGCTCCCGCTGATCGAATGCCGCGCGGGTCATCCCATCCACTTGGGATTCCCGGCTATCTTGCGGAGGGCAAGCGTGTCGTCGACGACCAAGGAGTTCTTGCGAGTCCTGACTATCCCGCGCTTGCGCCAGCCGGCGAGTATGTGGGCGACGGTGGAAAGGCTTGCTCCGATGATGCCCGCCAACTCGTTCTGGCTGAAGGGGAGGGTGTTCTTCTCCTCGGGGCTCTCGTCGTAGTAATTCTGTAGGGCGTCGAGGTTGTCGAGAATGGAAAGCGCCAGTCGCTGGCGCGCGTCGAGCACGCGATAGGCCAGTCGCGCGCGGTTCGACTGTCGAATGTGCCCGACCAGGATCTTGCACATGAGGGCCCAGCCCTCTGTGCGGGAGTTCAGGAATCCGACGAACTGCTCAATGGTCAGCGACAGCGCGACGACGTCGTTGATCGCCTGTGCCGTCGCGATCCGGCCGTCCTGCTCCACGGCCTCGAACGAGCCGACGACCGCGCCGACTCCCAGGACGTTGATCATCACCTCGTGCCCCTCGGCGTCGGCGATGTAGATCCGCACGACGCCCTTCCGCACGACCAGCACCTCCTCGGCGGGATCGCCGCTGCGCATGAGGATGCTGCCCGCCTGGAAACGCCGGAGGTGGCCGACGGACTCAAGGTGATCCCGATCCTCCGGCTGCAGGGATTCCCAGAAGGCGAAGGAGGAGGCGGAGGGGCCGCCTGCGTCTGGAGGTGGCTGCATCACCATTCCTAGCGGTCGTGGATCAGCCCGGCAACGCGGTCGCCGTGAACAGCCAGGCCACGAACAGGAGGATTCCCGTCATGGCGAGCCGCGGATACATCGCCCTCGCAACGGAACTGTACTTAGCCGTCGTCCAGGCGGCCAGCGTTCCCAGCAGGGCGAGGGCGGTGAGAAGGAGGAGGATCAGGGAGATCGTCCCGGCAGCTCCTTGTGCGACCCAGGTGGCGTGCAATGGGCCTGTTTGGGTGGCGAAACCCACCACGATGATGCCGACCGCGCCGGCGGTCAGTTCGGTCGGTGGCTCCCGGTCCGCTCTTCGCCTGACCATGTCGCTGCTCCTCTGTCGGGGTCCACCCCAACCATCGCCTCCCTCGGGCGACGACGTTGCCCTTCAGGCGACTCACCGTGAGTGCAATTCGACATGCTGTCAGTGTCGCTCCGGGAGCTGGGAGAACAGCGGTGACGCAGGGGATGCCCCGCGGGCGGGACATCCCCGGTCAGCCCTTGTAGTTGAAGATCTGGCGCAAGGTGTGCTGAACCTCGACCAGGTCCTTCTGGTCGGCCATCACCTGGTCGATCGGCTTGTACGCCTCAGGGTGCTCGTCCACCAGGGCGGCGGCGCGGTCCGCGTTCCAGGTGCGGCCCTTCATCGCCTCGGTCAGCGAGCGGGCCGACAACTCCCGCTTCGCCTTCGTGCGCGACATGCGGCGTCCCGCACCGTGGGAGCAGGAGTTGTACGACTCCGGGTTCCCCCGGCCGCGCACGATGTAGGAGCGGGTGCCCATCGAGCCAGGGATCACGCCCTCGTCGCCGGTGTCGGCCTTGATGGCCCCCTTGCGGGTGATCCACAGGGACTTGCCGTAGTGGGTCTCCTGCTGGGTGAAGTTGTGGTGGCAGTTGATCGTGCGGACGCGCCGGCCCGTCCCGACGACCTTGAACAGGGCGTCGATCAGCACCTTGTCCATGCGGGCACGCGAGGCCATGGCGTAGTGCTGGGCCCACAGCATGTCCTCGATGTACGCGGTGAACTCCGGCGTGCTCTGGACGAGGTACGCGAGGTCCGGGTCCTCCAGGCCGACGGCCTGCTTCCTCATCAGCTTCTTGGCGCCCGTGATGTGCATCTGGGCGAGCTGGTTGCCGATGCCGCGCGAACCCGAGTGCAGGACCGTCCAGACGTGGTCGCGCTCGTCGAGGCAGACCTCCACGAAGTGGTTGCCGGAGCCGAGGGTGCCGAACTGCTCGGCCACCTTCCTGGTCTGCTTCGGGTTGAGGTCGGTGTAGGGGACGCCGAGGTCGCTCAGCGTACGGTCGATCGACGGGTCCTCGTGGCCCTTGCCGACCCCGGCGGGGATGCGGCGCTCCACCATCGGCATCAGGGCGGCCAGGGTGTCGGGAAGGTCCGAGGCCGTGAGCGTCGTTTCCGTGGCCACCATGCCGCAGCCGATGTCCACGCCGACGGCGGCGGGAATGATGGCATTCTCCGTGGGAATCACCGAGCCGACCGTCGCGCCGATACCGACATGTGCGTCAGGCATGAGAGCGACGTGGCCGGAGACGAATGGCAGGCGGGCGGTACGTGCGGCCTGCATGATCGCGCCTTCGTCGATCTCGCTGGCCCACGACAGCAAATTCGGTGCGGGCTGGTTCGGCATGAATTCAGATCTCCTCGCTGGTTGATGATCAGTTTGGCTGTACCAGGGAGGAATTCCCACTCATTTTATCTAATGCGGCATTTATGGGCGCCTGCCCCCGTGCGCGGGATCCGCCTATGGGTGGGCGGCGGCGGCGCGGTCGGCGGCGCTGCGCAGGACGCAGAACTCGTTGCCCTCGGGGTCGGCGAGCACCGCCCAGCCCGTGCCGTCCGGCTCGCGGAGGTCGGCGATCAGGGTGGCCCCCCGGTGCACCAGGCGTGCCACCTCCTCGTCACGCGTGGAGTCGGGACGCAGGCACAGGTGCAGCCGGTTCTTGACCGCCTTCGGCTCCGGCACCTTGTTGAAGTGCAGGATCGGGCCCTCCCGCAGCATCACCCGGGTCTCCTCGTCCCCCGGACGGTCCTCCGGGTGCACGGGGCAGCCGGTCACCTCGCTCCAGAACCTGGCCAGCTCGTACGGATCCGCGCAGTCGATCGCGACGTTCTGCAATACCGACACCATGGTGGGATCCTGCCCCAATGCGGGGCGCATGTCGCGCGACACTTCTCCGACACCACAAGAAGGGGCCTGATGGAGATCGGCGAGCTGCTGGGAACGGGCCGCACCGCGGACGTGTACGCACTCGGGGACGGCCGGGTGCTGCGGCGCAACCGGTCCCCGGTGGACAGCCGCCGGGAGGCGGAGGTCATGGCCCACGTGGCGGCCCGCGGCTATCCCGTCCCGCGGGTGTACCCGGGCGGTCACGGGCCGGCCGACCTGGTGATGGAACGCCTGGCCGGGCCCACGATGCTGCACGCCGTGCTGGCCGGCCGGATGGAGCCCCGGGAGGCGGGGACGATCCTCGCGCGGCTGCTGCGCGGGCTGCACGAGATCCCGGCGCGGACGGCGGCCGATCCCGGGCACCGGGTGCTCCATCTCGACCTGCATCCCGACAACGTCATGCTGACGTCCCGGGGGCCGATGGTGATCGACTGGGCCAACGCCGAGGAGGGGCCGCCCGCGCTCGACCGCGCGATGTCCGCGGTGATCCTGGCCGAGGTCGCGGTGCGGCCGGAGACCGGGATCGCGGACGTGGCGCACGCCGTCCTGGGCGGATTGCTGGCCGGGCTCGGCGACGCCCTGCCGGGGGAGGAGCATCTGGCGGCGGCCAGGGCCAGGCGGGAGGCCAACCCGACGCTCAGCGCGGCGGAGATCGCCGGGCTCGGCGCGGCTGTGGGCGAGATCACGCGGCTCGCCGCCGCTCTGGGGTGACCCCGCCGTACCTGCGCGGTCGTCCCTGGCCGGGCCGGGAAGGCCGTGGATTACGGGGGAGCCGAAATCGCATTTGTGTGTTGTTCGCCTGCTGTTCGCTTTGTTGATCACTTGCTGCGCGAAGCTGACGGACGATCAAGAGCGACAGTAAGGATGAACATGCGCACGATCACCAAGACGCTCCTCACCGCGGGTGTGCTCGCCTGCGGGCTGGCGAGCGTCCTGCCCGCCCAGGCCGCCACCGCCGCCGTGGACCCGGCCGGCGTGTGCGGGTCCGGGTTCCGCGTCATCGACTCGCACCCGTTCAAGTCCGGCAGCACGGCGCTGGGCACGATCTACCTGTCCTACAACTCCGGCACCGGCAAGAACTGCGTCGTGACGGTCAACAAGACGCCGTACACGCGGTGGATGCGGGCGACGCTGAGCGTGCAGGGCGGCGCGACCAAGTCCGACGCCGGTGAGTTCAAGTCGTACGCGGGACCGGTGATCCTGTCCGCCAGCAACACCTGCGTCAAGTGGGGCGGCGCCTGGGACGAGTCGCCGTACGTGTGGACCAGCGGCTGGAGCCACTGCGGCTGATCCGTCAGGACGTCCGAGCCTCGGCCCCCGGGGCTCGGGCACCGGGGGGCGCGTCAGGCGCTCCAGGCGGCCGTGAGGTCGAGGCGTTCCTGCCACAGCTTCTCGCCGCCCCCGCCCGGCTCCCACCGCCCGCAGAACTCCAGCAGGTCGCGGCAGCGCGCCACCATCGACGCCTGCCGCTCGGTCCACGCCGGCACCGGGCCGCCGTAGGCGTCGAAGAAGCGCGGCAGCAGGGACACGTGCTCGGGGTGGTGGCTGCGGACGATCCACTCGCACCACGCGAGGTCCTCCACCGGCCGGCCCGGATGGGCCCACTCCCAGTCGAGGATCGCGGTGGTCTCGAACGTGGCGGGGTCGAACAGCAGGTTCTGGGGCCCGTAGTCGCCGTGCACGATGCCGAGGCGGTGGATGCGGGCGAGGACCCGGCCGCACTCGGCCAGCACCTCGGCGGCGCGGCCCTCGTCCAGGAGGTCCTGGCCGTGGACGCCGGCCACGAAGCGCGTGGTCAGGCTCGTGGCGGTGATCTGGTGGACCCGCGGGACCGGCAGCCGGCCGCGCAGGCGGCGCAGGTACCTGCTCTCCGTGCCCAGCCTGAAGGCGGCCTCCGGGCCCTGGTAACACTTGACGACCAGAGCGCCGTCGCCGACCGTGCTGTTGGTGTACCCGTGCTCCACAGCCAACGATTCTGGCGCACCCGCCCCCGTTCCGGGCGGTGCGGCGCGCTATCGGGACCGGGCCCGATACACGATGTAAGGGCGGAACAAATAGGTGATCGGCGCCGAAAGGGCGTGCACGAGGCGGCTGAACGGGAAAAGCACGAACAACGCCATCCCGATCACGGTGTGCACCTTGTAAAGGATGCTCGCGTGCCCCATCGCCGCGGTGTCCGGGTTGAGGGCGAAGATGCCGCGGAACCAGGGGGCGACCGTCGTCCGGTAGCTCACCTCGCTCGGCACGAACCCCGCCACCGTCGTCACCACGCCCGCGATGATGGCCGCGGCGAGCACCACGTACATGGTCTTGTCGTTCTTCGTCGTGGCCAGGAAGACGGGCCCGTTCGTACGGCGGCGGTAGACCAGCAGGACCAGCGCCACCAGCGTGGCCAGCCCGGCCAGGCCGCCCCAGATCAGGGCGTTGGCGTGGTACGCCTCGTTCGACACGCCGACCGCGTCCGTCCAGGAGATCGGGACGAGCAGGCCGGTGACGTGCCCGATGATCACGAAGATCAGGCCGTAGTGGAACACCGGGCTGGCCACGCGGAGCAGCGGGCTCTCGTAGAGCTGCGACGACCGGGTGGTCCAGCCGAACTTGTCGTACTTGTACCGCCAGATCAGTCCGCCGATGAAGATGACCAGGGTGACGTACGGCGTGACCGTCCAGAGCATGCTCTCGCCCCAGCTCACCGGTAGCCTCCCACGGTCTCGGCCGGCGGCCCCCCTGCGGCCAGGCGTTGCGCGGCGGCGCGTTCGGCGGACGTGAGCGGCGGCAGCGCCGCGCAGACCACCCCGATCACCTCCGTGTACGGCGAGCCCAGCCCGGTCAGGGCGGACAGCAGCAGCTCAAGCCCGATGCGATGCTCCCTCAGCACCGCCACGCCGGACGGGTCGAGCGCCGCGAACTCCAGCACGACCGGCAGGAAGTCGGGCAGCTCGTCCTCCATCAGCTCCCACCCGGCCACGCGGTAACGCTGCTTGAGCGCGGCCAGGGACGCGCCGCGGCGGCGGGTGTCACCGTCGGTGTAGTAGGTCAGGTAGAGGCAGCAGCGCCGGTGCAGGTCGAACGTCTCGACGTAGTGGGCGGCCAGGTCGCCCGCCTCCATGTCCGCGATCCGCGCCAGGAACGCCGCGAAGTGCGGTTCGGCGGCCTCCCTGATCAGCGGGAGGCGGCGGTGGAAACGTTCGTCGGGATAGGCGAGCAAGTGGGCGGCGGCCTGCCAGATCACGGCCTTGTTCATGATTTTCCCTTTTTCGGCGGGAAGAGCCCTGCCGGCCTGCCCCGGCCGTCCCAGTTGAGGAGGTTCACCCGGTCATGGGTGATCTCGTCGCTGGTCTGGCGGTCCTTGAGGCCGTGGAAGGACTCGACGGAGACCGGGAGCGGCTTGCCCGACGCCTCCCCGAAGGGGGCCTGCATGCCGGGGCCGCCGTAGTAGTCGAGGCTGCATCCGGCCTCCTCGACCACGCCGGGCACGTTGCCGTACGCGGTCGGGATGACGTACCGCTCGTCGTACTTGGCCAGGGCCAGCAGGCGGTACATGGCCTTGATGTCGTCCTCGGTCAGGCCGGTGTCCGGCAGGACCGGCTCCTGGCCCAGGTTGACCCCGCGCATGTACGAGCGCATCGCGGCCAGACGGCGCAGCGAGGCCGTCACCGGTACGGGATCGCCCGCCGAGAACAGCTCGGCCAGGTACGCCACGGGGATGCGCAGCGACTCGATGGCGGCGAACAGGTTGTCGGCGTCCTCGCCGTCGTGCCCGGTGTTCGCCAGGGCGTCCACGACGGGGGAGAGCGGCGGGACGTACCAGACCATCGGCAGCGTCCGGTACTCCGGGTGCAGGGGGAGCGCTATGCGATATTTCGTGATCAGGTCGTACACGGGGGACCTGCGGGCCGCCTCGATCCAGTCGGCGGGCAGCCCCGACGTGGCCACGGCCGGGTCGTCGGGGTCCACGAAGACGCCGAGCTGGGCCTCGTACAGGTCGCGCTCGTCCGGCACCGAGGCGGCCTCGCTCACCCGGTCGGCGTCGTACAGCAGGACCCCGAGGTAGCGCAGGCGGCCCACGCAGGTCTCCGAGCACACCGTCGGCAGCCCCACCTCGACCCGCGGGTAGCAGAACGTGCACTTCTCGGCCTTGCCGGTCCGGTGGTTGAAGTACACCTTCTTGTACGGGCACCCCGTCACGCACATCCGCCAGCCCCGGCAGCTGTCCTGGTCCACCAGGACGATTCCGTCCTCGGCCCGCTTGTACATGGCCCCCGACGGGCAGGAGGCCACGCAGGAGGGGTTCAGGCAGTGCTCGCAGATGCGCGGCAGGTAGAACATGTACGCCTGCTCGAACTCCAGCCTGACCTGCTCCGACAGCTTCCCCAGCACCGGGTCGGGGGACGGGTCGCCGCCCAGGTTGTCGTCCCAGTTCGCGCTCCAGCGGATCTTCATGGGCTCGTTGCTGATCAGCGACCTCGGCGGCGCGACCGGGACGTCGTCGGAGAGCGGGGAGCGGGTCAGGTTCTCGTAGTCGTAGGTCCAGGGCTCGTAGTAGTCCTGGATGGAGGGCATGAGCGGGTTGGCGAAGATGTTCGCCAGCTTGCGGAACCGTCCTCCGGCGCGGAGCGTCAGCCGGCCCCTGCGGTCGAGCTTCCAGCCGCCCCGCCAGCGTTCCTGGTCCTCGTACCGGCGGGGGTAACCCTGGCCGGGGCGGGTCTCGACGTTGTTGAACCAGACGTACTCGACGCCGGGACGGTTGGTCCAGGTCTGTTTGCAGGTGACGGAACAGGTGTGACACCCGATGCACTTGTCCAGGTTCATCACCATGGCGATCTGAGCCATGATCTTCATCAGTAGCGCACCTCCTGCGACCTGCGGCGAATGGTGGTGACCTCGTCCCGCTGGTTGCCCGTGGGGCCGAAGTAGTTGAAGGCGTACGAGAGCTGGGCGTAGCCGCCGATCATGTGCGTGGGCTTGATCAGGACCCTGGTCAGCGCGTTGTGGATGCCGCCGCGGCGGCCGGTCTCCTCCGACTTCGGCACGTCGATCAGCCGGTCCTGGGCGTGGAACATGTACACCGTGCCCTTCGGCATCCGGTGGGACACGATGGCCCTGGCCACGACGACGCCGTTGCGGTTGACCGCCTCGATCCAGTCGTTGTCGGCGATGCCGAGCCGGGTCGCGTCCTCGGTGGACATCCAGATGGTCGGGCCGCCGCGCGACAGCGACAGCATGAGCAGGTTGTCCTGGTACTCGGAGTGGATCGACCACTTGGAGTGCGGGGTCAGGTAGCGCAGGGTGGCGCTCTCGCCGAAGAGCTCGGCCATGTCCAGCGGCGGGCGGTAGATCGGCAGGGCCTCGCCGTACTCGTGCATCCAGTCGTGGTCGAGGAAGAAGTGCATGCGGCCGGTGAGCGTGTGCCAGGGCTTGCCGTTCTCGACGTTGATCGTGAACGGCGAGTAGCGGCGGTCGTGCGCCTCCTTGCCGGACCACTCCGGGCTGGCCGCGACGTGCGTGGGCCGCGCCTGGGTGTCGGCGAAGACGATGCGGTGGCCCTCGTCCACGAGGTCGTCGAAGTCGCCGCCGGTGCGCCGGGCGAGCTGGCGGAAGCCCTGGGCGGCCAGCCTGCCGTTGCTCACGCCCGACAGCGCGAGGATCGTCTCGCACGCCTTGGCGTCGGTGTCCAGCTCCGGCCGGCCCTTGGCGGCGCCGCGCGGCACCAGGCCGCAGCGCTGGCCGAGCCAGGCGACCTCCTCGTCCGGCGTGAACGTGACGCCCTTGACCTGGAGGCCCAGCTTCTCGGTGAGCGGGCCGAGCGCGGCCAGCTTCTCCGCGACCGCGCCGTAGTCGCGCTCGACCACCTTCAGCGTCGGCTCCGGCGTACCGGACGCGCGCCCGCCGGGCTGCCCGGTCTCGCCCGGCGTGTCGTGCTGGTACGGGACCACCACGACGTCCTTGCGCACCCCCAGCCGCTCCTTGGCCAGCGCGCTGAAGGCCCTGGCGATGGCGTGGAAGGCCGCGAAGTCCGTCCTGGTCTCCCAGGGTGGCGAGATGGCCGGGTTGAAGGCGTGCACGAACGGGTGCATGTCCGTGGAGGACAGGTCGTACTTCTCGTACCAGGTGGCGGCGGGCAGCACGACGTCGGAGTAGATCGTCGAGGAGGTCATCCGGAAGTCGAGCGTGAGCAGCAGATCCAGCTTGCCCCTCGGCGCCTCCTCGTCCGGGTGCTCCAGGTTGGACGTGGCGCCCAGCAGGTGGTGCAGGAAGTACTCGTTGCCCTTGGCCGACGAGCCGAGCAGGTTCGACCGCCACAGGGTCAGCACCCGCGGCCAGTTGGCCGGGTCGTCCGGGTCGTCGGCGGCGTGCCTGAGTCTGCCCTGCCGCAGCTCCTCCAGCGTGTACGCCACGGGGTCCTCGTGCTCGCCCAGCTCCAGCGGGTTGCGGTCGAAGGCGGGCGACATGGGCATCCAGCCGTTGCGGACGGCCTCGGCCACCAGGTCGGCCGTGTGCCTGCCGCGGAAGGCGCCTGGCCCGAGCGGCGAGGTCAGGGCGCCCGCGTCGAACCGGTCGTAACGCCACTGGTCGGTGTGCAGGTACCAGTACGGCGTGCCGGGCGCCTGCCGGGGCGGCCGCGACCAGTCGAGCGCGCCGGCCAGCACCGCCCAGCCGCTCTGCGGGCGGCACTTCTCCTGGCCGACGTAGTGGGCCCAGCCGCCGCCGTTGCGCCCCTGGCAGCCGGTCAGCAGCAGCAGCGACAGGAACGCCCGGTAGATCGTGTCGCCGTGGAACCACTGCGTGGCGCCCGCACCCATGATGATCATGCATCGGCCGCGGGTGGTCTCGGCCGTCCTGGCGAACTCACGGGTGATCTTGACCACCCGCTCGGCCGGGACGCCGGTGACCGGCTCCTGCCAGCCGGGCGTGCACGGCTGCTCCGCGTCGTCGTACCCGCCGGGCCAGAGGCCGGGCAGGCCGGGCCTGGGGACGCCGTACTGGGCCAGGAGCAGGTCGAACACCGTCGTCACCAGCCGTCCGGCGACGCGGGCGACGGGTACGCCCCTGCGCAGGGCGCCCTCGCCGTCGAAGCGCGGCAGCAGGAGCTGGGCCGACTCGCCGCCGTACAGGGTGAGCTTCGGGTCGGTGTCCAGGTCGAGGTTCCAGCGGCCCTCGCCGGAGTCGGTCCAGCGGAAGCCGACCGAGCCGTTGGGGACCACCGGCTCGCCGGACCCGCCCATGAGCACGGTCTTCCACTCGGCCGCCTCCTCCGCCGAGCCCAGGTCCTTGGCCGTGAGGAACTTGTCCGGCACGTACGCGTCCTCGTGCTCGCGCAGCGTGACGAGGAAGGGCAGGTCGGTGAAGCGCTTGACGTAGTCGGTGAAGTAGGGGACCTGGCGGTCGACGAAGAACTCCTTCAGCAGCACGTGCCCCATGGCCATGGCCAGGGCGCCGTCCGTGCCGGGACGCACGCTCAGGAACTCGTCGGCGAACTTGGCCGCGTCGCTGTAGTCGGGGGAGACCACCACGACCTTCTGGCCCCGGTAGCGCGCCTCGGCCATCCAGTGGGCGTCCGGCGTGCGGGTGACCGGGACGTTGGAGCCCCACATCATCAGGTACGCGGCATCCCACCAGTCGGCCGACTCCGGGACGTCGGTCTGGTCGCCGAACACCTGCGGGGAGGCCACCGGCAGGTCGGCGTACCAGTCGTAGAAGGAGAGCATCGTGCCGCCGATCAGCGACACGAACCGGGACCCGACGGCGTGCGAGACCATCGACATCGCCGGAATGGGGGAGAACCCCGCCACCCGGTCGGGCCCGTACGCCTGGATGGTGTGCACGTGCGCCGCCGCCACCATCTCGACGGCCAGGTCCCAGGTGACGCGGACGAGACCGCCCTTGCCCCGGGCGCCCTGGTAGGCCGCCCTCTTGTCCGGGTCGGTGGTGACCTCGGCCCAGGCGGCGACCGGGTCGCCCAGCCGCTCCCTGGCCTCCAGGTAGAGCTGGACCAGCACGCCCCGCGCGTACGGGTAGCGGATCCGGGTCGGCGAGTAGGTGTACCAGGAGAAGGCCGCCCCTCGCGGGCAGCCGCGCGGCTCGTACTCGGGCCGGTCGGGGCCCACGCCGGGGTAGTCGGTCTCCTGCGTCTCCCAGGTGATGATGCCGTCCTTGACGAACACCTTCCACGAGCACGAGCCCGTGCAGTTCACGCCGTGCGTCGAGCGGACCACCTTGTCGTGGCTCCACCGGTCGCGGTAGAAGGCGTCGCCTTCCGTGCCCCCCTTCAGGTAGAGGGTCCGCAGGTCGCCGCTGGTGGCCGATCTGCGGAGGAACCGGCCGGTCTTCAGCAGGAGATCCTCGGCACTCATACCCCCACTTCATCACAGAAAGTGACTCTCTGTTACACAGGGTATATGGCTGTGCTTCGTAAAGGTCAGGTGCGGAACCTGGCGCTGGCCACGGCGGCCTTCGCCGTGACGTTCTGGGCCTGGAACCTCATCGGTCCCCTGTCCGGCAGTTACAGCAGGCAACTGCACCTTTCCCCGACACAGACCTCGCTGCTGGTCGCGATCCCGGTGCTGGTCGGCTCGCTCGGCCGCATCCCCGTGGGCGTGCTGGCCGACCGGCTCGGCGGGCGGCGGATGTTCGCGATCATCTGCTTCGTGTCGATCGTGCCCGTCCTTCTCGTGGGCCTGTCCAGTTCGTACGGGTGGCTGCTGTTCTGGGGGTTCCTCCTGGGCATCCCCGGCACGTCGTTCGCCATCGGCATCCCGTTCGTCAACGCCTGGTACGAGCCCGCGCGCAGAGGCTTCGCCACCGGCGTGTTCGGCGCCGGCATGGGCGGGACCGCGCTGTCGTCGTTCTTCACCCCTCGCCTGGTCGAGGACTTCGGCCGGTTCCCGACGCACCTGCTCATGGCCGCGGTGCTCGCCCTGATGGGCGTGATCATGATCGGCGGCAGCCGCGACTCCCCCGCCTGGTCGCCCGCCACCGCCCCGGCCCTGCCCCGGATGCGCGAGGCCACGAAGATCAGGGCCACCTGGCAGTGCGCCTTCCTGTACGCCGTCACCTTCGGCGGCTTCGTGGCGTTCTCGACCTACCTGCCCACCCTGCTCCAGAACGTCTACCACTTCGCCCAGACCGGCGCCGGGCTGCGCGCGGCCGGGTTCTCGATCGCCGCCGTCGCCGCCCGGCCCGCCGGCGGCACCCTGTCCGACCGGATCGGGCCGGTCAAGGTGCTGCTCATCTCGCTGGCCGGGACCGTCGTGATGGCGGTCGCGCTGTCGTTCCGGCCGCCCGCCGAGGTGCCCGCCGGGGTGTGCTTCGTGCTCATCGCCGGCTTCCTCGGCCTCGGCACGGGCGGCGTCTTCGCCCTCGTGGCCAAGCTGGTCGAGGCGTCGAAGGTGGGGACGGTGACCGGCCTGGTGGGCGCGGCCGGCGGGCTCGGCGGCTACTTCCCGCCGCTGGTGATGGGGGCCGTCTACGGCGCATCCGGGTCGTACACGGTCGGCTACCTGCTGCTCGCGCTGACCGCCCTGGTCGCGCTGCTCTACACCGTGCGCGCCTTCAGGCACGTGCCCGAGCGTTAGCCTGGCGAAAAACCGTTTGCCGGGCCGGGCAATGGCTTGTCAACCTTGTCAGGCTATGCGCTCCCTTCCTGAGGCCGATCCCGGCGTGCCCGACATCCGCAGCCCACTCCGCTACCTGTGGTGGAACGCGCGGCGCCAGGCGCGTGCCCTGCTGACGGGCATCGGCTTCGCCACCCTGTGGTGGCTGGTGCAGGCGCTCGTGCCCGCGGTGCTCGGCAAGGGCATCGACGCGGTCACGGCCAAGGACACGAGGGCGCTGCTGACCTGGGCGTCGATCCTGCTCGGGCTCGGCCTGCTCCAGGCGTTCACCGGGATCATGCGGCACCGGATGGCGGTGTTCAACTGGTTGTCGGCGGCCTACCGCACCGTCCAGGTGACCGCGCGGCAGGCCGCCAGGCTCGGGGCGACGCTGCCCAAGAAGGTCTCGACCGGCGAGGTCGTCAGCGTCGGCAACTCCGACATCGCCCACATCGGCAGCTCCATGGACATCCTGCTGCGCGGCACCGGCTCGGTCGTGGCCATCGTCGCGGTCACCGTGATCCTGCTCACGACCTCCGTGCCGCTCGGGCTGCTCGTGCTGTTCGGCGTGCCGCTCATGGCGGTCGCCGTCTCGCCGCTGCTCAAGCTGCTGCACCGGCGGCAGAAGCGGCAGCGCGAGCTGACCGGCGACCTGTCCACCAGGGCCGCCGACATCGTCGCCGGCCTGCGGGTGCTCCGCGGCATCGGCGGCGAGCAGGTGTTCGCCGGCCGCTACGGCGAGGAGTCCCAGCGCGTGCGCCACGCCGGGGTCGGCGTGGCCCGGGTCGAGTCGCTGCTCGAAGGCGCCCAGATCCTGCTGCCCGGCCTGCTCGTCGCGGTCGTCACCGGCATCGGCGCCACGTTCGCGGTCGGCGGCGAGATCAGCACCGGCGATCTCGTCGCGCTCTACGGCTACGCCGCCTTCCTGATCGGCCCGCTGCGCACCTTGACCGAGGCCGCTGACAAGCTCACCAAGGGCCACGTCGCGGCCCGCCGCGTCATCCGCATCCTGTCGATCGAGCCCGAGGTCGCCGGCGGCACCGAGACCAGCGCCGGCGGCGTCCTGCGCGACTCCTACAGCGGCGTCACCCTCCAGCCCGGCATGCTCACCGCCGTCGCGGCCGACGCCCCCGAGGAGGCCGCCGCCATCGCCGACCGGCTCGGCCGGTACGCGCCCGGCGACGTCACCTTCGGCGCCGTCGAGCTGGCCACGCTGCCCATGGCCGAGATCCGCTCGCGCATCCTGGTCGCCGGCAACGACGCCCGCCTGTTCACCGGCAGGCTCAGGGCCGAGCTCGACGTCCGCGACGCCGCCTCCGACGACGACGTGCGCCAGGCCCTGTACGCCGCCTGCGCCGAGGACATCGTCGAGGCGCTGCCCGACGGCCTCGACGCCCTGGTGTCCGAGGCCGGCCGCGAGTTCTCCGGCGGCCAGCAGCAGCGGCTGCGCCTGGCGCGGGCCCTGGTCGCCGACCCCGAGGTGCTCATCCTGGTCGAGCCCACCAGCGCCGTCGACGCCCACAGCGAGGCCCGCATCGCCGAGCGGCTGGCCAAGGCGCGCGCGGGCCGCACCACCATGATCTGCACGACCAGCCCGCTGGTGCTCGACCGGGCCGACCACGTGATCTACGTGGCCGACGGCCGGGTGCTGGCCGAGGGCACACACCGGCACCTGCTGGACGCCTCACCCGAATACGCCGCGACCGTGACCCGAGGGGAGGGCTGACCATGGCCCGCGAGATCCTGCCGGTCGCCGACCGGAAACAGGTACGCGCCTACGCGCGCAGGCTGACGCTGAAGTACCCGCGCCAGCTCACCGTCGCGCTGGCCCTGCACGGCCTGGCCGCCGTCGCCGGGCTCGTCGTGCCGTGGCAGCTCGGCAGCCTGGTCCAGACCGTCCAGGACGGCGGCGAGGTCAACGGGCTGCTCGTGGCCGCCGTCATCGGCGCGTTCCTCTTCCTCCAGGGCCTGCTGATCCGCTTCGCCGTGCTGGCCTCGGCCAGGCTGGGCGAGAAGGTGCTGGCCGAGCTGCGCGAGGAGTTCGTCGACCGGGTGCTCGGCCTGCCGCTGTCCACGGTCGAGCGGGCCGGCGCGGGCGACCTGATCACCCGCACGTCCCGCGACGTCGACTCCCTGTCCAGGACCGTCCGGCACGCCGTGCCCGAGACGCTCATCGCGCTGGTCACCTTCGTGATCACCGTGGGCGCGCTGGTGCTGGTCAGCCCGCTGCTCATGCTGCCGATGCTCGTCGCCGGCCCGCTGATCTGGTTCGCGACCCGCTGGTACCTGAAGCGGGCGCGCGACGGCTACCTGCGCGAGAACGCCGCGTACGCCGACATGACCGAAGGGCTGGCCGAGACCGTCGAGGGCGCCAGGGCCGTGGAGGCGCTGGGCCTGCAGGAACGCCGTCGCCGGCGCACCGACGGCGACATCGGCCGCTCCTACGCCGCCGAGCGGTACACCCTCGGCCTGCGGACGATCTGGTTCCCCGCCGTCGAGCTGGGCTACGTGATCCCGGTGGTCTCGACGCTGCTGGTCGGCGGCCTGTTCTACACCAACGGCTGGGTGACGCTCCAGCAGGTCACCGCCGCCGTCGTCTACGCCCAGCAGCTCATCGACCCGCTCGACCGGTTCCTCATGTGGATCGACGAGCTCCAGGTGGGCGGCGCGGCCATGGCCCGGCTGCTCGGCGTGGCCAACGTGCCCGACGACCGCGAGCCCTCCGCCGCCCGCCCGGCCGGCGAGCTGCTGAAGGCCGACGACGTCCGGTACGCCTACCGCGAGGGCCGCGACGTGCTGCACGGCGTGTCGCTGACCGTCGAGCAGGGCGAGCGGCTGGCCATGGTCGGCCCGTCCGGGGCGGGCAAGTCCACCCTCGGACGGCTGCTGGCCGGCATCCACGGGCCGCGTACCGGCGAGGTCAGCGTGGGCGGCGTGCCGCTGGTCGACCTGCCGCTCGACGACCTGCGCGGGCACGTCGCGCTGGTCACCCAGGAGCACCACGTCTTCAAGGGCACCGTCCGCGACAACCTGCTGATCGCCCGCCCCGACGCGGACGACGCGGCGGTGCGCGCGGCGCTGGCCGCGGTCGACGCGCTCGCCTGGGTGGACGGCCTGCCCGAAGGGCTGGGGACCGAGGTCGGGTCCGGCGGCACGGCCGTGCCGCCCGCCCAGGCCCAGCAGCTCGCCCTGGCGCGGCTGGTCCTCGCCGACCCGCACACGCTGGTGCTCGACGAGGCCACCTCGCTGATCGACCCGCGGGCCGCGCGGAACCTGGAACGCTCGCTGGCGGCCGTCCTGGAGGGCCGTACGGTGATCGCCATCGCCCACCGGCTGTACACCGCGCACGACGCCGACCGGGTGGCCGTCGTGGAGGACGGCCGGATCATCGAGCTGGGCCCGCACGACGAGCTGGTAGCCGAGGGCGGCTCGTACGCGGCCCTGTGGGCGAGCTGGCACGGCACCCCCGCCGCCCCTCAGGCGACGCCCGGGGGGTTGCGGTGATCGTCCGGCGCTGTCAGCATCGTCGGAGTGAGCACCTGGCAGCGCGCCTGGGAAGGCGTGCTCGGACTCCTCGCCGTCCTGGGCCTGGCGCTGGTCCTGATCACCACGCGCAGTGAGCTCGTCCTCGACGTCCTCGCCCAGACCGGGCAGCTCGGACTGATCGTCATGGGGTTCGGCCTGTCGCTGCGCACCGGCACGCCCAACCTCGCCGTGGGCGCGGTCGCCGCCGCGAGCGGCGCCTTCGTGGCGTCCACGGCGACCGCCGGGGTGCCGCTGCCGCTGGCGATGCTGCTCGCGCTCGTGCTCGCCGGGCTCGCGGGGGTCGCCATGAGCGTGTTCACGATGGTGTTGTCCGCCCCGGCCTGGGCCGTCACGCTCGGGGCCGCCGTCGTGTGCGAGGCCCTGGTCGTCGCGCTGCTCGGCGGCGGGACGATCCCCCTGGAGACCGCCGCGCTCTATCCCGGCCCGCTCGGGTTCGCCGTGTTCGCGGTCGTCTCGATCGCCGGCGGCCTGCTGTGGACCCGGCAGGAGGTGCGCAAGGACCTGGGCGCCGGCTG
This sequence comes from Nonomuraea sp. NPDC049607, assembly GCF_040675375.1. Classification (NCBI taxonomy): domain Bacteria; kingdom Bacillati; phylum Actinomycetota; class Actinomycetes; order Streptosporangiales; family Streptosporangiaceae; genus Nonomuraea; species Nonomuraea sp. NPDC049607. The sequence goes on from NZ_JBFAOV010000030.1 coordinate 67,463, forward strand.
GCCCGGCGCGGTGCTCGGGCTCGCCGGGTCGAGCATGCTCGCCGCCGCGGGCGGCATCGCGCTGCTGCTGCGCCTCGGCGCGGCGACCCCCGGCAGCCAGGGGCTCTACAGCACCGTGTTCGCGCTCGCCGCCGTCCTCCTCGGAGGCACCAGCCCGTACGGCGAGCGCGCCGGCGTCGCGGGCACCGTGCTCGGCGTGCTGATCCTGGCCGTCGCGCAGGGCCTGCTCGCCTACCTCGGCGCCCCTGTGTGGGTGTTCATGCTGGTCATGGGGATGGTCGTGCTGATCGGCCTGGGGGCGTCGAGGCTGCTCGACGCCCTCCGGGCCGCCTAGCCCAGCGCCTTCTTCAGGAAGTCGACCTGGAGCAGGAGCAGGTTCTCGGCGACGACCTCCTGGGGCGTCATGTGCGTCACGCCCGAGAGCGGCAGCACGCTGTGCTGGCGACCGGCCGCGAGCAGGGCCGAGGACAGGCGCAGCGTGTGGGCGGCCACCACGTTGTCGTCGGCCAGGCCGTGGACCAGCAGCAGCGGGCGTTCGAGCTTGGGCGCGTCGGCGAACAGCGAGGAGTTGTCGTAGACCTCGGGCTGCTCGTCGGGGTGGCCCAGGTAGCGCTCGGTGTAGCAGGTGTCGTAGAGCCGCCAGTCGGTCACCGGCGCGCCGGCCACCGCCGCGTGGAACACGTCGGGACGCCGCAGCACGGCGAGCGCGGCCAGGAAGCCGCCGAACGACCAGCCGCGGATGGCCACCCTCGACAGGTCGAGGTCGTCGGGGTACTGCTCGGCCACGCCCTGCAGGGCGTCGATCTGGTCCTCAAGGGCCGGGGTCGCCAGGTCGCCCAGCACCGCCCGCTCGAACGCGGGACCGCGGCCCGGCGTGCCGCGCCCGTCGGCCACGATCACGGCGAAGCCCTGCTCGGCGAACCACTGGCTCTCCAGGAACGCGCCGCGCCGGTTGAGCACCCGCTGGGCGTGCGGGCCGCCGTAGGGGTCCATCAGGACCGGCAGCCTGCCCGAGCCCTGCTCGTACCAGGACGGCAGCACCACGGCCGTGGCCAGCTCCCGGCGGCCCGAACGCCCCAGCGACACCCGCAGGTCGAGCCCGGGACGCTCGGCGTACGACGGGATCGGGACCGCCATGCCGTCGCGCCGCACCACCGTGGTCGAGACGCCCTCGGCGTCGAGGCTCTGCTCCGACAGCACGCCGACGCCGCCGGACATCCGCCCCGAGAACACCCCGGAACGGGTCGAGACCGGCAGCAGCGAGTGACCGTCCCAGGTCCACAGATGGACGTCGGTCGGGTCGCCGCCGCTCGCGCTGAACAGCACGCTGTCGTGGTCGACGTCGAGCACCGAGCGCACCTGGAGAGTGGGCGGCGTGACCGCGCGGTCGCCGACGAACAGCCGGTGCCCGCCCTCGGACGTGGCCACCCAGACCAGCGAGCCGTCGTCGAGGTGGGCGGGCACGCCGGTCACGATGTCGACCCAGGCCGGGTCGGTGTCCTCGCGGACCGGCGTGGACCGGCCGGTCGCCGGGTCGACGGAGAACAGCCGCAACGTCTTCTGGTCGCGCGTCATCGTCACGATCGACAGCGCGTGGTCGTCCCAGGCGGCCGTCGTCAGGTACTCCTCCTCGTACGGCACCGCCACCCGCGACCCGTCGAGCCCGAGCACGAACAGCTCGGTGCGGGCGTTGGGCGTGCCCGCCGCCGGGTAGCGCTGGGCGACGGCCGGACGTGAGGGGTTGGCCGGGTCGGCGATGTACCAGGTGTCGACCGGCTCCTCGTCGGCCCGCTCGACCAGCAGCGCGTCGCCCGACGGGGACCACCAGTAGCCGCGCATCCGGTCCATCTCCTCGGCGGCGATGAACTCGGCCAGGCCGTAGGTGACGGTCGGCGACTCCGGCGTGGCGAGCACCTGGCCGCGCCCCGAGGCGAGGTCCTGGACGTACAGCGCGCCGCCGGTGACGTAGGCGACCTGCCGCCCGTCGGGGGACAGCCGGGGGTCGACGACCGCGCCCGGCGTCTCCAGCCTGCGGGTCTCGCCGCTCGCCAGCTCGACGACGTAGAGCCCGCCGGACAGGGCGAAGGCCGCCCTGGTCAGCGCCGCGTCGGGGCCGTAGGCCACCACGCCGCCCGCGGCCTCACGGCTGCGCTCGCGCCGCGCGCGCTCCTCCGGCGGCAGGTCCTCGTCGTCGGCGTGGAGGGTACGGGGGTCGACCACCAGGCGTTCGACGTGGGTTTCGGTGTCGAGCTCCCACAGGCAGGTGACCGGGTCGGTGCCGGATTTCGTGCGCAGGAAGACCACTCGTCCGCCGTCGGGCGAGATCGTGAACCCCCTGGGCACTCCCAGGGTGAACCGGCGGGTCCTTGCCGACAGTCGCGGGAAGCTCTCACTCATGGGCTCAATCCTGCCAGTATCCAGCCATTGTTACGCTCATGACTATGACTGATCGACGCCTGCTGCTCGTGCACGCCCATCCGGATGACGAGTCGATCGGCACCGGCGCGACCATGGCCAAATACGTCGCGGAAGGCGCCCACGTCACGCTGGTGACCTGCACGCTCGGAGAGGAGGGCGAGGTCATTCCCGCCGACCTCGCCCACCTGGCGGCCGACCGCGACGACCTGCTCGGGCCGTACCGGATCGGCGAGCTGGCGGCCGCCTGCCAGGCGCTCGGCGTCGAGGACCATCGCTTCCTCGGCACGCCGGGCCGCTGGCGCGACTCCGGCATGATGGGCGTCGCCTCCAACGACCGGCCGAACGCCTTCTGGCAGGCCGACCTCGACGACGCGGCCGGCGAGCTGGTCAAGGTCATCCGCGAGGTGCGCCCGCAGGTGCTGGTGACGTACGACGCCAACGGCTTCTACGGCCATCCCGACCACATCCAGGCCCACCGGGTGGCCCGCCGCGCCTTCGAGCTGGCCGCCAAGCCCGACTACGTCCCGGGTGGCCGTCCGGCCCCGCGCCAGGACGAGCCGTGGCAGATCGCGAAGTTCTACCACACGGCCGTGCCCAGGTCCGTCATGCGGCGCACGGCCGAGGCGATGCGCGACTCGGGCAACGGCTTCCTCGTCGAGGACGTCGACGACGTGCCCTTCGGCAGCCCCGACGAGGACATCACCACCGAGATCGACGCCCGCCCCTGGGTCGGCAACAAGCGGGAGGCCATGCGCGCCCACGCCACCCAGATCACCGTGGACGGCCCGTGGTACGCCCTGTCCAACAACATCGGGCAGGAGGTGCTCGGCGTGGAGCACTTCGTCCTGGCCATCGGCGTGCCCGGTCGGCCGGTGCCAGGACCGCCCGTCGACGCCGGGGGGCTCGGCGAGCCGCACAACCGCGAGAACGATCTCTTCGCGGGCATCCACTAACCTCGTTGCCCATGGAGCATCGCAGCCAGACGGAGTCGGCGCTGGGCGGGGCGGCGTACGGCATGCTGTTCGTGCTGGGTGTCGTGCTCGGGGTCGTGGGCGGGTTCACGCACGCCCAGGACCAGCACGGCGCCGTGCCGTGGGCGGCGATCGGGTGGGTGCTGGCGCTGTTCCTGATCCCGCTGGGGGCGGGCAGGCTCATGCGGACGAAGCTGGCGGCGTTCGCGACCGGGCTCGGCTGGCTGCTGGTCACGATGCCGTTCACGCTCCAGCTCAGCGCCGGGGATCTGGTGATCTCCCAGGGGGCTGCGGGGTATGTCTACCTGTATGGCGGATTGCTGGCTCTCGTGGTGGCGTTCATGTTCACGCCCTCATCGGGTGGGGGATCGTGGTTGTTGCGGGGATACCCACCTCCAAAGAATCCGACGTAGAGGCATAAAGTAACGTCGTGCATTCCATAGAGCGGCATGTGGACCCGGGAAACTACCGTAAGGTCGTCGGCCGCTTCGCCACGGGAGTCGCGATCGTCACGACCCGGCTCGACGGCGTGGACCACGCGATGACCGTCAACTCCTTCACGTCGGTGTCCCTCGACCCCCTGCTCGTGCTGTTCTGCGCCGAGAAGGTGGCCCGTTTCCACGACGCGGTGATCGAGGCCGGGGTGTGGGGGGTGTCGGTGCTGCACGCCTCCATGGAAGACGTCTCCCGCTTCTTCGCCCATCGCGGCCGTCCGCTGAACGGGCAACTGTCCCGGTGGGAGCACCATCGCGGGGACTCGGGGGTGGCCCTGTTCACGGGCGCCCTGGCCACGGTGGAGGTCGCCACGACGGCGGTGTACGACGGCGGGGACCACTCGATCGTGCTCGGCCGGGTGACGGCCCTCGGCACCCCGGCGGACGGGCCTCCGCTGCTGTACCACGACGGCCGCTACAAGAACCTCTGACCCCACGGCCCCGCCTGACCCCACGGCCCCGCCTGCCCTGCCTGACCCCATGGCCCCCGCCTGACCCCACGGCCCCGCCTGCCCTGCCTGACCCCGTGGCCTCCGCCTGACCCCACGGCCCCGCGTGATCCCGCGGCGCCTGATCCCACGGGCGGCGGCGCGCGTGGTGCGGAGGCCGCGCGTGGTGCGGAGGCCCGTGCCGGGCAAGGGCGGGTCGCTTCGGTCAGGGGCGGGGCGTCGCGGTCAACGCGTCTGTCCCGTCAAGGGTGGGTGTGCTCGTCGAGGGCGGCGGACAGGAGGGCCCGCGCCGACCGGCGCATGGTGTCGGCCGCCTGCCGGTGGGTGAGCCCGGCGATGTCGGTGAGCCAGACCAGCGACTCGATGCCGGTGGCCGAGCGGATCGCCACGGCCAGGCGGTGGACGTCCAGGCCGGGGTGGGTGTCGCGGAGCGGGGCCAGGGCGTCCTCGATCCAGCCGATGGCGCGGCCGCCGCGCAGGTGCGGCTGGGCGGCACCGGGTTGCAGGGACAGCCGCAGCGAGGTGCGCAACTGCGGTTCCCAGTCGAGGGTGAGCTGCGTGAAGGCGGCCATCACCAGGTCCAGCCGGGCCACGGGGTCGGGCAGCAGGTCGAGCTGGCCCTGGAGGCGGGGCAGGCCCGGTGGCTCGGCGCCCAGGAGCACGCCGGGCGGAACATCGGCGACACCGAGACCCACGCGATCTTCGTCGAGCTCAAGGAAGGGGCGGGCGACGTCCCCGCAGGAGCGCCGCTCGGCCCTGATCTGTGAGACACACCCCGCCAAGGCGGGCCGCCCCAGGGAGCCGTCACCGTCCGCCACTGTCGTCGGCCCGGACGTCACCGTATCCGCACCGGCCCGGACGTCACCGTATCCGCACCGGCCCGGACGTCACCGTATCCGCACCGGCCCGGACGTCACCGTATCCGCACCGGCCCGGACGCCACCGTA